>JAKLDR010000113.1 GCA_022703445.1 Planctomycetota bacterium | reverse complement strand
GACGCCACGGAGGACATCAAGGTCCATGCGGTCCCCCTGGCTGAGGTCGAAGGCTGGCTGCAAAGGAAGCAGCAGGAGGGCCTGCTGGTCGACGCCAAGATCTACGCCGGCCTGTACTTTGCCAAGAAGGGGGAGGCCGGCCAGTGAGCACCATTGAGATTGTTGCCACCGTCTTCGGCCTGGCCAGTGTCCTGCTGACCGTCCGCCAGAACATATGGTGCTGGCCGACCGGCCTGATCATGGTGTTCCTGTACATCTTCATCTTCTACGAGGCCAGGCTCTACTCGGACATGGGCCTGCAGGTGGTCTACGTTGTTCTGCAGATCTACGGCTGGTATCACTGGCTCCATGGCGGCAAAGACAAGGGCGAGCTCAAGGTGATGCGCATCGGTCGGCGTGGTGCGGCGGGCTGGGCGCTCGTCGCCGTGGCCTGTACCTTTGGCCTGGGCTACACCATGCGAACCTTCACCAACGCCAGCCTGCCGTACTGGGACGCGGCGGCGACGGTGATGAGCCTGATCGCCCAGTGGCTTATGGCCAGGAAGGTACTTGAGTCCTGGGTGATCTGGATCGCCGTGGATGTCCTGAGCATCGGCATCTACCTGGCCAAGGGTCTCTACCCCACCATGGTCCTTTACGTGGCGTTCCTGGTGCTGGCCACCATGGGTCTCTTCGCATGGAGGAAGTCGTGGAAACAGGCACAGAAGGCAGCCGCCCCGCAACCGGCATGACCCTCGGCAAGTTCATGCCGCCGCACCTGGGCCACCAGTACCTGGTGGACTTCGGCAGGAACTGTGTCGACCGGCTGACGGTCCTGGTCTGCTCCATCCAGGCCGAGCCCATCCCGGGGGAACTGCGGCACCGGTGGATGCGGGAGATGTTCCCGGACGTGAACGTGGTCCACGTCACCGACGAGAACCCGCAGGAGCCGTCCGAGCACCCGGACTTCTGGAGGATCTGGCACGACAGCATCCGGCGGGTCCTGCCGACGGGGCCGGACGTGGTGTTCAGCTCCGAGCAGTACGGGTTCAAGCTGGCCGAGGTGCTGGGTGCCAGGCACATCCCCGTGGATTGTCAGCGCAGTCTGGTCCCGGTGTCGGGCTCCGCCGTCCGGCAGAAGCCCATGGAGAACTGGAGGTTCATCCCGCCCTGTGTCCGGCCGCACTTTGTAAAGCGGGTCTGCATCTTCGGACCTGAGTCGACCGGGAAGTCAACCTTGGCCAGGGACCTCGCCACCCATTACCAGACGGTCTGCGCGGAGGAATACGCCCGCGGGCTGCTGGACCACAAGGCCGGCCGCTGCGATCCGGAGGACATCCCGTTAATCGCCAGGGGCCAGGTCGCCTCCGAGGATGCCCTGGCCCGGCAGGCCAACCGGCTGCTCTTCTGCGACACGGACGTCCTGACCACCACTATTTGGAGCGACGTGCTCTTTGGCGGTTGCCCGCAGTGGATCAAGGACCTCGCCGAGGAGCGCCGTTACGACCTCTACCTCCTTACCGACGTTGATGTCCCATGGGTGGACGACGCCCAGCGCTATCTGCCCCACGCCCGGCAGGAGTTCATGGACCGTTGCGTCCGGGAGTTGGAGTCGCGTGGCCGTCGCTACGTTCGGATCGGCGGTTCCTGGACAGAGCGCTTCGAGAAAGCCTGCCGGGCGGTGGCCGGCATGCTTGGGGAGGATGATCAATGAACTTAAGGAGCATCCCTTTCCTGGACCGACTAGACCAGGCACAGAGGATTCTTCTGGCCGGCGCGGGCGGTGGTTTCGATGTCTTCTGCGGGTTGCCGCTCTACTTTCACCTCCGAGGATTGGGCAAGGACGTACAGCTGGCCAACCTGACATTCTCCAACCTTTACGGCGTCGGCGGTCGACAGCTGGCCCCGGAGGTCATGGAGATCACCGCCGAATCGGGCGGCCGCGACTGGTACTTCCCAGAAAAGTTCCTGTGCCGCTGGCTACAGGCTAAGGGCATTGGGGCCTCGATTCAGTGCTTCTTCCGGACCGGCGCCAAGCCGCTTCGGGCCGCTTACGAGGCGGTGTGCGCCGCGTACGGCATCGACACCATTCTGCTGGTCGATGGCGGCACCGACAGCCTCATGCGTGGCGACGAGGCGGGGCTCGGCACGCCCGGCGAGGACATCGCCAGCATCTCGGCCGCCAGCCGGACGAACGTGTCGCACAAGCTCCTGGCCTGTCTCGGCTTCGGGGTCGACGCCTATCACGGCGTGGTCCACGCCCACTTCCTGGAGAACGTGGCAGCCCTGTCTCGGGAGGGCGGCTACCTGGGAGCTTTCTCTCTTCTAAGGGAGATGGAGGAGGCCCGGCTCTATCTGGACGCCTGCGATTTCGTCTTCCGGCGCATGCCTGACTCGCCGAGCATCGTAAACGCATCCATCTGCTCGGCAATCCGCGGGGAGTACGGCGACTTTCACGCCACTGAGCGCACCCGCGGCAGCAAGCTGTGGATCAACCCGCTGATGCCAGTCTACTGGGGCTTCGAGCTCGACGCGGTGGCCGGGCGCTGCCTATATCTGGACCTGGTTGGCGAAACTCAGAACCAGATGGAGATCCTGAAGGCCGTCGAAGGTTTCCGCGAGAAGCTCCGCGCCGATGGTCGGATTCGTCCGACCGAGCCGATCCCGGTGTAGTGCGCGGAGACGATGGACAGGAGGATCCGCTGTGCGCATCATCGTCAAGACCGGTGACATCCTCGATGAGCGCGTGGACGTGCTGATCAGCAGCGGCAACACCCAGCTGAACATGTCCGGCGGGGTCAACGGGGCCATTCTGCACCGCGGTGGCAAGGACGTGCAGGCCGAACTGCGAACCTATCTCAAGGGACTGGGCCGACACTGGGTCGAGCCCGGCGCGGTGGTTCTGACCGGCCCGGGACCGCTGGCGGTTAGGCACATCGTCCATGCCGTAGCCATCGACGCCTTCTACGCATCGAGCGTCGAACTAGTGCAGAAGACGGCGACTCGTGCGCTGGAACTCGCCGCCGAACAGGGCGCCGCGACGGTGGCCCTGCCGGCGCTGGCCACTGGCTACGGGCCGCTCTCGGTCCGCCAGTTCGCCGAGGGCCTGCGCGGAGCGCTCTCCAGCCAGTATCCGGGTATTGCGGAACTGCGGGTGGTCCTGGCTTCCGAGGGCGATGCCGCGGTCGTGCGCGAAGTGTTGGGTGTCTCGTGACCGGCGACTTGCCCACCGACGCCCTGACCGGCTGCCTGCTCGGCACGGCCGTTGGCGACTCTCTTGGCCTGCCCTATGAGGGGGTCTCCCGTCGCCGTGCTGCCAAACTCTTCCCTGGACCGCTGCGCCACCGGTTCGTCTTCAGACGCGGGATGATCAGCGACGACACCGAGCACTCGCTCTTCGTGGCGCAGGCGCTCTTGGCCCATCCGGAATCCCCGGACGCCTTCGCCAAGTCCCTGGCCTGGAAACTACGCTGGTGGTTCCTAGGGCTGCCGGCCGGCGTGGGCTTGGCCACCATCCGTGCCTGCCTAAAGCTGTGGCTGGGCTTCCCGCCGGCAAAGAGCGGAGTCAGATCGGCGGGCAACGGCCCTGCTATGCGCACCGCCTTGCTGGGTGCTTACTTCGGCGAGGATGAGGATGCGCTCCGCCGACATGTCGAAGCAGCCACCATCATCACCCACCGCGATCCCCGAGCGCTCACCGGAGCCATGGCTGTAGCTGTATGCGCACAGGTAGGTGCCAAGTCAGAGGCCTCGGCGCGGCCGGATGTCTCTACAGTCCTCGAGCGCCTGAAGAATCTGGCCCCAAGTGACGGAGAGTGGGTGAGCGCCATGGACAAACTGTCAGTTCACTTGGCCAGCGACAGGGCGGTCCTGGATTTCGCCGACAGCTTGAGCCTCCAACGCGGAGTGACCGGCTACATCTATCACACCGTCCCGGTGACCATCTACGCCTGGCTAAGGCACTGGGGCGACTTCCGCTCGACGTTGGAAGCGGTGGTGCGCTGCGGCGGTGACGCCGACACCACCGGAGCCATTGCCGGGGCACTGGCCGGGGCGACGGTGGGGCTGCAGGGGATACCGGCCGAGTGGCTCGACGGTATTAAGGACTGGCCCCGCTCGACAGAGCTACTGCGCGAGGTGGCTGGAAGCCTAGTAGGCAGGAAGGGTGGTCAGTCGGGCCTGGGACCGGTTGGCTACCCTTGGCCGGCTGTTGCTCCCCGCAATCTCTTCTTTCTGGCCGTGGTCCTTGTCCACGGGTTCCGGCGATTGCTGCCACCGTACTGAGAGGGACACTCATGTGTACCGTCTGCGATGCCTTCGACACCAAGATCGAAATCCGTTCCCCGGGGCAGCTGGAGAGCGTGTGCGTCAAGGTGAAGGCAGCCGTCGCCGACGGGACTCTCGTCTACAACTCCTTCGAATCCGACCGCGAGCTGATTGGCCAGCAGTCCTTTATGGAGCTTGATCCGGCAGGACCATTTCCGGATGTCCTGCGCTATCATTTCCACTGTAAGCGCTGCGGGAACTGCTATGGTCTCTTTGTGGAAACGTATCATGGTGCGGGCGGGACATGGTCATTGGTGGGCAATCTGCCCTCGCTGATTGTCGGGGTGAGCCAACCACAACCGGGATAGGCGGGATTTGCCCGGGCATCGGCGCGGGGTCGTCAGCGTCCTGTGAGAAGCAGGGAAGACTTCCCGAGGCCAGGGCGGGCTACGAGCGCTACATTGCAGTCTTCTCTGCCGGCATTTCGGCCGAGTACGCGCGGAGTTGGCTTGAGAAGTTGAACGCCACGCGTTGGAGCAGGCCAGCCCGCTCTTGCGCCGCGTCGAGGGGCGGGGAGAATGGCAATCATGAAGATATGCCTCGCTATTCGTCGGCGGAGCGGGGCCACAGCGCTTGGGAGCACGCAGCCATGAATGCCCAGAAGATCGCGAGCAACACGGCTTTCCAGATGGCCGTGATTCTGATCGTTGGCAGTTCTATGCTTTCTTCCTGTGCCTTACGCTCTCGTGCGGGCCAACCAGAGACAAAGTCCAAGTCAGCGCAGGAACATGTCGATTGCGGAATCGAGTTGGGCCAGAAGGGTGATGCTGATGGGGCAATTGCCGAGTTCCGGGCAGCCATAGCCCTGGACCCAAACAACCCTGAGGCCCACTACGGCCTCGGCATAGCGCTTGCCCAAAAGGATAACCTTGACGGTGCGATTTGCGAACTTCGTGAATGCGTGCGACTGAATCCGGCCAGTTCGGCCGGCCACCGCAACCTGGGCGTATATCTGGGTTGGAAGAAGGACTACGACGGAGCCATTGCCGAGTTCAGGGAGGTGCTGCGCCTTAAGCCGAAAGATGCAAGAGCGAGCTTCTGCTGGGGCCTTATGCTGGAGAAAAAGGGGGATCTTGATGGGGCCACTGCTAAATATCGGGACGCCGTAGTCTTTGATCCGTATTTCTCCGATGCATTCCGGAGCCTGGGGTGGGCACTGGCAACCAAGGGAGACATGGTTGCGGCAACAACAGTCTTCCGCGATGGCATCAAGGCTACTCCCGAGAGCGCGGAGTTGCATTACAACCTGGGCGTTGTGCTCAATGCCACGGGCCACGCCGATGAAGCGATGGCCGAATACCGAGAAGCCATTCGTTTGGCTCCGAACTCAGAGAAGGCCCACTGCAATCTGGGCGCACTCCTGGCCACCAAAGGAGATATCGCAGGCGCAACCTTGGAGTTCCGCGAAGCGGTTAGGATCAAGCCTGATTCAGCCAAGCATCACTTCGGCCTAGCTGCTCTTCTCGTGTGTACTGAGAGATCAAAGAAGGAAGGCATCGCTGAGCTTCGGCGTGCTATTGAACTGGATAGCAGCTTCGCCCAGAAGGTGCTTGATGACAAGGCCTTTGAGTCGGTCCGCAATGCTCCGGAGTTGGCCCCACTTCTGAAGACTAAGCAGGAGCGGCCGCAATCCGTTGGGCCGAAGTAGTGGCCGCTGGCGCATAGCCGAAGACTGGCGTTCGCAAGGTGGCCCACAGACCCAGTTCGATCCCGAGTTCAGGATCATAGGGAAGCTAAGCGTCTGGCTCGCCATCCCGTTGGTGGGGGCCTGACTTGATGCTTGCGCGAAGCTCCCGGCGTGGAGACAATGCTGGTGTTGGTGAGCCAGGAGGTCCCTGATGGGACTGGAGTTGTCTGCAGACTATCGGGCCGAGTTGGTCCCCAGCGACTCTGAGGGCACCGCGCATACCAGGGCCTATTGGCGGGCAAGGTCCAAGAAGCTACTCGATGATCGTGCTGGCGGGGATTTTCAGGGAGAGGTTATGAGCCAAGAAGCAGTGGCCTCTTCCCCAGGGCAACTGGCAGCCATTGAAGGGGAGCCACAGCCTCCAGCGGCTGGCAGCCAGCGAGAAATGAGGAAGCCCGCAATGCTCATCATGCGCAAGATGCGGATTCTGGCGGTAGCGCTCCTTGTCACGGCCGCTTCCGGCCTAGCTGCGGAGCCATCGTCGAAGCCGCTCGACCCGGCCGCCGAGAAGGCCTGCACGGAGTTTGCCAGGAAGATCGAGGCCTGCATCAACGCCTGCGACCCGGGGCCGTACAACCGAGCCATCGATGCGGACGCGATAGCCGCGGCGGCGCTAAAGGGCTTTGATGTGCCGGACGTGCTCAGGACCACGGTGCGGGTCCAATGGGTCGGAGGGAATCTTGGCACGGAGCTAGTCACCCAGAGCATCCGCAAGGGCGGCAGTTACAGGTTTCTGAGGCTGCGCATGGTCGACGGCCAACCGCGGGCGCTGTTCCGACTGCTCGTCGGGCCGACCACCGATGTGAACTATCACGAGATGCGCCTCGCCGGCTGGGACAAAGGCGAGCCGAAGGTGGTGGATATGTATTTCGCCAACAGGGGGGAGTGGCTGACTGAGGAGGTTCGCCATTCCATGCTGCTCCCCGTCACGACGGCGAAGAAAGGCAATGAGGCGGTGCTGACTCCTCTGGAAAAGGAGTTGCTCGCAGCAGTCCTGGACATAGCCAAGGCACGGAAGGCGGGCGATGAGGGCAGGCCTGCCGATGCTCTGGCGACGCTCAAGGCTCTGCCCGAGTCCGTTCGGAATGCCAAGCACATCCTCATGTTGAGAGTTAGCGTGGCCTCGGCAGTGAGCGCGGCAGAGCTGGCCGCGGCGGCCGAGGACACGCGCAAGGCGTTCCCTGGCGACTGGTGGGTCGAGATCTTCCTCATGAACCACTTCCTGGAGGAGAAGAATTTTGCGGCTGCGCTCGAATCCATCGACCGGTTGGACCGGTGTCTGGGAGGCGATCCCTTCCTGCAGGTGATGCGCGCCTGCATGTTTCAGGCTGACGGGCAGAAGGCCAAGGCCGCGGCAAGCTGCCGTAAGGCGCTGACGGAAGAGCCCAAGATGCTGGTGGCCCACATCCTAGCCCTGCCCATGGCGCTGGAGGCCAAGGAATTCGCGCAGGCGGCGCGGAGCCTGACGGTCATGGCCGATAGCCAAGGTGTCGGAGAAATGCCGGACCTCGCCGGCGAGCCGGCCTTCGCGGAGTTCCTCAAGTCCGAGGAGGGCCGGCAGTGGCAGGCCTCGCAGAAGAAGCAGGCGGCCGCGGGCCAAGGGACGGCCGGCAGCCCGGTCCCGGGCGGCGAGGGCGTCGCCGTGCCGGAGGTCAAGAGGCCGGACCCCGCCACGGAGAAGGCCTGCCTGGCCTTCGCCGGGGAGCTCGAGAAGGCGTTCAAGACGGGGGACTATGCCCCTCTGGACAAGGCCTTGCGCAAGGACATCGCCTCCACCCGGATCATGAGGGGCCTCGAGAAGTCGGACAAGCTCAAGGAGGAGGTTGGCGACGTCTGCGCCGGTTGGCGTCCCGGCTGGAGCTTGTGCAAGGCCATTGCCGGAGGCACGGACTGCAAGCTTCTTGGCATCGTGCAAGTCGGGGACCAGCCCCGGGCCGTATTCAGGCTCATCGGCAAGCGGCCGATGGTCCTCGACTACCAGGAGTTCGTCCTGAAGCCGTCGGAGAAGGGCGTGGAAGTCGTGGACGTCTACACATTCTCCTCAGGCACCTGCTACAGCGACTCCCAACGCCGGCTCATCCTGTCGTGCATTCCCATGTACGACAAGGGATTCGTCAAGGAGCTGCAGGGGGACGAACGGCTGTTCGTCGAGAATGTGCCCCGGCTCGAGGCCCTCGAACGCCAGGCGCGCGCGAGGGAGTTCAAGGAAGCCTTCGCGACCTATGAGGGGCTGCCGGAGGCGGTGAGGCGGGAGTGGGGCGTGCGCTTCACCATGTTCGTATGCGCCCTGAACCTGGGCGTTGAATCTGAGAAGTGGAAGGCCGCGATTGATGACCACTACCGGAACCACGCGGACGAGCCCTGGCTGGACCTGTGGGTGGCCAGCGTGTCCCTCGACAAGAAGCGCTACGCCGAGGCCCTAGTCGCGATCGATCGCCTGGACAGGCGGGTGGGCAGAGATCCCTACCTGGACTTCATGAGGGCCCGAGCCTGTCTGGGGCAGGACAAGTTGAGTGAGGCCAAGAATCTCTGCCAGGCGGCCGTCCAAAAGGAGCCGGCGCTGATCCCCCCGAGAGAGATGCTCGCGCTGATCGCCATGAAGGAGAAGGACTACCGGCAGGCGGCCCAGATACTCAGTGATCTGGGGACTACCCGTAGCTACCGGCCGACCGCGCTGGCCAAGTCCCGGGAGTATGCGGATTTCCTTGCCTCCGAAGAGGGGAAGAAGTGGCAGGCCGCGAATGAGGGCAAGCCCGAGGTTGGGCCTGTTCGGCAGCGGCCCGCGCCGGATGGGGTGGGGGAGTGAAAGGCGGCATTCCGGCTCTATCGCTACACTGTGGCCCGGCCCAAGGCTGAGGCCACCGATCTGGGGCAATGTCCTGTTCAGGGGAAGACAGGTGCCTGTTTCTAGCAGCGTTAGTCGGGCCCTATGCCCGGAGGTCCGCACCAGACCAGGGACAGGCCATCCCCACCCCCGGTCACGACTTGCACCGCGGCCGGGAACGGAAACTCGATCTGATGTACAGCAGAATGTACAGCGCGCGGCCCGGGATGCTCTCCGAGCCCGCGCTCATCGCCCCGCCGCCCACCCTCGCTTCGCCCAGCGCCCCGGGCGGGTCCATGGCCCCGCCGGGACGGCCCGGGCGCGGGGTGGCGCCTACGGGACTTGCAGCCTACCGGCCGCTTCTTACCGCTCGCGTCATTTCAAATAGCATCACCTCCTCTCGCAGATATCGCACCAGCCCGTTCCGGCCCTCGCCAAAGCAGAACCGGCTGAAGCCGTTCCTCCTGGCGATGTTGTCAACGGTCCCGCGCGAACACCGCCAGCGGTTCTGGATCTCCTTCGGGGACATGTAGGGGCTGGGCGGATTCTGCTGAGGGTCGCCGGCGGGTTTCGCCTCAGAGGGGGGAGGGGCGCCGCGGCCGGCCGCCGGGCCGCGGGCAGAACGCCTGCCGCGGGGCCGGCCCAAAGGCTCGGCTCCGCCGTCGGCAACGGCCTTGCTCACGTCGTGAGATGAGTTGGTCTGAGGGCGCCGGACGGACATGGCATCTCCTTGCAGAACACCCGTGCAACCGATTCTGCAAGACAGTCCAAGTCCGAAGCCCGACTTTCCGTCCGCCAGCCTAGCCGCGGCAGCAGCTCCGCAGGGGACATCGTGATCAGGCTCTAGCAATACAGTACCTCAGAATGTCGGAATTGGCAATAGGCCATTTTCCAGTGGAGCGGGTTTTCCTGTTGACTGCGTATGATTATGCTATATACGTAGCGAAATGAGAAGGCGGCGGTGTCTGGCCCCAGAGGTGCTCCCCGGCGACCTGATTCTTCGCCGCAACAAGGTCTTCAGGACTCTCCCCAGCAACGCCGGCCTGCTGCTGCACGAGGCCGGGTGGTCTCTCGTCGGCCTCTCCGGGGTGGTGGAGCACTTTCGGGTGTCCTGCCCCATGACCATCTGGAGGTGGGCGAAGTCCGGGATGCCCTGCTATAAAGTGGCGGGCAGGTTGATCTTCGACCTGTTCCAGGTCGGTGACTGGCTCGAGAGGAAGGGCTACGATATTGACCGGCTCGCGGCCGGCAAGGGCACCCGCAAGAGCCGCGTCAAGACCGGCGAGCATCGCTGGAAGAAGGGACGGATGAGCCAGGCGCCGGCCGGCAAGCGGTCGCGACGCAGGCGCAAGTAGGCCGGTGGGAAGCGAGGGGTGCGTGGCCAGGACCGGAAGTCCTTTGCTGAAGACCGTAAGGGCCATCCGCGCCCGGCTGGAAGGCCGCGCCGGCCCCGTGAAGACGGTGCCCAGCGGACTGGAGTCCTTCGACAAGCTCACCGGCGGCTTCCGGCCCGGGACACTGGTCCTGCTCGCCGGGTGGCCTTGTCTGGGGAAGACCACGCTGGCGCTCAACATCCTGCACCATCTGGCCTGCCACCGGCGGGTGACGGTGGGGATGATCAGTCACTCGGACCGAGAGCAACTGGTTGGCCTGCTCGCCTGCCTGGGGGCCGGCGTGGACCCCAGGCAGTTCCGGAGCGGCCGGCTCGGTGCCGCCGAGAAGCGCCGGCTCCTCAAGGACGGACTGCGTACGCTTGAAAAGGCCCCGATTCACCTGGAAGACGACCAGGACGCTGAGGTGAAGGCCTGGGCCCGCAGCACGGCCCTGGGCCACGGGGCCCGTCTGATCGTCGTGGACAAGCTGCCGCTCTTCCTGGAGGGACAGGATCCCTCCAAGGAGGCTCCGGCCTTCTGTCGGCGGCTGCGCGCCATGGCCAGGGAGACCGGACTCGTGGTGCTCTTGCTCTGCGATCTGGAGGGCAAAGGCCACCCAGGCCGGCCCGGGCTCGGGGATCTTCGGTCCCTGGGGCCGGTTGCCCGACAGGCGGACATGGTCATCTTCCTGCATTCCGACGGCATCTTCAGTGACCCGCCGGACCTCGGCGCGCCGTGGTTCCTCTGCGTGCAGAAGAACCGGCACGGAGTCACCGGGGAGGCGCTCGTCCGGCGCGACGGGTGCCGGTTCGGCTGAGACGGAAGAAGGCGTTTAGTCCAAGGGAGAGAGGGAGGGGGAGGGGGGCGGAGGGCATACGAGCCATGAGCAGCGAGGCTGAGATCGCCGAAGCCATCCGGGGCGCCGCGGTGGTGCTGGTCAGCCCTGAGACGCTGACCTCTCCCGGGCCGCTGGCGGTGGCCATCCGGTACGACGAGGAGACCATGGACGCGCCGGTGGTGTCCTGCAAGACCTGGCGGGCCGCGGCCCGTTACCTGATGCGTCTGGCCAGGGAGGCCGGGGTCTGGATCAAGGAGGACGCCCTGGCCTGGAAGCTCGACGCGGTGGCGGTGGGGGAGAACATACCGTCGGACACCTATGGGCCTGTGGCGGAGGTGCTGGCCGCGGTCCACGGGTGGCAGTCTCAGCCGACCTGGCGGCAGGTCTGGGGCGCCAGGCGCAGCTGCCAGGAGATGGTCAACTGGTTACCTGGGCCCAGAACCGCCGAGGACTCCGAGCCGGTGGTCGAGAAGACGGCTGTCGTCCGCGGAGGGCGCGTTCTTGCCTCTTTCCGGGCCACTGAGGGCTCGATCGAGCACGCGGTGGTGTCAGGACGCCGGAAGGTGAGGCTGATTCCGCTGGACCGACGGCTTCCCGGCGTGGAGGTCGGACTGGGCCTGCGCGGGCTGCGGGCCGTCCTGACCGAGTGGCTCGAGACCAGGCACAGGTTCGTGCTGTTCCCGGCTGGCGTGGCTTCCGGGCCGGACGCCGGTCCTGGGCGGCCCATGCTGCCTCCTGGCCAGTCGGAGTGCCTGGAAGTGGAGGCGCATGAGGTGGCACGGTACGCCCTCCGGGTGGTGCCGGAGGAAGCCGGGGGCAAGTCGTTCCCGCGGCTGGCCCTGCGCGTGGCCAGCGGCCCGTACGAGGCCGCCCGGGCCGTGGCGATCAGCCCGAAGCTCGACGCGCTGCTTGGCCGTGGCGGGGTTCTGCTCGGCCGGTTTGGGCTGCAGGCGCTTCGCACCCATTTCGACAACCCCTGGGGCGGCTGCCTCCGCGGCAACCTCGGTCCGGTGGGCGACGAAACGATGGCCTGTCTTCGTCCAGCGGACGTCCGGGCGTTCCTGGAGGCCACGCGCGTGGCGCTGCGGAGGGGCCGGATCTGAGAGAATCGGCATCAAGGCCTGCGTCGACGGCATAGAGACCGACTTCCCACCGCGTCTGTGGCCCTCATGGCCTCGGGCTTCCCGGTCTGCACCGTCATCGTCCCTTGTGCCATGTGCCTGGGATTCAGCTTGTTATGGCAGAGAGCCGAGCCAGCCTCTCCATGAGTGGTCGCTGCAGGACACCGCCTCCACACACAGAAAATACCGCCTGCAATAAAAGCGGTGGGTTTTTCTTACTGACTGGCTCTTAGTAGCTGTCTTAGTGCGTGGTTTATGGGGTGTTTTCTGGGGTGTTTTCAGGGGTGTTTTCTGGGGTGTTTTCAGGTTCTTTTTCAGGTCGAATTGCGGCTTGTTCCCCGGAGGGGTTCTGATGCCGCCTCTGGGAAGTTGCCCTGCGGCACCCCATGGAATCACACGCAATGGGCGCTAGGCGTGGTCCGCCGACGCGCGTTTCGGTGCTCTCAGAGGGCAATCAGCTGGTTTCCGGGCTGGTCCGGGGGCACTTCAGTGGGTGTTGGTGCTCGAAAACTGGTGCTGGAACGACCGAAAGCCCCGGTCCTTCCAACCCTGGCTTCCGCATCCGAGCGCCGAGAACCGCGCAAGCCACGCGTTGCGGTCAGATAGCGAGGGCCGGGTCAGCATATTAGTTGGGTATCAAGCTGCGCATCAGAAAGAAATTTCCTCCCTTGTTGCATCAGCCGGTACTACAGAACTGGGCTATCCACCACACCTCTCCGGCACGCGCTTTGGCCTTGACCCCATCCCCTGTCGTCGGTAGTATCGAAGCGAGCAGAGAGGCCGCGCGCTGGCAGGTTGAGACTACCGAAGTTCGTAGACCCAGGACGAATCACTCGTTCCTGGGGCTTAGCCGTGGCTTCTGGACGTGCTGTAGCACTCTTCTTTGGGTCGGACTGATCGGGGGATCTATGCCCAGGGGTAGGAAGCCCAAGGCCGCCGAGGCCAATGGCGCCAATGGAAAGAAGGGCGCCGGCGGCGCCTCGCTCGGGTTCGAGCAGACCCTCTGGCAGGCGGCCGATGCGCTCCGGAACAACATGGACGCCGCCGAGTACAAGCACGTGGTGCTTGGGCTCATCTTCCTGAAGTACATCTCCGACGCCTTCGAGGCCCACCACGCAGAACTCCTCAAGCAGAAGTCCAAGGGCGCCGACCCCGAGGACCCCGACGAGTACCGCGCCGAGAACATCTTCTGGGTGCCGCCGGAGGCGCGCTGGAGCCACCTCAAGGCCCAGGCCAAGCAGCCGACCATCGGCACGCTCGTCGATGACGCCATGGAGGGCATCGAGCGGGACAACTCCTCGCTCAAGGGCGTGCTGCCCAAGGAGTACGCCAGGCAGGGGCTCGACAAGCAGCGCCTTGGACAGCTGATCGACCTGATTTCCAACATCGGCCTGGGCTCGCCGGAGGACCGCGCCAAGGATGTCCTGGGCCGGGTCTACGAGTACTTCCTATCGCAGTTCGCCAGCGCCGAGGGCAAGAAGGGCGGGCAGTTCTACACCCCCAACTGCGTGGTCCGGCTCTTGGTCGAGATGCTCGCGCCCTACAAGGGCCGGGTCTACGACCCGTGCTGCGGCTCGGGCGGTATGTTCGTGCAGTCCATCAAGTTCCTGGAGGCCCACAAGAGCGGCAACGGCAATGGCGGCCGGATCAAGACCGCGGTGAGCATCTACGGGCAGGAGTCCAACTACACCACCTGGCGCCTGGCCAAGATGAACCTGGCCATTCGCGGCATCGACGCCCAGATCGCGCACGGCGACAGCTTCCACAACCATGGGCACCCGGACCTGAAGGCCGACTATGTGCTGGCCAACCCGCCCTTCAACGACAGCGACTGGCGGGGCGAGCTCCTGGAGAAGGACAAGCGCTGGGCCTTCGGGACACCGCCGGCGGGCAACGCCAACTTCGCCTGGGTGCAGCACTTCATCCACCACCTGGCGCCGACCGGCACGGCCGGCTTCGTCCTGGCCAACGGCAGCATGTCCAGCAACCAGTCCGGCGAGGGCGAGATCCGGAAGGCCATCGTCGAGGCCGACCTGGTCGACTGCATGGTGGCCATGCCCGGGCAGCTCTTCTACTCGACGCAGATTCCGGTCTGTCTGTGGTTCCTGACCAGGAGCAAAGGCGACGGTCGGTTCCGCGACCGCCGGGGAGAGACACTCTTCATCGATGCGCGGAAACTGGGGCGCATGATAGACCGGGTTCACAGGGAACTGGTCCCCGAGGACATCGAGAAGGTTGCCGGGGTCTATCACGCCTGGAGAGGCGACAAGGGCGCCGGCAAGTACGCCGATGTTGCAGGGTTCTGCAAGAGCGTCAAGACCGAGGAAATCCGCCAGCACGGCCACGTCCTGACGCCCGGCCGCTACGTCGGCGCCGAGGAGGTCGAGGACGACGGAGAGCCGTTCGATGAGAAGATGAAGCGGCTCACGAAGCAGCTCGACGAGCAGTTCAAGGAGTCGGCAAAGTTGGAGAAGGCCATACGGGAGAACCTGAAGGGGTTGGGGCTCTAGATGAGTGCACAGCCTCTGCGAGATTCGCGGACCACTCTAACCGATGGCGAGTACCAGTGCTGTCTGGAGACGGTGGAATGTTATCTAAAGGCACACGGCATGATACGAAACCGGGATATCAGGGAGTTGACCTCCATTGGCTATGATCAGGCGATTAGCCTCTTCAATCGCGCTGTTGCCGAGAAGAAACTTCGTCGTCAAGGCAGTGGTAGCGGCACTCGATACGTGCTGGCAGGCAAGCAAGGTCGGTTGTCGTGAACAGCAACCGAGCTTCCAGGTCCGTAACCCTGGGGGAGGTTGTGGACTTCCTTGTGGGCTTCCCGTTCGAGAGCGAACACTACGTTACGGCGACGGAGCACTCTGTGCGTCTGCTGCGAGGTGACAACATTGCCCAAGGCCGCATCCGATGGGATGGAGAAAAGCGGTGGCCAGAGAGCAGACTGGAAGGGCTAGGGACATATCGCCTTGAACCCGGTGACGTGGTACTGGCAATGGACCGGCCTTGGATTGAAGCTGGTCTGAAGTATGCATGGGTCAGGGATTCGGACCTGCCCTGCATGCTTGTTCAGCGGGTAGCGCGTCTTAGAGGGAGGAAAGAACTCGATACTGCTTTCCTCCGCTACCTTATAGGTTCTCGCTCTTTTACGGAGCACGTGCTGGCAGTCCAGACGGGAACTGCGGTCCCGCACATCAGCGGGGGGCAAATAAGGGATTTCCGCTTCGACCTCCCCCTCTTGGACCAACAACGCGCCATCGCCCACATCCTGGGCACGCTGGACGACAAGATCGAGCTCAACCGCCGGACCAACGAGACGCTGGAGGCCATGGCCCGAGCCATCTTCAAGTCCTGGTTCGTGGACTTCGACCCGGTCAAGGCCAAGGCCGCCGGCCGGCATCCCGCCGGAATGGATGCCGAGACGGCCAGGCTGTTCCCAAACAAGCTCCAGGCGTGTGAGTTGGGGGAGATTCCGGAAGGGTGGGACGTTGGGAAGGTGAGCGACCTCTGTGACGCCATCTTCAGCGGCGGGACACCTAGCACTCTGAACCCAGAGTACTGGGACGGTGATATCCCGTGGCTTTCATCGGGCGAGACACGACAGGCGTTCATAGTTGACACAGAGCGTAGAATCACACCTGCCGGGGTGTCAAACTCCAGTACGCGACTGGCCCCTGCATCTTCGACAGTAATAGCGAGTGCCGGACAGGGAAATACTCGCGGCCAAACATCCTTGCTCAGCTTTGAGAGCTACGTCAACCAGTCCGTCGTAGTGCTCACCGCCAATGCACATACGAGCTCGCCTTATCACCTGTTCTTTGACCTCGAGCGACGCTACGAGGAATTCAGGCGGGTTTCCGATGCGCATAGCTCACGCGGCAGCCTGACAACGAAGTTGCTTGCGGGGTTGGACGCAGTATTGCCCCCGAGCGAGCTCATTCGGCAGTTTGACGCGTTGGTCGGCCCGGTTGTCGCCCAAGCGATAGGCAACCTGTGCGTATCCCGCACCCTCGCCGCCGTTCGCGACGCGCTGTTACCTAAGTTGATGTCAGGCAATGTGCAGCTGCATGAACTAGGACGAAGGTGACGAACAGTGACACGGCATCTGCGAAAACTTCAGAAGCGGTTCACGATTCCTCTCCGCCCAGACGCGGACGGCTACATTGGCAGGGAATGTCCTGAGGCCGAATGCAGGAAGTACTTCAAGATCGTCAACGGTACCGGCCTGAAGAATGCTACCGAATGTCACTGCCCGTATTGCGGCCATACCGGCGACCAAGGAGATTTCCATACTCAGGCCCAAGTGCAGTTTGCCACCTCGATCGTGGAACGTGCTGTGCAAAGAGCGGTTACTCGTGATCTTCAAGACATGGCCCGGGATTTCAACCGCCGATCGTCTGCTGGCTTCCTGTCCATCAAGATGGGAGTCAAGTCTTCTCCGCTTCCTCTCCGCCGCTACTCTGAGCGACAGTTGGAGACACATATCGAGTGTCCAAACTGCACGCTTAAGTATGCGGTGTACGGCGTGTTTGCGTTCTGCCCGGACTGTCGACAACACAACTCGCTCTACATGCTGGGCAAGAACCTAGACGTGGTTGGGAAGATGCTGGATATGGCCGCCAGCGCCGACGTGGAGATAGCTGGCAAATTGGTTGAGAACGCTCTCGAAGACTGCGTTGCCGCTTTCGACGCCTTCGGTCGGGAATTGTGCAGGGTAAATGCCAATAAGGCGTCACTCCCTGCCAAAGCCGACAAGATATCGTTTCAGAACCTCGAAGGGGCCAAACGGAATGTAGACGACCTCTTCGGCTTCGACATCTCGGCCGGTCTGACCAAGGATGAGTGGCAGTCTGTTGTACGTAGCCTTCAGAAGCGGCACCTCTTTGTACACAGGATGGGAGTGGTGGATGAGGAATACGTCAAGAAGACGGGCGATGCCCAGGCCGTGGTAGGCCACAAGATAAGCCTGACGGGCCACGAGGTGGGGAGCGCAGTCCAGATAGTCCGCAAGTTGGCACAGTACATTGCCGAGAAGCTGGCAGCCCTGCCCGAGGATGGTACCAGATGATCGACCTCATCCTGTTGTTGACCTTAGGAGGCCTTCTTTGATTCGTTACCGGCTTGACGACCTCGGCTGGTATCAGTTCGAGTGGCTATGCCAGTCTCTTCTCAAGACCCAATACGGGCTGGCAGTGGAATCCTGGGGCGGACACTCGGACTTGGGGCGGGATGCCTTTG
>JAKLDR010000112.1 GCA_022703445.1 Planctomycetota bacterium | reverse complement strand
AGGTCGCGGTGCAGGACCCCGTGGGAGTGCGCGAAGCCCACGGTTTCGGCGATGCGCTCGAAGACGGAAACCAGCCGGTGCAGTGGGAACTCCTTGCGCACGGAGCCCTCCCCGGCGTGCCAGTCCGCAAGCACGTCGTGGAGCGAGCGCCCCGAGACCAGCTTCATGCTGAAGTACTCCCGGCCCTGGTCGTCCTCGCCGAGCAGGTGGACGGGCACCACGCCGGGGTGCTCGAGTTGTCCCGTGAGCCGGGCCTCCTCTACGAAGCGGTAGCGGTGCTGCGGGTCGTTCTGGACTTCTGGCAGCAGCACCTTGATGGCCACCAGGCGCTTGAGTTTCTCGTCGCTGCCCTGCAGGATGACGCCCATCCCGCCGCGGCCGATCTCCTCGAGCACCTGGTAAGGGCCGATCTTCGCGGGGATTCCTGCAGAAGTGCTTGTGTCCGGCGCCGGGCGGTGTCCGCCCGGCTTGCCGCTGGGCGGGAGCAGTTCGGTCAGTTCGGCTTCGGAGGGGACAGGCTTGGCGGAGGCAGGTCGTGGAACCGTCCCGCACTTCGGGCAGGCAGCTGCGGCCGAGGGCAGTTCGCAGCCGCAGCGCCGGCAGGTAAGTCTGGCCATCCGGGTCTCCCGGTACGTGGTCCGGGCGATATGGTACGCCAGGGAGTCCTATGCGCAAACGGAACCCTGGCGTCCGGGGGTCCGCCCAACTTGACCGCCGATTCGTGGATGATACACTCCAATCCATGGACCAGGCCCCCATCGAACGCGAGACATGCTACCGAGACCTCCGGCGGATCCCACGGCGCTTCCCGAGCGGGTTGCCGGTGCGGGCCATCGGCTACCTGCCGGTCAAGCGCGAGTGGGTGCGCCGGTCGTTCGATCGGCTCTTCTTCTCGTTCATCCTCAGCGGCGACGGGGAGTACCTCTGGAAAGGCCGGTCCTGGTCGGTGTGCGGACCGTGCGTCCTGGTCGGCCCGCCGCAGGTCCGGCTCGAATACGGCCCGCGGGGTGCTTGGGAGGAACTCTACGTCAACTACCTCCCTGAGTTGGCCCCGGCCGCCAAGGCCCGTGGGCTGATCGCGCCCGACCGCCCGGTCTGGACGATTCACCACGCCGCGGCCTTCCGCCGGCGCGTCCTGGAGTTGCTCGACGCCCTGAACGACGTAGACAGCTTCGGCTGCGCCGACCGGATCGACCGGCTCTGCGAGGCGCTGGTCATGGAGAGCCTGATCAGCAGCGCCTCGCCGCCGCTCGGCGAGCGCGACCGGGCGGTCCAGGCGGTGCGCGCCCACATCGAGCAGCACTACCGCGAGCCGCTTGTCCCGGACGAGCTGGCCCTGGAGCACGGGCTTTCGCCTTCGGACTTCCGGAGGCGCTGGGCGGCGATGATGCACGTCGCGCCCGGACGCTTCGTGACCTCGCTCCGAATCCGCGAGGCCTGCCGGCTGCTCGTCGAGACCGACCGGGACGTCGGCGCGATAGCCCGGGTGGTGGGTTTCACCGACCCGCTCTACTTCTCCCGCTGCTTCCGACGGCTGACCGGCGAGGCGGCCAGCACCTTCCGACGGAGGAGCCGTTAGGAGACCGGCGCCGGAGCTCCCGAGCGGGAGCATGTGGGTTTGTGGGTGTGTGAGTATGCGGGGACCAAGCCCCAGTCACCCACGCACCCACGCACTCACACACGCTCATGGCCCGCAACTCACTTCCCCCCGCCGTCCTGCGGAGACTCGACCACCTTGGCGGTTTGGGGGTCGATGCGCAGCGCGAAGGTGCCACCGCCCTCGCTCATGGCGTAGACCAGCTTGCGCTTGGCATCGTACATGAGCCCGATGCCCCGGTTGCTCATCTTGGCGGCCAGCGGTCCGGCCTCGAGCAGGATCCAGCGGTTCTTGTCGCAGTCGTAGACGACGTGATGGGACTTGCCGCCCTGCGCGACGGTGGCGGCCAGCAGCACCCAGTCGCAGTGCTCGACGTAGACGGCCTCGCGGAACCCCACCTGCCCGAGGCCTGGATTGGCGGGCGAGAGCTTCTCGACTGCGCCTCCTTTGATGGAACACGCGTAGACCGCCCCGCCATCCTCCGGCCCTGGCATGAGCAGCACGCGCCCGCGTTTGGAGTCGTAGCAGCTGCAGGACATGTCCACGCGGCAGCCCGGCGCGGTTCCCGGCTTGGCCAGCTCCTTCCAGCTCCACTCCCCGTTGCGGACGAGGATCCACAGGCCGCGCCCGGCCTGGCCCATGTACTCCCGCGTCCCGGCCCAGGCCACCGCGCCCTGCGGCGTGGGGATCACCTGGGCGGTGTAGTCGTGGCCGTCGAAGGGCTGCTTCGGGCCCTCCGGAAGCCAGCGCATGGCCGCGGGGTCGTAGAGCCGCGAGGTGTTCCCGACCCAGGCGCGCATGAGCACCATCACCTTGTTCCCGGGATCGTAGCCGTAGCACTTGTAGCCGTGGGTCGACACCCACGGGCGGCCCAGCAGCGAGTGCGGCGGGGGGCCGCCGCCGTTGTCGGCGTAGGGCTCGTCCATGTCGTAGGCCAGCGCCCAACGGTTCGAGACCGGAGACCAGTGTCCCACCACGCTGCTGGAGGTGCGGCAGTGGCCGCCGCCCCAGTGCAGGATCTCCTCGGCGTCCGGGTTCCAGGTGGCCGTGCCGAAGTCGCAGCCCCACCGCGCCGAGTGCGGGTTGCGCGGGGAGTTGGGCAGCTGGACCCAGGTGTTGGCCGGCAGGCTCTCGAGGCCGGTCGGCGCGCCCGGCGCGGGTTCCTCGCAGAACGAGGCCAGGTACGGCCCGGTGCGCTCGGCCCGGCTGTTGGCCGGGGCGCCTCCCTTGGCGGCGGCGGCCGCGTCGACTCGGCCGGCGTCGACGGCCAGCGTCCAGGTGCCGTTGAGGACGGCCTTGTCCTGCGCCTTGGTGCCGCCTCCGACCAGGACCAGACGGTCCTCCGCATCAGCAGTCAGCGCCATGGGGAAAGGCTGGGCGTAGTAGCCGAAGAAGCCCATGCCGCGCGCGCCTTTCTGGAAGGGCAGGGACTTCTCGCCGTTCGGCCAGCTCGCGGCCAGTTCCCACTTGTCTGCGGCGACGTCGTAGAGCCAGAGCTCGCGCTGCGGCAGGAGCTCCGCCTGGAACCCGCGGTAGTCGCCGAACTTGCTGTTGTGGCGGAAGCCGTCCCAGAGGGCGAGCTTACGGTTCTTGGGCAGCCAGACCAGGCCGTGGCCGGCGCGCGGGCTCGGTGCGGTCTTCGGATTGGCCCTGCGCCACTGGCGTTTGGCGAGGTCCAACACCCAGGTGTCGTTGGTCATGTAGTCCTCGTGGTCGCCGCCGAAGAGGACCAGGACCTTGTTGACCGGGTCGCAGGCGACCGGCGAGTGCCGCCGCGTCGGCGGGACGGGGCTGGCCGCCTCCATGGCCTCCTCGAACCGGCGCAGGAACGCGCGCGCGGCTTTCAGGGCGTCGAGCAGGTTCTTCTGCGCGACGAATCCGGCGACCTTGTCGACCTCGCCGGACATGTCGCCCAGGCCGGCCAGCTTTTTCAGCGCCGCGCAGCGTTCGGCCAGGTCCTTGCGCTCCGCGTCGCTCCCCTCCCCCTTGGGGTCGCGGTACCAGGCGCGGCGCGTCCGGCCAACCATTTCCTCCAGAGCGACCCGGGCCGCACGGCGTTGTCCGTGGGCCTCGCGCGCGGCGGCGTCGCCGAAGACGAGGGGTTGCCACTTGCCGTCCGAGGCACTCAGGAACATGCCGCCCATCCAGCCGACCCGGTCCAAAGCGGTCTCGGCGCCGAGCAGAACCAGGCCGCCATTGACCGGATCGCAGGCCAGCGTGACGGCAGTCAGCGTGAAGTCCTTGAGCGGCTCGCCCTGGGCGGACCAGGCCTTGGAGTCGACGCTGAACTTCCAGACCTGGGCGCCGGCCAGAATGAAGACGTTCCTGCCGTCGGCATCAATGGTCGCGGCGGTTACCTCGGCCCTGCCGAACTTGGGACTGTCCGCGGCGAGCGCCTCCCACGACTTGGCCGCCGGGTCGAAGGCCATCACGTAGGCGCCCTTTACAGGCGTGTTCTCGGCCGCGACCCCGCCAAGCAGGAGGGCCTTCTTCAGCGCCGGAGACCATACCAGGAAGTGCTGCTCGCGCGCTCCGGCGTTCTGGTCGTCGGCCAGGGTCCAGCCTTCCGCGGCTCGGGGAGACGTCGCCGCAATCACGAGGGAAAGGGACAGGACGGCCGGGAACAGGAATCTAGACATGGCTGGTCTCCTCCTCGGGTGGCGTGTTCGGTGGGCAGGTGCTGGAGCGGATGAAGAGCCGCGTGGGCACGAAGACGGTCCGGGCCTCGCGGGGTCGCTCGCCGCCCAGCGCCGCGCGGACCGCCTCGCGGGCCATCTGCCGCGGGTAGATCCGCGAACTGGTCAGCCGGTCGGACCAGCCCCGGCGCACGGCCTGGTCACCGAAGCCGGCCACGCTGAAGTCCCGGCCCACGCCCCGGCCCAGCCGCTCGGCCTCGCGGACTGCGGGCAGCGCCCGGCCGTCGTCGAAGCCGATGATTGCGGTGGGCGGCTCGGGGAGCGCCAGGAGGCGCCGCACCGCCGCGGAGACGAATTCGTCCACCGCGTAGGCGCCGAAGGGCTCGGCGTCGTAGAGCCCGTCCTCGGACGCGGGCACGGCCACGAGAGCCTCGTCGACGGCCAGTCCGCGCTCGAGGAGCGCGGCGCGGTAGCCGGCGAACTTCTCGGGGTTGTTGACCGCGCGGTTGAAGCAGTCGATGAAGGCTATCCGGCGGTGGCCCAGGGCCAGCAGGTGCCGGGTCACCTCGCGCATGCCCTCGAGCCCCGCGTCCACCACCATGGTCAGTGGCAGCCCGCGCACGTAGCCGTCGAGCAGGACCACCGGGCCGCGGTCGAGGGCGGCGAGACTGGCGAGGAGGTCCGGATCGTCGACGCCCAGCGAGATGAAGCCGTCGTAGCGGCGCAGTTCGCTCGCGGACTCGAGCCGCGCGGCCTCCTCGGGGTGGTCCAGGCGAATCTCGGCGAGCTCGGCGCCGGCGCGCCGGGAGCCGTCGGCCAGCCCGGCGAGCATCTCCTTGCGCAGGTCCCAGCCGGGCATCGTTCGGTAGTCGCGCGCCGCGACCAGTGCCAGCCGCGCGGTCCGGGCGCGGCCCCGGCCGGTCCCCCGGTCGGCCACGAAGGTCCCGGCGCCGTGGCGGCGCTCGAGGCAGCCCTCGCGCTCGAGGTCGGCGAGCACCCGCCGCACCGTGACCCGGCAGACGCCGATCTCCCGGGCCAGTTCGCGCTCGCTCGAAAGCTGCGCGCCGGCCGCGGCCCGGGCCTTGAGGAGTTCCTGGATGCGCTGGCGCGTGTGTTCCCTGCGCTTGGTTCTGTGGACGACCGCCGGCATTGCTCCCCTCTCCTAGTTGTATGCCAGTTGTAGACCTCAAGGGGAAATACACCAATCCTGCCGGGAAGTTGCGAGAATTCTCAGAACAGGCCGACCCTGCTTAAGGGGCTATAATAGTGCCACTTGCGTGGCTCAGACGGTGGTAGAGGCGTTGCCGATGTCGCTACTTGACCGGACAGGTCTCCTCGGCGGCAAACTTCTTGTCGACCCGCACCACCCGGTGGTTAAGACAGTCGCCGACGTAGACGTACTTGTCGCTGGCCCCGGCGGTGATCGGCCAGCCCAGCGCTATCTCCGGCTTGGGCTCGGCGCTCTTTGGCCCCTCGCAGTCGAAGTTGCCGTAGCGGCCGAACTCGACGATCTCGTTGCCGGCGTTGTCGCGCACCGAGACCCGGAAGGTCATGGAGTTGGGGATGTACAGCCGCCCGAAGTTGTCGACGTCGAAGCGCGGCTTGGTGCAGGCGCAGGAACCGTCGCAGCGCCAGCCGCTGATCGCCCCGCAGCCGGGGTACATGGCCAGAGTGTTGTCGAAGGCCAGCGGATCGCCGCCGCGCCCGCCGGTGTCGACCGGCGTCTTCCTGCGCGCGCCCTTGGGTCCGAACTTGAGGATGGTGCCGGTCCCGGCCTGCCAGGCCTCGTCCTTCTCGAAGCCCTTGGGAGCGGCGTAGTCCTTGGGCCGGCCGTACTGCAGCACGTACATGTTGCCGGCCGGGTCCACCCGCAGGCTCCCGCCGTAGCCGGAGAGGTAGTCGACGGCCACGGGGATCTCGTCCTTGGCGCCCTCCGCCGGCTTCGTCTTGATCCCGAAGTCCACGAGCTTGCCCTCGGTGTCGTAGACCCGCAGATGGCAGAGGTTGCAGCCCCAGACCGAGTAGACGCGCCCGGCCAGGTCCACGTCCATGCCGCAGACTGACGAGCCGCGCCCGGCCCGGCCGTAGAGGTCGCCGTAGGTGTGCTTGGCGCCGGCCAGGGGGGCGGGCTTGAAGTCGCGGGTGTAGCGGGTCACCGGGCCGTGGTAGCCGCCCTGGTCGCCCCAGGCGTAGATCATGCCGCCCGCCCCGACGGCCAGGTCCACGGCCTTGATCGGCGCCGGGCCGCCCTCGCCGGTCTCGCCGTTGTAGCGCCAGACCGCCGCGCCCGAGCCGGTGACGTAGACCAACTCGGCCTCCGGGTCGACGTCCATGTAGCCGACGAAGCCGATGGCGTTCTTGTCGCGGTTTAGGAAGTCCTCGGCGGTCACGGTCAGCGCCGCCCCGCGATCCTCGACGCGGACCAGCGTCCCGCCGCCGGCCAGCCACAGGACAGGCACTTCGCCGCCCTCGTCCAGGGTGATGGCCGCGCCGACCAGCCCCTTGAGTTGGAGCTCGGCGGAGGGCTTGGCGGCCTCGCCCCGGGCGGTGAACTTGGTGAGCTTCGCGGCCGGCAGGCCGCCGCGGGAGACGGCGCGCGAGACCACGTAGAAGGCCTCGCTCTTTCTGGCGGCCACCACCTTGTCAGGCCAGGCCACCTTGGTGGCGCTCTTCTTCTTGCCGTCGGGGCCGATCTCCACGACCAGCTGGCTGACCAGGTCCCCAACCAGCACGTTGCCCTGGGCGTCGACGTCGATGCCCGCCGCGGCGGTCTTCTTGTCCCAGGCGCTGGGCATCCAGTACTTGGTCTGCTCGAAGTCGGGCAGCTCGAGATCGAAGAACTTCTCCGCGTCGCCGTCCGGCGCGGACAGGTCCTTGCGGTAGATCCGGCCCTGCGGCCAGTTGGCGTCGATGTCCGAGGGCTTCTTGCCGTCGTAGGGCGCGGCGGCCAGGTTGGAGAGGTAGGCGTACTTGCCGTCCGGCGAGAAGGCCACCTGGATGGAGAGCCAGGCGGCGCAGCCGACCTTGCCCTTGCCCCACATCGGGACGGTCTTGAGGGCGTTGGTGCCGTCGGCCTTCCAGAGGTTGATCTGCCGGGTCTGGCTGTTCACGAAGGCCAGCTGGCCGTCGACCATCCGGTTGCAGATCTCGTCGCCGAAGACGTAGAGCACGCCGTAGAGACTGTTCTGGTTGGCGGGCGTGAAGGCCCCGTCGCCGGTGTCGAGCAGCTTGAAGCCCGAGGCCTTGGCCGGGTCGGTGGACGGCGGGTAGGGCAGGAGCGTCTTCACATACTTGCCGGTCTTGTCGAACCGGCGCACGTGCCAGGGCCACAGTCCGGAGTTGCCGTGGCTGTGGATGTCGGACATCATCTTGACCAGGATGCTCCCGTCCTTCTCGACGGCCAGGCCGTTCACCGGCGCACGGTAGGGCATGTCGGTGACGTTGCCGGTGTAGGGACTGCCGCCGATGGTCCGGCCGAAGGCCACCGAGGTCCCGGCGCGGACGCGGATCTTGAAGGGTCCTCCGGCCGCGGGCTTGCCGGCGTCGTCCTTGCCGTCCCACTCGAGCGTCTGGGCCAGCCCCGCCTTGAGCGGCTCGGGCGGCGGGTTCTTGGCGCCGAGGACGCCGGCGGCCAGGCTGCGCACGATCTTGCCGTCGGCGCCGAGCACCGCCACCTCCACGTCGGTCGGGGCGGAGACGGTGAAGGCGATCTTGACCTTGTCACCGTCCTTGGCGGCGGTGGGTTTGGCGGTGAAGGATGCCTCGCCGGCGGCCGAGCACACCGCGCAGAGCATCATGCAGCCGAAAACAGCCATGAGAGTCTTCATCGAAGCCAGCTCCTTTGTCAGACGAGTCGGACGCGTCCGACCGGTCTGACGGGTCAGACCGGGCAGCACCTGTTCACTTCCCCTCGCACGTCTCCTCCGCCGCCCAGGCCAGCTTGACCTTGGCCACCCGGCGGCTTGTGGTGTCGGCCACGTAGGCGTGGGTTTCGCTCGTGACCACGTTGATCGGCCAGGCCAGCGGGATGTCCGGCTTCTTCACCCGGGCGTCCTTGCCTCCGCTGTCCTGGTTGCCGTACTTGCCGAACATTGTGACCGGGTTGCCGTTGGTGTCCAGCACCTCGACGCGGAACTGTCCCAGGTTCGGGAAGAAGACCCGGCCGTAGGGGTCGACGTCGAAGCCGCCGCCCTCGCACATGCAGGTTCGGTAGCAGGAGTCCTGGGTGGCGGTGTAGGGCGCAAAGCCGAATCGCTGCCAGAGCGCGCCCTGGACCTCGGCCTCGCCCTTGGTCTTGTAGCCGAGGTGGTACTGGGCCTTGACCTTGGGCTTGGCAGCGAGTTCCGCCGGCGGCTTGCCCTCGACGTAGGGGCCGGGCTCCTTGGTGTACCAGATGGCCCCGCCCTCCGGCGGGAATTTGACGATGCTCCCGTAGATGTAGCTGTAGTAGAAACCGTCGTTGTTGTCGCCGGTCTGGGCGGGCGGTGGCTTGACCTTGCCGTCGAAGAACTCCGGGAAGTGCCGCCCGACGGGCCGGACCGCCTCGGCCAGGTAGATGTTGCCCTGCCGGTCCATGCGCAGGATTGCGCCCTTGAGGCACTGCCAGATAAGCGTGCGCTTGGCCTTCCCGTCCATACCGTAGACGTTGAGGCTCGTGGTGCCGTCGGCCACGCCGCCGCCGCCCATGTCGGTGCGCCAGTTGCCCGGCGGGATGATGAAGAGCTCGTCGCCGCGCACGGCCATCGAGCGCTGCATGTAGTTCATCACCCCGGGCAGGGGGATGTGGTTGCCGGCCGCCCCCGGCCACTTGGCGGGCTTCCCGTCGCGGCCGTAGAGCCGCAGTCCCGCCTCCTGGCCGCTCCAGCTGTAGGTGTAGAGGTTGCCGTCCTCGCCGGGCACGAGCTGCGTGCCGTACTCCGGTCGGTTGGAGATGCCCGCGGGCACGAACTGGAAGGCCACCTTGCCGGTCTTCTCCTCGACCCGGAACCAGCGCTGGACGCTGCCCTTTACGTAGAGCTCGCCGCGGGCGTGGTCGAAGGTCAGGTCGCGCGGGCCCTCGGCGAAGGGCTCGGCGCTGCGCGGGTCGCCCTTGTCGGTGAACTTGTCGCCGGCGTCCTCGATGCAGGTCAGGGTCCGCCCGCTGTAGGGGACGGTGGTGACCCAGATGCGCGCGGGCTTCTCCGAGCAGTCCACGGCGATGCGGTGGGCCACGCCGTTCTCGTCGGCGTACTTGTAGGCAACGAGCGGCAAGCGGGCGAGCTCCTTGCCGGTCTTGTAGCCCTCAAACTTGACGAGCTCGGGCACCTTCTTGTTGGCCGCGGAGCAGACGTAGACCGCGCCGCTGGCCGGGTCGACGCCCACGGTGTCGGGCGCCGGTACTTTGATCTCGCCGGCGAAGGAGCGGTCCTTCTCGCTGAAGACCGCGATGCGCCCGGCGTCGTGGTCGGCGACATAGACGAGCCCTCCGGCCACGGCCAGCCCGCGCGGGGCGGTGAGCGACTCCTTCTCCGTTCCGGGCGCGTCCGGCTTGCCCAGGAAGACCTCGGCCGGACCGCGCGTGTCGCTCGGCACTCGGAAGACGCAGGGCACGCCCTTCACGTCCTTCTTCTTGGGGTCGCCGGCGGTCAGGCCGGAGATGTAGATGAACTTCTCGTCGCTGCTCATCGCCAGGGCCGGGCGGCTGAGGCCCAGGTTGTACTGGCTGGCCATGGTCAGGCTCTTGATGTCGGGGAGCAGCTTCGGCCCGGTGAGCTCCTCGTAGGCCGCGCCGCCGTCGGCGTCCAGGCTGGCGATGGCCGGCCCGATGACCAGCCAGTGGACCCGTCCCTTGCTGTCGACCGCCGGGCTCTGCCCCGGGGCGCGCCAGAAGGGCGCGTTGTAGCCGCAATGGAAGTTGAGGCGCAGCGCGTCGTGGATGCGCGGCACCAGGTCGCCCGACTCGGTCTGCATGACCGCCATGGGCTTGAGCCGCTCCGGGGCGAGGTCCGCCGCGAAGGGCATGAGCGCCCGGTCGTGCTTCCCCTCGCGGGAGAGGACCTTGATCTTGAGGCTGCCCCAGTGGGCGTCGACCGGGTCGCGGGTGAAGACGTAGAGCGAGCCCTTCGGGCCGATGGCCAGCGACGAGATCGAGCCGGTCGAAGCCGGGTTCTCGAGGACGAAGCCGTCGGCCTCGGCCCTCATGCCGGCGCGGACGCGGACCTTGAACGGTCCGCCGGCCGCGGGCTTGCCGGCGTCGTCCTTGCCGTCCCACTCCAGAGCCTGGGCGAGCCCT
The DNA here is from genome assembly GCA_022703445.1 of Planctomycetota bacterium. Lineage (GTDB taxonomy): Bacteria > Planctomycetota > SZUA-567 > JAKLDR01 > JAKLDR01 > JAKLDR01. Next base: position 6,912 of record JAKLDR010000112.1, on the reverse strand, counting down.
GCCTTGAGCGGCTCGGGCGGCGCGTCCTTCGCGCCCAGGGCGCCCGCGACCAAGTGGCGCACGACCTTGCCGTCGGCGCCGAGCACGGCGACCTCGACGTCGGTCGGCGCCGAGACGGTGAAGCTGATTTTCACCTTGTCGCCGTCCTTGGCGGCTGCGGGCTTGGCGGTGAAGCTGACTTCGCCGGCGGTCGAGAGGACCGCGCAGAGCAACGTGCAGCTGAAGACAGTCATGAGAGTCTTCATCGAAGCCGCTCCTCCGTCAGACGGGTCGGACGCGTCGGACCGGTCCGACTGGTCCGACTGGTCCGACCAGGTAGCCTCTCACTTCACCTCACACGTCTCCGCCGCGGCGAAGACCTTGTCGGCGCGGACCACGCGGTGGTTCAAGCCGTCGCCGACGTAGATGTACTTGTCGCTGGCGCCGGTGAAGATCGGCCAGCCCATGGGGATCTCGGGCTTGGGTTCCTTGCTCTGCGGCCCCTGGGTGTCCCAGTTGCCGTAGCCGCCGAAGGAGAGGATCGGGTTGTCGGCGTTGTCGATCAGGTACACCTTGTAGTTGATGCCGTTGGGGATGTACAGGCGCCCGTACGGGTCGACGTCGAAGCGCGGCCGGGTGCAGTGGCAGACCGAGCCGGTCGAGGCCCACGAGCCGGAGATCGGCCCGGAGGGCACGCTGTAGCTGGCCACCGCGCCCACCGCCTCCCAGGAGTGCACGCTGTTGCCGATCGCCTTGAACTCGCCGCCCTTCTCGGTGAACTTGTAGATGGTCCCGTTGCAGCGCGCCCAGGCCGGGTCCTTCTCGAAGCCCTTGGGCGCGACGTGGCCCTTGGGCAGGCCCAGCTCCAGGGCGTAGACGTTGCCGGCCGGGTCGGCGCGCATGCTGCCGCCCTGGTCGAGGATGTAGGCCAGGAAGGCCGGCCAGGGCTGCTTGGTCTTCTCGTCGCCGACGCGGCTCTTGCGCTCGTACTCGATCATCTTCCCGGTGGCGTCGTAGCCGCGCACGTGGCAGTCGTTGAAGCCGCAGGCGGCGTAGACTCGGCCCTGCCAGTCGACGGCGAAGCCCGGGGCGTTGTTGCCGCGGCCGTAGCGGCCGAAGACGCTGCCGTAGGTGTGCTTGCCGGTGGAGGCCAGCGGCGAGGGCTTGCCCTCGCGGGTGTAGCGGGCGATGGGGCCGGAGTAGCTGCCGGTGTCGCCCCAGCCGTAGATGGTGCCCTCCGGGCCGATGACCACGTCGCAGGCCTTGAAGGGCATCAGCCCGCCCTCGCCGGTCTCGCCGTTGTAGCGCCAGACCCGGCCCATGCCCTCGGTGACGTAGACCAGTTCGGCGGCCTCATCGGCGTCGCCGAAGCACACGAAGCTGATGGCGTCCTTTGGGTTGAGGAAGTTCTCGCCGGCCACCGCCAGGGCCGCGCCGCGGTCCTCAAGGCGCAGCACCTCCCCGTCGCTGCCCAGCCAGATCACCGGGACGCTGCCCGAGCCGTCCACGGCGATGGAGCTGCCCAGCGAGCCCTTCAGCGGCATCTCCACGGCGATCTTGCCGGCCTCGCCCCGGCCGGTGATCTTGACCAGCTTCTTGCCGACGAAGCCGTCCTTGGGCGGGCCGAGCCGGCAGACCACGTAGAAGTCGCCGCTCTTGCTCTCGACCATGACCTTCTCCGGCCAGGGCGCCTTGGTGAAGGAGAGCTTCTTGCCCTCGGGGCTGACCTCGACGATGCCCTGGTTGACCAGGTCGCACACGAAGAGATTGCCCTTGGCGTCGACGTCCACCCCGTAGGCCGCGGTGCACTTGTTCCAGGCGTCGGGCAGCCAGTACTTCTGCTGGTCGTAGTCGGGCAGCTCCAGGTCGTAAAACTTCTCCGGGTCGGAGCCGGGCTTGGAGAGGTCCTGCCGGTAGACCCGGCCCTGCGGGAACTTCTGGTCCATCTTGGTGGGGTGCACATTGGCGTCGTAGGGGGTGTTGGCCACGTTCGAGTAGTAGGCGTACTTGCCGTCGGGCGAGAAGGCCAGCTGGGGCACGAGCCACCCCGGCCACTTGAGCTTGTCCGGCGCGCTGCGCATGGCCACGGTCTTGACCGCGTTCGTGCCGTCGAGCTTGAAGAAGGTCAGCCTGGCGCTGCCGTTGTCGATGAAGATCACCTGGTTGTCGACCACCCGGTTGAAGATGCTGTCGCCGAACCGGAAGAGGACCACGTCGAGCCCCGAGGTGTGGGCCGGGGTCATCTGCCCGTCGCCGGCGTCGATCAGTCGGAAGCCCGGGACCTTGTCGGCCGGGGTGGAGGGCGCGTAGGGCAGCAGGGTCTTCTGGTACTTGCCGGTCTTGTCGAAGTGGCGCAACTGCCAGGGCATGCCCTCGTGCAGCTGCGGGACCACCGAGGCCATCTTGACGTAGATGCTCCCGTCGGCGGCCACCGCCAGGCTGTCGCGGCTGAGCGTCCCGGTGTAGGGGCTGGTGCCGAGGATCTTCCCGAACTTGACGGACATGCCGGCCTGGACCCGGACCTTGAAGGGCCCGCCGGTCGCGGGCTTGCCGAAGTCGTCTCGGCCGTCCCACTGCAGGCTCTGGACCAGCCCGGCCTTGAGCGGCTCGGGCGGTGGGTTCTTGGCCCCGAGGACGCCGGCGGCCAGGTGCCGGACGATCTTGCCGTCGGCGCCGAGCACCGCCACCTCCACGTCCGCCGGGGCGGAGAGCGCGAAGTCGATCTTCACGTTCTCGCCGGCCTTGGCCGCCGTCGGCTTGGTGGCGAAGCCGACCTCGCCGGCGGCCGAGCAGGCCGCGGAGAGCAAGATGCAGTTAAAGGTCGTCATTAAAGTCTTCATTGCAGGACACTCCTCTGTCAGACAAGTCCGACGAGTCCGACCGGTCTGACTGGTCGGACCGTGCCGGGCTCCCTCACTTCACCTCACACGTCTCCGCCGCGGCGAAGACCTTGTCGGCGCGGACCACTCGGTGATTAAGGCCGTCGCCGACGTAGATGTACTTGTCGCTGGCCCCGGCGAAGATCGGCCAGCCGACAGGGATCTCCGGCTTCGGCTCCTTGCTCTGCGGGCCCTGGGCGTCCCAGTTGCCGTAGCCGCCGAAGGTCAGTATCTGGTTGTCGGCGTTGTCGATCACGGTGGTCTTGAAGGTGATGCCGTTGGGAATGTAGAGCCGGCCGTGCGGGTCGACGTCGAAGCGCGGCCGGGTGCAGTGGCAGACCGACTGGGTCGAGGCCCAAGAGCCGGAGATCGGCCCGCAGGGCACGGTGTAGCTGGCCACCGCGCCCTCGGCGTCCCAGCCGTCCTTGGTCCGTTTGAACTCGCCGCCCTTCTGGGTGAACTTGTAGATGCTCCCGGTGCAGCGCGCGAAGGCCGCGTCCTTTTCGAAGCCCTTGGGCGGCGTGACGCCCTTGAGCAGGCCGAGCTCCAGGACGTAGATGTTGTTGGCCGGGTCGGCGCGCAGGCTGCCGCCCTGGTCGAGGACGTAGGAGATGAAGGCCGGTCCGGTTGGCTTGCCCTTCTCGTCACCCACCCGGGCCTTGCGGTCGTACTCGATGAGCTTGCCCTCGGCGTCGTAGGCGCGCACGTGGCAGTCGTTGAAGCCGCAGTTGACGTAGACGCTGCCCTTGTAGTCGACGCACATGCCCGGGGCGTTGTTGCCGCGGCCGAAGCGTCCGTAGCAGTTGCCGTAGAGGTGCTTGCCGGTGGAGGCCAGAGGCGCGGGCTTGCCGTCGGAAGTGTAGCGAGCCACCGGGCCGTGGTAGCTTCCGGTGTCGCCCCAGCCGTAGACCAGGCCGTCCGGGCCAACGGCCACGTCACAGGCCTTGAAGGGCAGGATCGTTCCCTCGCCGGTCTCGCCGTTGTAGCGCCAGACCGGGCCGCAGCCGGTGGTCACGTAGACCAGGTCGTTGCGCTGGTCGGCCGCGCCGTAGCAGACGAAGGTGATGTCGTTCTTGCTGGGGTTGATGAGGCTCCCACCCACTGCGGCGAACTCCGCCCCGCGGTCCTCGATGCGCAGGACCTCCTCGCCGCCGCCGACCCACAGGGCCGGGACCGCGCCGGACTCGTCGAGCGCGATGGTGTGGCCGAGCGCCCCCTTAAGGACCATCTTGGCGGCGACCTTGGCGCCCTCGCCGCGGCCGGTGACCTTGAGCAGCTCCGAGGGCGGCCGGCCGCCGCGGGAGACCACCGAGGAGACCACGTAGAGGTCGCCGGTCTTGGAGTTGACCAGCACCTTGTCCGGCCAGGGCACCTTGGCGGAGCTGAGCTTCTTGCCCTCGGGCGAGACCTCGACCACTTCCTGATTGACCAGGTCGCAGACGAAGAGGTTGCCCTTGGCGTCCACGGTGATGCCCGCCGCGGCGGTCTTCTTGTCCCAGGCGCTGGGCATCCAGTACTTCTGCTTCTCGAAGTCGGGCAGCTCCAGGTCGTAGAACTTCTCGGGGTTCGACGCGGCGGCCAGGTCCTGGCGGTAGACGCGGCCCTGCGGGAAGTTGGGGTCGATGTCGGCGGGCTTCTTGCCGTCGTAGGGCGTGTTGGCGACGTTCGAGTAGTAGGCGTACTTGCCGTCCGGAGAAAAGGCCACCTGGGGCGAGAGCCACTTGGCCCACTTGAGCTTGTCCGGGGCGGTGCGCATGGGCACGGTCTTGATGGCGTTGGAGCCGTCGAGCTTGAAGAAGGTCAGCACCGCGCGGTCGTTGTCGATGAAGACCACCTGGCCATCGACCACCTTGTTGTAGATGTTGTCGCCGAAGCGGAAGAGCACCACGTCGAGTCCGGAGCTGTGCGCCGGGGTGAGCAGGCCGTCGCCGGCGTCCAGGAGCCTGAAGCCCGGGGTCTTGTCCGGCGGCGTGGACGGCGCGTAGGGCAGGAGGGTCTTAACGTACTTGCCGGCCTTGTCGAACTTGCGGAGCTGCCAGGGCATGCCCTCGTGCAGCTGGGGCACGAGCGAGGCCAGCTTCACGTAGAGCGTCCCGTCGGCGTCGGTGGCCAGGCCGTCCTGCGGAGCCCCGGAGGTGATCGTCCCGGTGTAGGGGCTGGTGCCGAAGATCTTCCCGAACTTGACGGACATGCCCGCCTGGACCCGGGCCCTGAACGGGCCGCCCGCGGCCGGCTTGCCGAAGTCGTCGCGGCCGTCCCACTCGATGCTCTGGGCCAGTCCGGCCTTGAGCGGCTCGGGCGGCGGGTTCTTGCCGCCGAGGACACCGGCGGCCAGGTGGCGCACGACCTTGCCATCGGCGCCGAGCACGGCAACTTCGACGTCGGCCGGGGCCGAGAGAGTGAACGCGATCCTGGTCTTCTCGCCGTCCTTGGTTGTCGTTGGCTTGGCGGTGAAGCTCACCTGCGCTGCCGTGGTTGTCTCGCCCGCCAGTGTCGGGCAGGCAAGCGCAAGGAACAGGGCGGGGACCAGAGGCATCTTCATGACCAAGTCCTTTCAAGGGGGCCCGCAGTTCATATACCCCGCTGCTCCTGAATTGCCAAAGGAAATCCGCTCGGGGCGGGTGTGCTCTGGATGGTGCGGGACTGCCGGGCCCGGAAGAGAAGCCGCCGGAGGACATGGTCCCCCGGCGGCGTTGGTTCAACCGGTGTCGGGCGGGTGCTAGCCTTCGAGCATCCCCTTGAGCAGGTTCATGGCTTCGGCCACGGCCACGTCGGAATCCTCGGGGATCTCCGCCGGATCGAAGGCCAGATAGCCCTTGTAGTCGCCGGCGCGCAGGACCTCGATGGCCTGAGCGACGGGCACGAAGCCCTGCCCGAAGATGGCCGGGGCCACCGCGGTGCGCTCCTCGAAGTACTCGTAGTCGGCCAGGTGCACGTGGCGGATCTGGTCGCAGAGCGAGTCGAAGGTGTCGGCCACGGGCTCGAGGCCGCGGACCGTCTCGGGGACGTTCCAGAGGGCCTGGAGCTTGGGGCTGTAGACCTGCTTGATGATCTCGCGCAGGAAGCGACTGTTGCGGAAGGTGCCGAAGGTTTCGACCAGCAGGCAGGTGGTGCTCTGCTCGACGAAGGCGGCGGCATCGGCCAGGGCGTCAGAGATGTAGTCGGCGGCGCCGGCCACCTCGACCTCCGGCGGGATGTCCCCACCGAAGACGCGCACGAAGGGCGAGGCCAGGTCCTCGGCGATCTTCACGTACTGCTCGAGGTCCTTCAGCGCCGCGGCGCGGGCGGCCGGATCGGCCGCGTGGAAGGACACGGGGGTGGCCAGGCACGCGATGCCCACGCCGGAGGAGCTGAAGACCTCGCGGATGGAGCGGAGCTTGTCGGGCTTGATGCCCAACTCCGCGCCGTGCTTGCCGCCGGCGCCGGCGACCAGTTCAACGCCGGCGTAGCCGTGCTTGACGGCGGCCCTGACCAGTTCGTCGGCCGACCACTGGGGCGCGGCCGCCGATGTGAAGCAGACCTTGAAGCCGCCGAAAGTCACCGGGCCGGCTGAGGACAGAGCTTCCTTACCGCTTTTCTTGGCCATGCATCGACTCCCTTCCGGAAATCTCGGGAAAAACGGGCCAGGAGTTCCGGATGGCTCCGGAAAACGGCCGCATTTTACACCGGCATGCTCGGCTGTCAAGGCCGCACCTGCAGATTCCCGCCCGAGCGCGGAGCGCGCTCCTTGACAGGCCTGCGCGGCCGCGGCATAATCCCCACCGTCGAAAAAGGCGGCGACGGAACGCCACGCTAGTGCGAAGGGAAGGCCCGGCGGATGGCAACCACTCTCCAGATGCTCCTCGATCTCCACAGAATCGATCTCGAACTGGCCGATGTCGCCCGCGAGACGCAGGCCCTGCCGGCGGCGGTGGCTGCCGCCGAGTCTGCCCTGGCCGCCGCCGAGTCCGAGCGCGCGGCACTGCTGGCCGAGGCGCGCGCCGCCCAGGTCGAGGCCGACCGTTCCGGCGTGGAGATCAAGAGCCTGGAGGAGAAGATCCAGAAGTATCAGACG
>JAKLDR010000111.1 GCA_022703445.1 Planctomycetota bacterium | reverse complement strand
TCCCTTTCGCGCAGGGGCGCCACGACCAGAAGGCCACCGAAACCCTTGTGAGATTGAAGAAGACCCGCGGCCAGGAGGCGGGAAAGTAGCTGGGCTTGCGCCAGCCGCGGGGGCGGGGAGAATGGGCTGTCCGACAGGAGAAGACCATGAGCCACCCTATGTTCCTGCTGCGCGTCCTGGTAGTGTTGCCCGTCTTGGCCGTGCCATCCTGCATTCCGGAGGACGAACCGGCTCCGGTCAGGCGGATTGAGACGATTCCGCCAAGACCGCCTCCTCCGCCCAAGCCCGCCTTCTTCAAGGTGGAGGCGAAGTTTTCGTTCGATATCCCCGAGAAGACGGCAGCCCAGTTTGCCCTGCCGGCGCAGTTCGTGGGGAAGCTGACCATTGACCTTCGTGCCGAGGCGCTCGACTCGGACCCCAAGCGCTCTCGCCTCATCGGCAAGGTTGACCTCAGTGTCACTGACCCGGAGGGAAAGCGGACCTACGTGACCAACTCCATCAGCGTGGAGGGCGAGGCCGACGGCAAGCCCAGCGAGGCCATGGGGCGGGGAATGGAACGCGCCGCGGAGGCAGTCAACATTCTGTTCCGGTCCTTGCCCACCCGCGCCAATGACAAGCCCGCGTCGACATCCACCGCTCCGCCTGGCAAGGGTCAGACCACCACCGCGGGCGAACTTCCCACGTTCAAGGGTGAAGCCAAGATAGACATGGACTTGGGCTTGTAGCGCCCGCGCCGGCCGCGGGGGCGGGGAGAATGGGTGCGGAGGAATTGATGCCAGAAGCCACAGAGCAGGCCGCCCCGCCCCTCCGCACCTGGCGGCCGATGGCGGCGGGCAGTTCTGTTGTGGCCCAGGTTGCGTTGCGCAGATGGGTGGGGAGTATGGCATGGGAGGCGGTGTCGCTCAATGCAGACTGAGCCGGCGGCTCCGAAGGGAAAGCTGTGGGTGGTGCCCTGGCTTGTATGCTTGGGCCTGGCGATTGTGGTGCTCCTGCCGGTCGGCCATTACGTGTGGAAGCTATACCGGTCGGAACCTGCCGGCCGCCAGAAAGCACCCCGACCTGAAGACGTGCCCGAACTGACCAGGCAGCTAGGCGATCCGATTCAGCGGATGGGAGCACTCCTGGCCCTCGCTGAACTCGGTCCGGAGGCCAAGAGCGCCGTCCCGGCCGTAATCCGAGTTTTGGACGACAAGAGCGCGAACCTGGAGCGAGCTATAGCAGTTCGGATTCTGGGCCGCATTGGCGCCGGTGATCCGAGCACCGTGCCGGCCCTTTGCAGGGCGCTCACCGACAGGGATCTCGATGTGCAGATCATGGCCATTAACACGCTGGCCGAAATGGGCACGCATGCCAAGGATGCCATTCCGGCCCTGAACACACTGAAGGATGATGAAGAGTCGCCGCTTGGTGCCGCCGCCGCCGAGGCTCTGAAGAAGATCAGGGGCGAGGAGGCCAAGCCGTGAAGGAGTCCGCGGGCCAGCCCATCCACCCGCCCCTCCGCCCCTGGCGGCCGATGGCGGCGTGGACGGCGGGGATGGGAAGGATCGCGGCAATACCGTGACCGAGCCAGCCGACCAGCCGGTGGCGCCCCGTAAGGGCCGCAGCCTCACCGGCTTCTACGTGGCGATGGGCGTGGCCGTCGCGCTGGCGCTCTTCGGCGGCTGGCTCTGGCGAACGTGGACGGTCTGGTGGTTCGACGCCGACGAAGCCCGGCACCGGCAGACGGAGGCGGCCGCGCGGCTCGGGGTGCCCTTAGAGAAGGCTGTGGACCTCGGCGACGGCATCAAACTGGAGTTGGTCCTGGTCCCGGCAGGCCACTTTCAGATGGGCAGCCCGGCGAAGGAGAAGGACCGGCGCGACGACGAGACGCAGCATTGGGTGATGATTACGCGCCCTTTCTACATAGGCAAGTATGAGGTGACCCAGGAGCAACGGCAGAAGGTGACGGGAACTGTGGATCGCAGCCACTTCGGAGGCGCGACCAACCCGGTGGACTGCGTCAATTGGGACGACTGCCAAGAGTTCCTGAAGAAACTCAACGCCTTGGGGGAGGAGCAGGGCCGATTCCGTCTGCCTACGGAGGCGGAGTGGGAGTGGGCCTGCCGGGCCGGAACTCGGACCCGGTTCTGCTGCGGCGACAGCGAAGAGGTCCTGGCGGACTACGCTTGGTTCAGCACCAACTCCGACAAGACGACCAGTCCGGTGGGCATCACCCAGCCCAATGCGTGGGGATTGCACGATATGCACGGGAACGTGCTGGAATGGTGCGGGGACTGGTACGGTGAGGACTACTATGCCAAGAGCCCGATGCGCGATCCGACGGGGCCAGCCACTGGCTCGGAGCGGGTGATGCGCGGCGGGGCGTATTACGTCGGCCCCCGGTTCTGCCGCTCATCGTCCCGCTTCGGTAACGGTTCGCGCCTCGGGGCCGACAGCCGCGGCCTTCGAGTCGTGTTGATTCCTCCTGGGCAATGAGGGACATCATGCCGGAAACCACTGAGCAGGCCACTCCGCCCCTCCGCACCTGGCGGCCGATGGCGGCGTGGAGGGCGATCCTGCGAATGGACAGAGCAATCCGGTGGAAGGTCTGGGGGCCGATCTTCCTTGTGCTTTGTGGCCTGCTGATCTGGGACTTCTGTGACCAGGATGACGGCATTCGCGGCTACATCAGTCGGGCCAGAGGCAACCAGATCATCAATGCTCTCTACGAATACAAGCGCCAGAACGGATGCTATCCTGAGAGCTTGAGCAAGCTGACTCCCGTCTACATAGGGAAATTGCCGAAGCCTCTGATCGGAGATGCGTTCGAATATAGTGTTTATGCGGAACGCACTAAGTTCACGCTCGAGTTTCCGGCCGAGTGGGGGTACGTCCACGTTTTCGATAGCGAGCGCCCAGGGTGGAGTGCCCCGCAGGAGTAGTGGACCACAGAAGCAAGCAGGCCACCCCGCTCTTGCGCGCCGCCGCCGGGCGGGGTAAGCTGACGGCGGCAGGAGGACCGCGCCTATGCCGGAAGAGCCGGTCAAGCTCGACGAGACGATGGATGCCAAACCGTATGAGCCTCCGAAGCCGCGGCGGAGCCGGCGAGCGCTCGCGGCCTGCGTGGCGGCGGGTGTGCTGCTGATCGGGACGGCGGCATTGGCAGTCCGCCACTTCTGGGCCGAGAAACCTCCGGACTGGCAGACGCTCAACCGCATGATCCAGACACACACAGCGCCGATCACTTCCGTCACCGTCGAGCCAGGGGACTGGTCGGAGGAAATCAACGGCCTACGCTGTAAGCTGGTGGTCACGCCCCAAGACGACTATTACCTGAATACCTATCTAATTGTCCGCAACGTCGGCAAAGATGCTGTGATCGTTTTCGGACGCCGCTGGGACATCTGCGTCCAGGGCCGGGCCGCGGTAACGTGTGGCCCTTCTTTGCCTAGCGGCGTCTCCTTCTATGGAGAACCCATGGTCATTTCACCCGGAGAGGAAAGCACCGTAGCAGGGCGCAGATGGATGCGTTGGCCCGGAGCGTGCACGCTGTGGGCATCATATCAACCTGTAGCTCGCTCCCATCTCGGCACACAATGGCAACCGAACATGATGCCTCCGGAGCAACTCACGAAGCTAGAGAACGAGCGCAGGAAGAACCCAGGGTTGCCCCTCGTTCCTGTCTGGCAGGGAACGATTGAGGCGCCACGCGTACACGTGACCGTCGAGCGCAAGTAGGGGCCCCAGGCAACCGCGAACTCCCCGTCCAGACCTCGCGCCGTCCGAAGGTCACGATAGGCTGAAGCCGGCAGGGCAATCCCGGGAACGGGACAGACGTTCGGGGTCAGGTCTGGAATAGCGTATGAAGCGGGCGGGTTTCCGCTATCACTATTCGCTATTCCAGACCCGACCCCGATGGCGCCGCGGGCACGGTGGCCTCGGCGATGTACTACGCCGGGATCGACCCGGAGGGGCACCAGATCCCGGTGGCGCGCACTGACGCCGAGCGGCGGAGGCAGCACGACCTCTTGGTCGGGGCGAAGCCTGGGTCGGGCGCTGGGCGGCGCGGGAGGAAGAGGTAGTCCGGAAGCAACCCCTCGACTAAAGCACTCGGGGCCCTGAGCCTGTCGAAGGGGAACCGTCGCAGTTGCGCCGCGCCGAGGGGCGGGGAGAATGAAGCTGGAGTGATTGATGCCTGAGACTACCGAGCAGGCCAGCAAGCCCCTCCGCACCTGGCGCCCGACAGCGGTGGGTAGTTTTGCGGTGGGCCAGCTTGCGCGCCACCGCCGGGCGGGGTAAGCTGGGGGTGGAGGAGCTATGCCGGAGCCCGCTGACCAGCCAGTCAAGCACGGGCGGAGTGTGGCCGCAAGGATTCTCGGCGCGATCCGCGGGTTCATTCGCCGTATGAGCGAGGGCGAGAGCAACTACCACTACGAACTCCGGAATGGGCAGATCATCTGCTCGACCCCTACGTTGTGTGAGGATGGGCAACATCGAGATGTCCGTGTCGCCATCGACGAGATCGCCGGCTGGTGCGTTTGCTGGTACGCACGCACCATGGTCATCATCGAGCTGCGGGACGGGGGCAGCGTTGAGTGGCGAGACGACCATTTCGAACTCATCCCGCTGTTGACCAAGGCGCTTCCGCACTTGGAGAAGAAGGAGCAGTACTAGGAAGACCACAATGAAGGTCGCGCCCGCTTGCGCCGCGTCGAGTGGCGGGAAGAATGACTCCGGAGTGATTGATGCCTGAGACTGCCGAGCAGACCACCAAGCCCCTCCGCACCTGGCGGCCGATGGCGGCGTGGACGGCGGGGAACTGCGAGTAGGCCAGCCCTTGCGCCGGGCGCGGGGGCGGGGAAGATGGGGCCGGGAGGAAGCACGCAATGGCAGAGAAGTCTCACAGCCTGCCAAGTGCCGAGGTCGCCGAGAACGGGATCTTTGTCAAACTGGGGGCCGTTGCCTTCTGCCTTTCGGTTTCATCGAGCGTTGCCTTCTGGCTTTCTTTCCAGGGAGGACGCCTAGCCCACCACAGGGGATCCCCAAGCGACGAGGCAATCCTGTACAGCTTCCTTTTCGGCTTGGCCTTGTCGCAGGTGATCACGCTCTTCCTGCCCCGAGGGAGCCTGCGGGATATCTTCTCGCGACGTTTTGCGAGAGCTTTTCTGCAATCGCTGGTGTTTACAGTCCCCTGCTGGCTGCTGCTCGCGTGGGGATGTAGCTATCTGGCCGGGGAAGTTGTTACTAGCATTGATCCCCTTTGGGAAGAGGAATGGCATCAAATATCCTTGGTGCTGCTTTCCGCATCGCTAACGCTGTTCTCGTGGCACTACTCGTTTCATCGGACGCCTTGCCGCCAAGTTGCCCAAGTTGCTGAACAAGATGACGGCAAGGCCGGCAGTGACGAGATCAGCAAATGAGCGAACCTCCCAGCCCGCCCCTCCGCACCTGGCGTCCGATGGCGGCGTGGACGGCGGGGATGCTGCTGGCCCTCGGCCTGGCTTGGTTCGTCGCGGCGGTGATGGTGCCGTGGTGGCAGGTGCGTGATGTGCTCGGTCGCGAGTCCGCTGCCATGGCCTACCCATACTCCAACGAGACCATTGCGGAACTAGGCGGCGCCGATTCCGCCGCCCACAAGGCGGGGACTTATCTGCGCATGCCCAAGGTGCTGTCCCCGGAGAGGATCCGGGCTTCTTTTCTGCTCATCGCCTGTCTCAAATCCGGCTCATCGTATGCGGGAGTTCCCCTGTCCCGGCTGCTGGCTGACCCGGACCCGAAGGTGCGCGGCAGTGTCGCCTGGGCGCTGGGCGACATCGACGCCGACGCAGCACCGGTCCTCCCGGCGCTGGTCAGGTTGCTTGCAGACAGCGATCCCACCAACCGGCATGTCGCCACCCGTGCGCTTAGGCGGATGGGACCGGCAGCCGGGCCCGCCGTGCCAGCCCTGGCTCAGGCCCTTCGCGACGGCGTCCCTGAAGTCCGCATAGAAGCAGCGATAGCGTTGATGTGCATCGGCTCGACATCTCTGTCCGCAGCACCGCAACTCGGCGAGGCACTTGGCGACCCCCGGTCTTTGAATCTCAGGTCAGTACTGAACTGCGCCTTCACCGGCAGGTGATCGCTGGCGGGTTATGAGCCCCCGGAGTGTATTCCCCAACCATCAACATACGGCTACTTACAGCAACCGCCAGCACTTACGTTCGTGCTGACACCTCCAATGTATCCAATGTTCCCAGTGTTGTCAAGAATTCACTGTACATGCTACTGTACACGGCGGGCGTCTCCAGGGTTGTCAGCGCCTTGGGCGGAGGTTGAAGACAGGTTGACTCGTTCCAGGGCTATGCGAAAATGTATCCTGATCCTAACTTGTGCAGGATCGGGGCTTCTGAAAAAGAGGTGCCTCACATGGCGAACCCCCTTTCCAAGCTGCTCTCCAGCCTGACAGGAGGCACCAAGGCCCAGCTTAGGCGCGAGGTCCGTTTTCTCAAGGTCGAGAACGAGATCCTGTGCTCCAAGATACAGGGCCGCGTGATCCCGACGCCCGAGGACCGGGCCCGTCTAGTACGCTTTGGACGGGAGCTCGGCCCGGCCATCGACAAGCTGATCTCCATCGTCCAGCCGGAGACGTTCCGGAAGTGGCTGCGGGTGAGCGACGGCGGCAACGCCTTGGGCAAGAAGAGCGGTCGGCCAGCCAAGAGCAAGTCCACCAAGGAACTGGTGATTCAGATGGCTCAAGAGAACCCCGGCTGGGGTTACACTCGCATCTCCGGAGAACTCGCCAAGGTCAGTATCACCTGCTGCCCGAACACCGTGAAAGCCATCCTGGTCGATGCCGGCATAGCTCCACAGCCTGGCCGCAGGAGGAACTCCGGCTCGACGACCTGGAACGAGTTCACCCGCATGCACGCCAACAGCATTGTGGCGGCGGACTTCCTGACCAAGGAGGTCACCACTCTGGCTGGCAAGTTCACCTGCTACATCTTGTTCTTCATCCACCTAGGAAGCCGCCGAGTGCACGTCTCGTCGGCCACCTACTCGCCCGATGCCGCCTGGATGGCCCAGCAGGCCAGGAACATGGCCGTCGTCATGCAGGACTGGCCGGAGGCAGATAGGCCCAAGTACTTGATTCACGACAACGACCCAAAGTTCACCGCCCAGTTCGATGAGCTCATGAGAGGCAATGGGGCCAGAAAGGTGAAGATCCCCAAGGAGTCGCCGAACTGCAACGCGTACGCCGAGGCTTGGGTCGCCTCGCTAAGACGCGAGTGCCTGGATCACTTCACCTGCTTTGGCAAACGCCACTTGGACTTCGTCCTACAGTCCTACGTGACCTTCTACAATCGCTACAGGCCGCATCAGGGCAGGGGCAACAAGCCGCTGAAGCTCCTGCCGGCGGGCCAGGGACAGGTCAAGCGATGGGAGTTCCTCGGCGGGCTGCTCAGCCACTACTACAGGGAGGCGGGGTAGGACTCCCAAGAGCATCCGAAGACCACCGACGAGTACCGGCAATTTCCAGGGACCTTTGGCCCGATCTGGCCCGTTTGTTACTGAGGCAGCGGCGTATCAGGCGGTTGCATCGCAGAAGCCCGCAAAGGCTGTCTTGACGTATTCCCTGGTCTAGGCAGTGAAACTAGCTTGAGGGCACGTACATGCCTAACCATTTGTCTTCAATCGGGCTCGCGGTCGAATCGCAGGGCGCCTTTCTGGCACTCATCAACGACCTTGCCCCAAAGAGCCAGGCCATCACCTTGCCACAGGGGCGCTACTTCCACTGGACAGATGTGAGCGGAGCAGAGCTGTGGATACAGGCGGACGCGAGCAACGAACGCGTGGGAGCGAAACCGCATTACCGAGGACAGGGCAGAATGAAAGTGGGGCTGACCGCGCGCCTCTCTCGCCCCAACGATACCCCGCTTGACGGAGAGTTGGACCTTGCCATGCGGCGCCTTGCGCCGGGCGCGGGGGCGGGGCTAGGTCCAGGCGCAGCTCGGATCACCCCCAAGTGACTCGGGGCCAATATTCGTATTGACATCCTCGGTGGCATAGTGTATATTATACACGAACAGGGAGGAGAACTGCCATGCCCACAATACAGGATCTGTACAAGCCCTCGCTGGCCCTACTGACCGACCTCTACGAACTGACCATGGCTTACGGATACTGGAAGGCCGGGATGGCGGACTGGAAGGCCGGGATGGCGGAGCGGGCAGCCGTCTTCCACCTCACTTACCGCCACAACCCATTCAACGGGGGCTATGCGCTAGCCTGCGGCCTCGACTCGGCCGCCAGTTACATCGAAAGCTTCCGCTTCGATGGAGACGACCTCGCCTACCTTCGGACGCTGAGGGGCAACGACGAGAAGTCGCTTTTCGAGGATGGATTCCTGGACTACCTCGGGGCCATGCGGTTCGCCTGCGACATCGACGGCATTCCGGAGGGCACCGTGGTCTTCCCTCACGAGCCGTTGCTGCGGGTCAAGGGGCCGTTGATCCAGGCTCAGATACTCGAGAGCGCTCTGCTCAACCTGATCAACTTCCAGACGCTGATTGCCACCAAGGCCGCACGGATGACCTTGGCCGCAAAAGGCGAGCCGGTCATCGAGTTCGGTCTGCGCCGCGCCCAGGGGGTTGACGGGGCGCTTTCGGCGAGCCGGGCCGCGTACATAGGCGGGTGCGCGGCGACCTCCAACGTTCTGGCTGGTCGACTCTACGGAGTCCCTGTTAAGGGAACCCATGCGCACAGCTGGGTGATGTGTTTCGACGACGAACTGGAGGCGTTCAAGGCCTACGCCGAGGCCATGCCCAACAACTGTGTCTTCCTGGTGGACACCTACGACACGCTGGAGGGAGTCCGCAATGCCATAGAAGCCGGCAAGTGGCTCCGCGAGAACGGCCACGAGATGGTCGGCATCCGTCTCGACTCCGGCGACCTGGCCTATCTGAGCATCGAGGCCCGCCGGATGCTCGACGCAGCCGGCTTCCAGAAGGCCGTGATCGTCGCCTCCAACGACCTGGACGAGGGAATCATCGCCAGCCTCAAGGAGCAGGGCGCCAAGATAGGGGTCTGGGGCGTCGGCACGAAGCTCGCCACAGCCTACGACCAGCCGGCGCTCGGCGGTGTCTACAAGCTCTCCGCCATCCGGGGCGTGGACGGCCGCTGGCAGTACAAGGTCAAGCTCTCGGAGCAGGCGATCAAGGTGTCCACTCCGGGCGTCCTGCAGGTCCGCCGCTTCCGCCTTGGCAACGAGTGCATTGCCGACGTGATCTGCGACGAGGAAAGCCCCGTGCGCGGCGACTGCGTCATGATCGACCCGCTCGACCCGACGCGGCGCAGGATCATCCCGGCTGCCACGGATTTCGAGAACCTTCTGGTGCCTGTCTTCCGCGGCGGCAAGCGGGTGTGGAAGGCTCCGGCTCTGGATGACGTGCGCCGGCGGGCCCAGGCCCAGCTCGCCACCTTCCACTCCGGCATCAAGCGATTCCTCAACCCACACCAGTACCCGGTTGGGCTGGAAGCCGGGCTCCATGAACTCAAGACGGAGCTCATTCTTAAGGCGAGAGGGGTAACGGCATGACCAGGATCAGAGTCGCCGCGGCAGTCCTCAACCAGACCCCGCTGGACTGGGAGGGCAACCGCCGGAACATCCTGGCGGCCGTCGAAGTGGCTAGGACTGCCGGGGCGAGCATACTCTGCCTGCCGGAGCTCTGCATTTCCGGCTACGGCTGCGAGGACGAGTTCCACGCTCCCGGCCTGCATGCAACGGCCATGAAAGTCCTCGAGGAGATCCTGCCGTCCACCAGAGGGATGATCGTGGCCCTCGGGCTGCCTGTGCTGCACAAGCATGCGCTCTTCAACTGTGCCTGCCTGGCGGCCGACGGCCGGCTCGCCGGCTTCGTCGCCAAGCGCTTCCTGGCCGCCGACGGGCTGCACTACGAGCCGCGCTGGTTCAAGCCCTGGCCGCAGGGCGTGCGCGACGCGGTCCGGATCGGCGGGCAGGACGTTCCCATCGGCGACCTGGTATTCGACTGCGGCGGCGTGAAGGTCGGCTTCGAGATCTGCGAGGACGCCTGGGTGGCCAAGCGCCCGGGGGCGGACCTGTCGCTTCAGGGGGTGGATATCATCCTCAACCCCAGCGCCAGCCACTTCGCCTTCGGCAAGCATGAGATCCGCAAGCGGTTCGTGACCGAGGGCTCCCGGGCGTTCGGCGTGAGTTACGTCTACGCCAACCTCCTGGGCAACGAGGCCGGCCGGGTGATCTACGACGGCGGGGCGCTCATCGCTTCGGCGGGCAGGCTGCTCGCCTCCGGGCCGCGTTTTTCGTTCGCACCCGTGAAGGTGACCAGCACGGTGATCGACGTGACTGCCACGCGCATGGATCGGGCCAGGACGGGGAGCTTCCAGCCCGAGTTGGGAAGCGGGCCCACGGCCACAGCCTGCGAGTTTCAGTTCCCGGATATCGAGCCGGAGGCCGCCCGGCCCAGTCCTGCGGATTGGGAATCATCGCCGGACCTCAAGAACGAGGAGTTCACCAGGGCGATAGCTCTCGGGCTCTTCGACTACCTGCGCAAGAGCCGGTCGCAGGGCTTCGTGGTCAGCCTGAGCGGCGGGGCCGACTCGTCGGCCGTTTCATGCCTCGTGGCTCTCATGGTCGAACTGGCCTCGGCGGAACTGACCGGGAAGGGCTTCGCGGATATGCTGGCTCATATCCCCGACCTTGGTAAGGCGGGCAGCCCCAAAGAACGTACTGGCCGGCTGCTGCACTGCGTCTACCAGGCCTCGGTAAACAGCTCGGAGGCCACGCGCGGTTCGGCGAAGACGGTGTCCGAGGCCTTGGGGGCCAGGATGTCCTGGTTTGACATCAGCCAGATGGCTGAGGCTTACGTCTCGGGCATGGAGAAGGTCATCGGGCGCAAACTTACCTGGGAGACCGATGACATCACGCTTCAGAACATCCAAGCGCGGGTGCGCGGTCCGGGTGCCTGGCTCCTGGCCAACGTCGAGAACGCGCTCTTGCTCGCTACCAGCAACCGTTCTGAGGCGGCGGTCGGCTACGCGACAATGGACGGTGACACCTGTGGCGGCCTCAGTCCCATCGCCGGGATCGACAAGGCCTTCCTCCTCCAGTGGCTGCGCTGGCTGGAGAAGACCGGGCCGGTCGGTCCTGGGCCCATACCCGCACTGGCCGTCGTCAATGCCCTGGCGCCCACGGCCGAGCTCCGGCCCCAGGAGAATGCCCAGACCGACGAGAAGGACCTGATGCCTTACCCGGTGCTGGATGCCATCGAGCGGGCCGCCATTCGGGACAAGCAGATGCCGGTGGAGGTCTTCCGGACGATCCGAGCACAGTTCCCGAAGTACTCGGGGGGAGAGATGGTTATCTGGGTGGAGAGGTTCTTCCGCATGTGGTGTCGCAATCAGTGGAAGCGCGAGCGTTACGCTCCATCCTTCCATGTGGATGACGAAAACCTCGACCCGAAGACATGGTGCCGCTTCCCTATTCTGTCCGGCGGTTTCGTCCGCGAACTGGCCGAGCTCCGGGCCTTTGCCGGAATTTCCAGGAATCAGCCTTGACATAGTGTCGTATCTACACTATACTGAGTGTAGAGACAACACGAAGGAGAGAGACATGGCTTACAGCTACGAATTTCCCCGAGCGGCCCTGACGGTTGACTGCGTGGTCTTCGGCCTAGACAGCGAGGACCTCAAGGTCCTGCTGATCCAGAGGGGCATCGATCCCTTCGCCGGCAAGTGGGCGCTGCCAGGTGGATTCGTCCGTCTGGACGAGAGCCTGGAGGATGCCGCCCGCCGCGAACTCCAGGAGGAGGCGGGGCTTTCCAAGGTGTTCCTGGAGCAGCTCTACACCTTCGGCGACCCTGGCCGCGATCCGCGTGAGCGGGTGGTGACGGTAGCCTACTACGCCCTGGTCAACATCGGTGACCACAACGTCAAAGCCGCCACCGACGCACGGAACGCGGCTTGGTTCTCGGTGACGGACGTGCCGTCGCTGGCCTTCGACCATGCCAAGGTGCTCAAGGTGGCGCTCGAACGCCTAAAGGGCAAGGTGGTCTACCAGCCCATCGGTTTCGAGCTTCTGCCCAGGAAGTTCACCCTGACCCAGCTTCAGAAGGTTTACGAGATCATCCTGGAGCGCGAGCTCGATAAACGCAACTTCCGCCGGAAGATCCTCGAGATGGGCCTGCTGGAGGAGACGGACGAGATCGAGCAGGACGTGGCCCACCGCGCCGCCCGGCTCTACCGCTTCGACGAGGCCAAGTACAAGCAGCTCGTGAAGAAGGGGTTCATGTTCGAGCTGTAGGAGGGCTGACCATGAAGGCTTTGATATTGGTGGACATCCAAAACGACTTCTGCCCGGGCGGGGCGCTGCCCGTGCCGGAGGGAGACAAGATAGTGCCTGTGGTGAATGAACTCATGCCGCACTTCGACCTCGTCGTGGCCACCCAGGACTGGCATCCGCGCGATCACGGCAGCTTCGCGGCCAATCACTCCGGGAAGAAACCGGGAGACGTCGTGGAACTCAACGGGCTGCAGCAGATTCTCTGGCCGGCGCACTGCGTCCAGGGCAGCCCTGGCGCGGCCTTCCGCAAGGGGCTCGACCTGTCCCGGGTGGACAAGATCGTCCAGAAGGGCACCGACCCGGGCGTCGACAGCTACAGCGGTTTCTTCGACAACGGCGGCCGAAAGGCGACCGGCCTGGGCGACTACCTCAAGGAGCGCGGCGTCAGCGATGTCTATGTCTGCGGGCTGGCCACCGACTATTGCGTGAAGTTCACGGCGCTGGACGCGGTGAAGCTGGGCTTCAGAACCTGGGTGGTCGAGGATGCTTGCCGGGGCGTGGAGTTGAGGCCTGGGGATGTGGGCAAGGCGAAGAGGCAGATGCGGTCGCGCGGTGTCACGGTGATTGCCAGTGAATCGATTCTTGAGGAATCAATGAGGTGAGGTCATGAACCTGCAGTTGGAATCTTACCAGGCGCAAACGAAGCGTTGGCCGACCGCCGGCCGGCACATCCTGGCGCAGTTTGACCAGGAGACGGTCGTGGTCTACCAGGCCTACTCGCCGGGCATCGGACAATTCGCCGCCGAGAACGGCTACTTCGGCGGCGCCTTCAGCTACAGCCGCATGAGCTGGATCAAGCCCAACTTCCTCTGGATGATGTACCGCTGTGGCTGGGGCCGGAAGCAGGGGCAGGAGGTCGTCCTCGCCGTGCACCTCAAGCGGGCGGGGTTTGACCGGATTCTGGCCCAGGCTGTGCACTCCACCTTTATCCCGGAGTTCCACGAGGACGAGGCTGCGTGGAAGAAGGCGGTCAAGTCCTCTGAGGTCAGGTTGCAGTGGGACCCGGACCACGGTCCGCACGGCGAGCGCAAGGAGCGCCGGGCCATCCAGTTGGGCCTAAGCGGCTCGGTGCTCCGGTCCTACGGCCGGGAGTGGATCGTCTCCATTGAGGACGTCTCCGCCTTTGTGAGGGAACAGCACGCCAACGTGGCTGCCGGCAGGCTCGAGCGGTTGCTCACGCCGCGGGAGGATGTCTACCGCGTGTCCGACCGGGCGGTTGCAGAACGCCTGGGGCTGGATCGGGAGGCTGCACCATGAACGCCCGCCAGGTGCACATCAGTAAACTCCTGAGCCTGATCCTCCGACACAAGCCGGAGGAGTTCGGCCTGGCGCTCGACGCCAACGGATGGGTCGGTATCGCCGAACTGCTGGAGGCCTGCCGCCAGCGCGGCGAGACCTTCTCCCGTGAGGAGTTGGATGCCGTGGTGGCCCAGAACGACAAGCGGCGTTTCGCGCTGAGCCCGGACGGGCAGCGCATCCGCGCCAGCCAGGGGCACTCGGTGGAGGTCGATCTTCAACTCCAGCCCGTGGAGCCACCGGAACTGCTCTACCACGGGACTGTGGCCAAGGCCCTGGATTCCATCCGGCGCGATGGCCTGCTGCCCGGCAACCGCCAGCAGGTGCATCTCTCGGCGGATGTCGACACGGCCGCCAAGGTCGGCCAGCGCCGCGGCCGGCCGGTGATCCTCAAGGTCGAGGCCAGCCGGATGGGCCGCGACGGCCTCAAGTTCTACCGGTCGGAGAACGGCGTGTGGCTGGCCGACCGGGTGCCGACCGAGTACATCCGCTTTCCAGAAGGTGGAGGCGCAACATGACAACCGGCAAAGGCGCCGCCGGGCTGCCGGCGGACCACGGCGAACGCATGGCCCGGGTGCGGCTCTCCCTCGACGGGCTGTCGGTAGGGGATGCCTTCGGCGAGAAGTTCTTCCGGTCGGACGCCTTCCTTCTAGCTGAGCGCCGCGAAGTGCCGGTAAACAGCTGGCACGTGACCGATGACACGGTGATGGCGCTCTCGGTCTGCGATGTTCTGGACCGATTCGGTGAGATCAACCGGGATGAGCTGGCACGTCTCTTCGCCGAACGGTATCGCCGGCAGCCAGACCGTGGTTATGGCGGCACGGCTCATGGAATCCTGGGCGCCATCGGCCAGGGGCTGCCGTGGCAGACGGCCGCGGCCATCCCCTTCAATGGGCAGGGCTCCATGGGCAACGGTGGAGCCATGCGTGTAGGTCCGGTGGGCGCTTACTTCGCTGACGACCTTGATGCCGTCGTGAGCAACGCAGGGGCCTCGGCCCAGGTGACTCACGCCCATCCCGATGGACAGGCCGGGGCAATCGCCGCTGCCGTGGCGGCCGCCTACGCCTGGCAGTCCCGCAAGGAGCAAGGCGTCGGTGTGAGCGAGAGGCTGCTTCAGACTGCCATCGAGCTTACCCCGGACGGTCCAACCGGTGATGGCCTCAGGAAGGCTGCTGATCTGCCCTTCGATTACACGGTTGCTACCGCAGTCTCTGCTCTGGGCAACGGGTCGAAGGTAATTGCCGGCGATACTGTTCCCTTGGCCCTCTGGTGTGCCGCACGCCACCTGGACAACTACGAAGAGGCGATCTGGCAAACGGTTTCGGCGATGGGCGACATCGACACCAACTGCGCCATCGTCGGCTCGATCGTGGTCATGCGCACCGGGCGTGAAGGCATTCCGGCCGAGTGGCTCGCTTCGCGCGAACCGCTCACGATGTGAAAGGGGGCTGCCATGTTCGGATTCAGAACCGTACGGGAAGGCCAGCATGTCGCTGTGTGGAACCGGCGCGGGCAGGTCCGGTTGGTGGACGGTCCGAAACGGCTCTTCCTCTTCCGCGAGACGCTGGAGTGGCTGGAGCAGCACCGCGCCAAGCCCGGCGAGTACCTGGCAGTCCGGTACAAGGACGGCCGCAGCGAGCACCTCTGCGGACCGGTGGCCATCTGGCGCGACCCGGTGCGCCACGAGTCTGTCGCCGTGCTCAACTGCCTGCCGGTCGATGCCAACGAGGCCATCGTTGTCTACCGGCGCGAAGGCGACAAAGTCCTGCGCCGCATCGAGCGCGGGCCGGCGCTCTTCATGCCTGGCGCGGAGGAGTGGCTGCACGAGTTCAGCTGGCACGCAGCCGACCCTAAGAACCCGGACCGCAAGGTGCCCCATGGCCAGACGTTCAGCAAGCTCCGGGTCATACCCGATCAGATGTACTTCAACGTCGAGAGCGTCCGCACGGCCGACGATGCCCTGCTGACGGTCAAGCTCATGATCTTCTTTGAGCTGGTCAACATTGAACGAATGCTCGACCAGACCCACGACGTGGTCGCCGACTTCATCAACGCGGTCAGCGCCGACGTGATCGACTTCGTCGCCACCCGGGACTTCGAGCAGTTCAAGAAGCAGACCGAGTCCCTGAACGACCTGACCACCTACCGACAGGTGACTGGACGCGCCGAACGGATCGGCTACCGCATCAACAAGGTGGTCTACCGGGGATACCTGGCCAATCAGAACCTCCAGGCCATGCACGACCATGCCATCGAGGCCCGCACCAAGCTGCGCCTGGAGGCGGAGACTGAGGAACAGGCCCAGGGGCTCGCCGACCTCAAGCTGCGGCGCGAGGCCGACCGGTCCAAGGAGCGCCAGGCCATGGAGATGGCCGACGCCACACACCGCACCGAGATGCTGCGCCGGGAGCACGACGAGCAGATGCGCCAGAAGAAGGTCGAGCTCGAGGCCGAGCTCGACGAGCAGGGCCGCAAGAATGCCGTGGAGCTGGAACGTCAGCGTGCGACCAACGCCGAACGCGCCGGCTACCTAGCCCGGATGAAGGAGATGCAGGTGGACCTGACCCGATACTTGGTCGCCCAGTACCAGAACCCCGACCGGGTCATACGTGTGGAGGGCGAGGGCCGGAAACCACAGCTGCACCTGCACGAGAACTGAGGGAAGGAAAGGGTCATGGAAGTGCCCAAGATGGCTCGCCCTTGGTGGGATCCGAAGCGCCCAGCCGGCTTCCGGCTTTCGGTGACCGATGGCGTCGTGATCCTGCTCTGTGCTGCGGGGACCTGGCTGCTGTGGAGGTGGCTGGATGTAGCAGCACTGATCCTGCCCGTTGTGATGGCCCACTTCTTCCTGTTCTGCAACGTCTTCCGAGTCGGGCGCAGACCGGAGCTCACTTGGGCGGCGATACTTGTGGCCAACGCGGTCGTTTGGCTGTGGCTTGATGCGTTCAGCATCCTCCGGGTGGTCCTGGCCCAAACACCTGTCACCGTGGCCGTGATATTCTCCGCGGTCCTGGGCAAGGAATACCGCGGGATCGGTTCGCGCATGCTCAAGGAGAAGCAATGAAGACCCTCTACCGGCCGGTCGGGCCGAAGGAGCTGGCGCTCATCCAGCAGTCGGGGATGCGCGCCTTCCCTCCGCGGCTGCCGGAGCAGCCCATCTTCTACCCGGTCCTCAACCGGGCCTACGCTGTCCGGATCGCCCGGGACTGGAACGTCCGGGATTCCGGGGCCGGGTTCGTGGCCGAGTTTGATATGGAACCGGCCTATCTGGCCCGTTTCGAAGAGCACGTGGTTGGTGCCGACGAACACCGGGAGCTGTGGGTGTCGGCCGGCGAACTGGAGGAGTTCAACCGGCACATCGCCGGGACAATCCGCATCGTCGATGCCTTCTACCGCGAAGACTACTCTGCCCCGCGCGTAACACTTGAGCCGTCGAAGGAGAATACCATGGAGAAGCTGCCCGAGCGCGTGGTGGCCCTGGAAGGCAAGTACCTGCGCTTTGTCCGGCGCGGCAAATGGGAGTACGTCGAACGGGCCAACGCCAGCGGTATCGTCGTAATCGTGCCGGTGACGGCCGACGGCCGTCTGGTTCTTGTCGAGCAGTTCCGGGTGCCAGTGGCCGCACGGGTGATCGAGCTGCCCGCCGGGTTGGTCGGCGATATCCCCGGCGCGGCCGACGAGGATCTGGCCGTTGCCGCTCGGCGCGAACTCTTCGAGGAGACCGGCTACGAAGCCGACAAGCTCGCCCCGGTCACTGCCGGGCCGGTCTCGGCGGGGCTCAGCACCGAGATGATAACCGTCTACCT
>JAKLDR010000110.1 GCA_022703445.1 Planctomycetota bacterium | reverse complement strand
GGAAGACCAGCGGCTGGGTCTTCAAGGAGACGACGGCGTGGTACTGGCAGATCCGCCCGCACTCGCCGCAAGACGTGCATTTGGCCTCGTCCACGGCCGGGACGGGGATGCCCACCGTCTGCCGCTCCCGGATCTCCGGCTTCAGGAAGATGCCGCAGTTGGGCTCCTCCACGTCGCAGTCAAGGAGCATCACCGGCCGCCCGACCGGCGCGGACAGCGCCAGGTTGACGGCGACGGTGGTCTTGCCGGTCCCGCCCTTGCCGGAGGCGACGGCGACGATCATGTTGACTTCGCGTCCTGCACCGGCTCCTCCTTGGCCAGAACCAGACTGCCAACCGGGCAGCCGGTGTCCCTGGCGATCACCGGGCACTTGACCCGGAGCAGGAAGAAGACCCCGCTCCGCCCGGTGCGGCCGCTGAGCGTCTCGTAGTTGCCCTGACCCTTGGCGAGCACCAGATCCACTTCGGCGAACCTCCGGCGGAACTCCTCCGAGCAGTCCTCCAGGATGGTGCCCGGCGCGTCCGAGCCGGAGTCGATGACCTCAACCAGGCCGGCCATGCCGCTGGCCCTGGCGTCCTCCACGGTCGCATCGTTCATAACCGGCCCGCCCCGGACGGCAAAGACGACCTTGTCCGGGCCGAGCTGCTCCACGAGCAGGCGGTCGAGAACGATCTCGCCGGCGTTGTCGCCGATGTAGAGTATTCTCCGGGCGGCCACGGCGGCCTGCCTGAGCGCGGCGACTGCGCCGGGGTCGAGCGCCTGGCCCATCGACTCGTCGAGCGCGGTGCGAACGTCCGCCTCCTCCAGGCCGCTCTTGGCCGCCAGGTCGATGATGTTGCCGGCCGCGGCCAACCGCGCGGCCATCTCGAAGGGGTCGCCGGAGGCCTCCACGCGCCGGCGCAGGTCCGGCAGCAGTTCCAGTGCCAGGCGGTTGGTCCGATCCTTGGCCTCGCGGTAGGGGTCGCGGCTGCCGGCCGCCTCGCGGATCAGCCGGTGGACCGTCTGGGCCATGAGCGACGGCGGCCGGCGGAAGTCCGCCCGGGCCGCGGCATCGATCACTCCGCGCAGGACCTTCTCCCGGACAGCCTCGTCGGGCGTCACCCGCCGGACGGCGTCGATGGCCCCGCGCAGCAGGCAGGGGAGGCAGTCGTGGTACAACCTCACGCGCCGGCCTTCAATTGTATGCCTCCATCACTTCGCGGCTTTCGGCCATGAGATGCGAGGCGATCTCCGCCATGCCCGCCTGCTCCCAGAATGGCAGGGCGCGATGGGCTTCCATGTATTTCAACGGGATGGGGTGCGTCCCCACGACCACCGGCAGGCCGTAGCGGCTCTCGATGAACGCCTTGAACCCACGGATGCGGGGACAAGGGGGATAGCCCACCACCAGGCCGGTCGCCAGGTGCACGACCTGGGCTCCGTTCTTGAGGAACTCGGCGGGCACGTTTTCCACGTTGCCCCCCGGACATCCGCCGCAGTTGGAGAAGCCGACGACCTCCACCGCTTCCTCCGCCGCGTACCGCGCGAAGCCCCCTCGCCGTTCGCGCAGTGCCCGAAAGCACTTGCCGCCGCCGCAGTCGCGGTAGCGGGCGCAGGTGACGATGGCTATCTTCTTCACCAGTGCCCCTCCACGTCGGCTGACTCGGCGGCCTTGAGCTCGCCCTTCTTGAAGGCCTCGACCGCCTCGGCCACCGTGCCCTTGGCGCCGATAGCCACTTTGATCCCGGCCGCCTGGAGCGTCCGGAAAGCCTTGGGCCCACAGTGCCCGGTGATGACCACCTCGGCGCCCAGCCGCGACACCGTCTCGCCGGATTGGATGCCCGCGCCCTGGGCGGCGTTCAGGTTCTGGGTGTTGTCGTGGACCGAGAACGCCCCGGTGTCGGTGTCGACCAGGATGAACTTCGCCGCCCGGCCGAAGCGCGGATCGACCGGCGCATCGAGCGCCGTGCCGCTGGACGAAATCGCGATTTTCATTTCGATGCTCCGTTGCCCGATGCTGCTGATCCTACTTGGTGCTGTCCGGCGCGGACAGTTCCTCGATGCGGCTCTTGACGGCATCGAGTTGCTCTCCGAGGAAGCCGGCCTGCGCTTTGAGCGCCTCGATCTGCTGCTCCCTGGTCGGGGCCGGGACGGCGGCGGGCGCCGGGCCCGCGAAGCCGCCGCCGAAGGCCGGCCAACCGGCCGCGGCCCGCTGCATCCCGGTCAGCCCGGTGGCATGGTACATGTTCCTCCGTCCGCGGCCACCGCCACCGCCGAAGCTGCCGCCCCGGCCGCGGCCGAAGCCCATCCCGCAGCCGCGCCCACCCACCGGGTTGGCGAAGCCGGGCGCTCCGAAGCCGGCGCATAAGCCTGCCGCGCGCCCGGTCATCGCCCCCACGCCCATCGGTCCAGTTCCATCTCCTCTTGGCATTGATGCCTCCTTGTTCTTTGAATCTCCAGATTCCTGCTTAACGTCCGCCAGATTGGCCGCGGCCCAAACCGCGACCGCGCCCCCGGCCCTGCCGTTTGCCGGCCCCGGCCGATGGCCCCTTTCCCCGTCCACCGCCGCACGGACCGCGCCCGCGACCTGTGCCTGACCCTTTACCGCTCGGTCCGGTTCCATCTCTCTTTGGCATGTCATCCTCCTCTTGTTCACAAAACCCGGCGCACAGAAATTCAGATCCAGTGATTGGCCACGTCGCCCTCGCGGGCCTCGCGCAGCTCCCCGCGCTTGAAACACTCCAGTGCATCCTCCACACGGCCGGAGGCGCCGAGCATGACCCTGATCCCGGCCGCGGCCAGCGCCTTGAAGGCCTTGGGGCCGCAGTGCCCGGTGATCACCGCACCCACGCCGCGGTCGGCGAGCACCCGGGCGGTCTGCAGCCCGGCCTCGTGCGGCGAGCCGGCGGCCGCCAGGTTGTCGAGCGTCTCCCGCCTCCCATCGTCGAGGTCGGCTATGACCAGGAAGGCCGCCCGGCCGAAGCGCTGGTCGACGGGGCTGTCGGGCGCGCGGCCCTGCGCGGTCACGGCGACCTTCATTCCGTTCCCCTGCGTTCCCACCCGCGGCCCATGTGCCCGCGGCCCGAACGGCCGCAGCCGGAGCCGCGCCCGGCTCCGCGCCCGCCGCCGCCCAGGCACCCCGGCATCCTCCACTGGGGCTCCGGTAGCCGGCCGGCCGCGAAGGCCGCGACGATCTCCTCAACCTCTCCCGCGTATCCGGAGAGCACACGGATACCCAGGGCCTCGAGCATGGCCGCCATCCGGCAGCTGATCCCGCCGCAGACCAGGGCCTCGATTCCCTCGGAGGCCATGCGCGCCGGACGCCCCTCGGGCGCCACCCCGCCGAGATCGTCCTCCCGACGGCTCCGGACCGCGCCGTCGGCGACCTCCAGCACGAGCAGCGTCCCGGCCCAGTCGAAAGCCGGGGCCACGCGGCCGTTGAAAACGGGTACGGCGAGTTTCATGGGTTCCTCATGGCGGGAGACAGAGCGCCAAGCGTGCCAGAGAGCCTCAATGATCCTAAGTCGCGATAACAGGTCGCAAGTGGTTTTGGATGGCATCGTCCGAAGACGGATTTGCTTGCAGTATGCAATAATTGGCGAACATAAGCTTGCATAGTGCAACAGACGCTATGGGCTGATCACAGCGCGGACTTGAGCCATCCGCGCTCTCACAGCTTCTTCTTGGGTGGTTCGGATGCAGTTCCTGGGACAACAGCGACAGCCGACTGGCGACAAAGCCTACTACGCCCTCTGCTTCCCCCGCCCCTTCCCGCCCCCTGCCCGCCTCATCTTCCTCCACAACGTGCTCGGATCGATGCCCAACTCCCTCGCCGCGTCGGCCCGGCGCCCGCCGTGGCGCTTGAGCGCCTGGCGGATGGTCTGGGCCTCGATCTCTTCCAAGGTGCTTCCCGGCGTGGTTCCTGGTTGTAGCCCATCCCCCGAACCAGGAACCAGGAACCCGGAACCAGGAACTGCCTTGAGTTTCTCCGGCAGGTGCTCCGGTGCGATGAGCGCGCCCGGGCACAGCGCGAAGGCGTGCTCGACGGCGTTCTCGAGTTCGCGGACGTTGCCCGGCCAGTCGTGGCGCATCAGGGCGGCCAGCGCCGTGCGGTCGACGCCGGCCACGTCGCGGCCGGTGCGGAGGTTGAGCTTGCGGACGAAGTGCTCGACCAGCAGCGGCACGTCCTCCAGCCGGTCGCGGAGCGGCGGCACGCGCAGGCGCACCACGTTGATGCGGTAGTAGAGGTCCTGGCGGAAGCGCCCGGCGGCGACCATCTCGTCCAGGCTGCGGTTGGTGGCCGCGAGCACCCGCACGTCGGTCTTGACGGTCTTGGAGGAGCCCAGCGGCTCGTACTCGCGCTCCTGCAGGACGCGCAGCAGCCGGGCCTGCATGGCCGGCGAGACATCGCCCACTTCGTCGAGGAAGATGGTCCCGCCCTCGGCTGCGGCGAAGCGGCCCGCACGGTCGCGCCGCGCGTCGGTGAAGGCCCCGGCCTTGTGGCCGAAGAGCTCGCTTTCGAGCAGCGTATCGGGCAGCGCCGCGCAGTTGACCGCCACGAAGGGGGCCTTGCGCCTGGGGCTCAGTTCATGGAGCGCCCGGGCCACCAGCTCCTTGCCGGTGCCGCTCTCGCCCTCGACCAGGCAGGTCGAGCCGCTCTCGGCGATCCGGGGCAGGAGCGCCAGCAGCTCCTTCATCCGGTGGCTCCGGGCGACGATGTCGCCCAGGCCCTGCGCGCCGCGCAGCTCGCGCCGGAGCTCCTCGATGGCCGAGGTGTCCCGGAAGGTCTCGACCCCGCCGACCACCTGGCCGGCGGCATCGCGCAAGAGCGCGGTGCTGATGCTGATGGGCACCTCCCGGCCGTCGGCGGCCAGGATGGTGATCGAACGGCCCACGACCGGCTGCCCGTTCTCCAGGGTGCTGCGCAGCGCGCACTGGTTCTCGCAGATGCTGGCCCGGAAGACCTCGCAGCACGGCCGCCCGATGGCCTCTTCGCGGCGCACGCCGGTGATCAGTTCGGCCGCACGGTTGAAGGAGGTCACCCGCCAGTCGCGGTCCACGGTGAAGACCCCATCCGAGATGCTGTCCAGGATGGCGTCGGTGTTGACGGCCTCGGCGGGAGGGGGCGGCTTCGGTGGGCTCAAGGGACCTCTCCTTCGGCACCCGGCAGGGGCGATTGTACCCGATCGCCCACGGACTGCCGGGCCGGAAGTCTACCCCGGGCCGCCAGCCGGGCCCCGGGCGGCGGCGGAACGCACCCTGACGATGACCGCCCGCGCCGCGGCCGCCAGGATCAGCGCGGCCCCGAAGGCGGCCACCACCGCCGCGCCGGTGGGCAGGTCGCCCCAGGCGGACAGGGCCACGCCGGCGAAGCTCACGATCCCGCCGACGGCCCAGCCGGCCAGCAGCCGCGCCGGCACCCCGCGGCAGAACAGGACCGCGCACACCGCCGGCACCACCAGATAACTGAAGACCATCAGCACCCCGGCGATCTGCACCGAACTGGTCACCACCACCCCGAAGGTCGCGTAGAAGAGGAAGTCCCAGGCGCGGATGGACAGCCCCCGGCGGCGGGCCTCGGCGATGTCCGTGGAGATGAGCAGGAAGGGCTTGCGGAGGAAATAGTGCAGCAGCCCGACCGCGGCGTAGATCAGCACGATCTTCAGGACCTCCGGCCAGGTGACGTAGAGCACCGAGCCGATCAGCATGTTGCGCATGGCCTCCCCGCCGTGCGGGGCGCGGTCCAGCACCAGGATGGCCGCCGCCGCGCCCACCGCGTAGACGATCCCGATGATGGCCTCCTGGGGCACGGCTTCGTCCCGGAAGCGCCCGAAGGCGAAGAGCGCCGCGCCGACCAGGGTCGCGGCCAGGGCGGCCGCGTAGGCCTGGGGACTGGCCGGCTCGAAGCCGGCCAGCAGCGCCAGCGTGGCGCCCAGCGCCGCGACCTGGGCCAGGGCCAGGTCCACGAAGATCACTCCGCGGCTGACGATGTGCAGCCCGAAGTAACAGTTGATCCCGGCCAGCGCCAGGCAGGCGGCCATCGGGGCCGCAAGCATCTCGAACATCGCAGATCCTTCCTTTCGAATGCCGGTGAAGGCCGGCCGGGGGCGCCGTGCGGGCCGCCCCCGGCCCGGAGCCGATCAGCGCCCGCCGCTACTTCCCGGCCGCGCCCAGGGCATCCGCAACCCTCCGGACGACGTTGTCCAGCATGGCGATGTAGTCGGAGGCCTCCTTCTGCCCGCCCACCGTGTTGGCGGCCTCGACCACCGTGAGCCCGGCCTTGGCGGCCACGAAGTCGGGGCCCTTCCTCTCATAGAAGGGCTCCTTGAGGAGCACCTTCACGCCGCCGGCCCTGGCGGTCTCGATGACCTCGGCCAGGTGCTTGGGGCTCGGCGGGATGCCCGGCTTGGCCTCCAGTTCCTCGGCCACCTCTAGCCCGAAGCGGCTGGCCAGATAGCTCCAGCTCCGATGATACGTGACGATCTTTGCGCCACGATGGGGACGAAGCTTGCCCATCCATCCGCCCAGCTTGTCGGCAAGGCCCTTCTCCTTGAGCCCCGCTTCCAGTTTGCCGGCCAGCTCCATCTGCCAGAGGGCTTCACCCCCCATCTTCTCGACGAGTTCCTTGCCGAAGACGGCTTCGTCCACTCTCTTCTCGAAGGACACGTAGTTGGCGTCGTAGTCGGCTGCTCCGGCTGGGTCGAGCTTCTTGAGCCGGTCGCGGACATTGCGGGCCATCGCTCTTCCGTTCCACGGGTCAAGCCAGTAGTGCGGGTTGCCCAGGGGGTGCACGTCGCCCATTGAGCGATCCACCTTCTGGGTGGGGACCTCCAACCGGATGACACCCTCCGAAGCGTCCAGGTGGCCGTCGGAGCCCACGCGGATATTGCGGTTCCTCGAACCGTCGAGAATCAGTTCCTCGTAGCCGATCTCGAGTTCCATCCCAACCCGGACCCACAGGTCAGCCTTGCGCGCGGCCATCATGTAGCTGGGCTTGGCCTGGATGAAGTGGGGGTCCTCCTTGCCGGAGCCCAGGCTTGTGACCGACACGTGGCTTCCACCCACGGCTTCAACTATGGACTTGAGATCCGTGGTGGTGGTCACGACGTTGAGCTTTTTCTCGGCCCCCATGCACAGGACGGGAGCACACGCAGCGGCCAGGGCCGCCAGGAACATGCTTTGCAGTTTCATGGCCAGATTCCTCCTCATCTTTGATCTAGTACTGGTGTGCCCGGTGTGGGCCGAGACCGAAGTTGAGCTGCAGGAAGAGCACGTTGCGGTGGTCGCCAAACTGTTCCTCCGGCGCCCCGCCATCGTAATCGCTGTGCTTCACCCCCAGCCGCCAGAAGCAGTACTCGCTCTGGGCGAAAGTGATGCCGGCCGAGTAGGAGTTCTCCCGGGCGTTGTCGTCATCCGGCAGCTCCGAGTAGTCGTACCGCCCGAACGTGCTCCAGCGCCGCGCGAACTGGTACTCCAGCGATGAGTAGGCACCCCAGGAATTCACGTCTCCGCCGTCTGGCTGGTCCTTGTCGCTGGCCAGCACTTCGGACTGCCAGGTCAGCGACTGGTAAAGACCCTGCGTCGGCGAGCGCCACTTGAAGGTCAGGTCCGCACCATAGAGATTCGTCCTCTGCCCTCCATGGCCATCGTCGTTGGGGGCTGTGGCCCCGCTTGCGCCCAACTCCATGGTCAAGTCCCTGGACAAGTCGAAGAAAGTCTTCAGGTGCGCCACGTGCATCACGTCGTCGGCCTGGTCGCCGGCGAACGAGGCCGGGTTCTCGTTGTTCTGAGCCGAGTAGATCAGTTCTGTGTAGATGTCCCACGGGTTGGGCACCAGCCAGGAAAGCTCCGCGCCCTCCTCGCTCATGCCTTCCTCGCCGAAGAAGTTGGTTATCATGCTCGGCTGGTCCGGCCAGGGCATGCTGTGAAGGTGCATCGTGTTGGCCTTGCCGAATCGCGAGCGGAACTTGCCGGCGCGCGCCTGGAGGTCGGCTGGCAGGTCCAGCAGTGTCAGATATCCCTCGCAAAGCCCGACATGCCACTCGCCGTCTTCCTCCTCGATGTGGACGAAGATATCGGCGCGGGCATACGGATCCACCGATCCGGAAAGGGCCAGTTCCACTTGCCGGACCTGGAAACGGTCTTCGTTGACGTTCTCGCCGCCGGGCTGGCGCTCCCCGCGTTCGCCGCTTACTCCTTTGTAGAGGAAGTCGCCGATCACCGAGAGGTCCGGGTTGAAGGACTGAAACGCCCGGCCGACGGATTCCCCAAAGAGGCTCGGGGCGGCTGGCGCCGACGGAGAGTTCGTCGCCTGTTCGGCAGGGCGGGACTTCTCAAGCCGTTCGAGTTTCTTCAAGAGTTCCTCAATCTGGGCATTCTGCTTCTGTGTCTCCGCTTCACGCCTCTGCTTCTCGGCCTCCTGGGCCTTGGTCAACGCCTCGACTTTCGCCTTGAGTTCGGCCGCCGCGTCCGCGGCGGGCGCGACGGTCTCTCCGCAACGGGCGTTCGCCGCGACCACTAGCAGTACGGCCAGCACTACAGCCGGCACGGCTATCGGTATCCGCATCTGCACTGTTGTCCTCCTTGCTTGGCGGTGTTCTGTGGACAATCCGCGCTCACCGGGAGTCACCCCGGGCGGAGCTCTCGTCGGGAACCGGATTGTTAACCGATCAGACTATGCCAGGACCGAGCAGGGAGGGCCGCGCGGCGGGGCGGAAGGGGATAGCTCAACGCCACGCAGATGGCTATAGGCAATCAGGAACAATCGCTGCGAAAGGGGCTGTGCCGGCGCCTCGTTTCGCAGGAATCCGTTGTTGCTCTGGACGGTCCTCAGGTACTGGCACGCTGGGCAGTCGTCGGGGAGACAGGTCCCATGGCTGTCCGCCCCAAGAGAAAGGCTGCTGGTCGCCCGGTCTGCGCCCTGGGTGCGGCGTTCAGGCGAGTCGCCATCGGTGTGGAGCGCGTGGACGCCTGCGGAAAGCAACCCGAACCAGGCGGCCAGGATTGCCGCTAGGAACTTCGATGCTCGTCGCGAGGGTGAGAACATCACCATGCTCGGCATTTTAGGGGAGCATCGTGCCGCCTGCAACGTTGTTTCTAGACCGCAAGTGCTCGATCACATGGGGCGTTGTGGGCGTGATGTTCAAGAAGGCTGGCATTGCCGAAGCCATGGTAAGAGAAGGAGACCCCCGCATATGCGGTTGCGGCACGGCCACAACGTAGGCGTCAGGGATGGCTCACTTCAAATCGCCAGCCTGCTTGACCAAGTCCTTAAAGGGCGCGGTCTTTTGAGCTGGTCCATAGAACAGCGCCGGCTTGATGGGTCGCAAGCCATTGTTCTTCACGGCCTCGGCCTTCTTGGCGAGCAGCCAATTGACGAACTCGATGGCCGTCGGCTTATCCGCGTCGATGTCCGGGATGGTGAGTGTCCAGAAGATAGGCCCGCCTTTCATGGTGACATCTTCTCTTTGCCCGGTCTTCAGCTTTTGGAATGTTACTGTCGCCTTGGAGTAGTCCCTTTCGTGAGAACCGAGGTTGACGGCGTCATCCAGGCGGATGAAACGAATGCTGTGGCCGACGCAACTGGAGCGATAGACAAAGGCATAGTCGAGTTCGCCGTTGGCGAGCAGCGGGGTCAGCCGGCCGACATCGTCAACGACCCGGCCGCATTTCGCCATCAACTTGTCGTAGAGCCCTGTCGTCCCCTGAAGTTCCTGGAGCTTCCAGGTCATCAGCGTGCGGTAACCAATAGGGCCCAGGTTCTCGTCCACCCGGCCAATGTGCACTTCGTCAGTCATCAGTGCCGCCGGCCAATCCTTTTCCGCGAGTTCGGCATTGGGCGCACGCTTGCCCACGCCCAGAACGATCTCATCCGTGGCAAAGTCCATACGCCAGGAGCAGGTGCCCTTGAGCAACTCGCCGACCAGGAATGAATCGGCAAGCATTACCAGGTCGCAATCGCGCTTCATCTCGGTGATCTTGCGGCAGGCCATCTGACTGCCGCTGCCTTCCGTGCTTAACACGATGCCAAGCTCCTTGCGGCAGTCGGCCCGAACCTCGTCCAGCAAGGCAGTCAAGCCAGCTGCGTGAAAGACGCGCAGGTTCCGTTCCTTGCGCGGTTCGGGCTTCTGAGCCTGTGAGCCAGACGGGGGCCTATTTTTGGACGAGTCGTCCCCGCAGCCGGCGGCCAGCAGGATGGCCGCCAGCAATCCCAACATGGCTGAAACTCTGAAAAGATGCATGTGCTATTCCCCTCTACGCCGCCGCTCTCATGTTAGCCTTCTCACTTGGGCGGCTCAACGGTAAAATGCTTGGCCGTAAGCACCTTCTTGCCTTTGTCGGAGACCAGGTAATCCACGAAGGCAGCGGCGGCCTTCGGGTTCTTTGAGCAGGTCAGCACGGCAGCCGGGACAGACCCCACCACGTTCTTCTCCAGCGGAATGCTCACCGCCTGGGTGCTATCGGCAAACTGCGCCGCCACGGTGTTCCAGACGATGCCGGCGTCGGCCGCGCCCAGCTTGACTGCCAACGCCACCTCCGCCACCGTGCTGGGAGCAGCGGTAGTGTTCTTCTTCAGCGCCTCTCGGTCGATGCTGTTCTTCCTGAAGATCTTCTCCTGCAGCACGCCGATGGCCGCCTTCTCGTCGGCCAGGACCAGCCGCATGTCGGGTTTGGCCAGATCCTCCAGCCCATTGATGCCTTTGGGGTTGTTCTTCTGCACGATGATGGTGGGCACGAAGTAGCAGAAGACCCTGCCGTCATTCACGACCAGCTTCTTCTCCTTGGCGGTGGCGACAAAGCCGGTATCTCCCGGCACATAGACGTCGCCGACCTTGCTCAGCTCGATCTGCCCGAGCAGTTGGCCCGAGTTGGCGGTGGTGATTTCGACCTTCACTCCGGTGTCAGCCTCAAAGGACTTGGCCAACTCCGAAACGGCCTCCTTGGCGCCGACCGCGCAGTACACGAAGATGGTCCCGGAAAGCTTGTCACCGGTGGGCAGTTGAGATGGCTGGGGCGTTACCGGCTTGGGTGGCGGCGTTGGCTTATTGGCGGCATCTTGCCCGCATCCGGCGGCGAGCAGGAAGAACGCGGTGGCAAGAAGCCATGTCCCGAAGTTGATGCGGCATTTGGCAGCGGGTGTCATTATCCTTCCTCCCTTGTTGGGCAGGCCGGATGCGCAAGGGGAGAGGAAGTGAGGCTCCCGCGCATTCCAGCCATGCCTTGATTCCAACAGGCTTCCGGCTAGGCGCCGCCGCGCCGGAAACTAAAACTTAACCGTGGCCGACAGGAAAAGCCAGGTGGCGTCCTTGTCGCGGCCGGTGGTGTTCTCCACGTAGTTGCCGGCGAAGAAGCGCGCGCCGCCGAATGACAGGTCCAGGTTTTTCAGTTTGTAGGTGGCCTGGAGATCAAGCTCGCTGCCTAGGTCGCGGCCACTATCCCCGGAAGTGTCCTGGCGCATGACCGTAAGGTCAGAGGCCCGCCAGGCGTCCTCTTCCTCGGCCAGCACGAAATAGTGGTAGTCGGCGCCGACGGTCCAGTTCTTGACGGGGCTGGCGCTGGCCTGGACGACGAAGTCGTGAAGGTTGCTGCGACCGGTGTAGTCAGCGATGCCCAGGACTCCGTGGCGCGAGCCATAGAGGTCGTCGAAGCCGCCGCGGTCGCCGTCGGTCGGGTCATGGTCGCCGGAGGCGAAGTCGTACTCCAGGCCAAGCCGGGGCTTCCAGGCCATGTCTTCGACAGTGTAGCCGAGGCGGGCTACCGCCATCCATGCAAGCTCGTCGTCGTAGGCGTATCTGCCGACCTGGAGCGCTGCCTCGCCCTCGTAGTCCCAGGGACCGAGCTTTCCCAGCAGCCGTACGCCGGAGGTGACGTCTTTGCGGTCCCCCAGACCTCCGTGCGTCGTGTCCTCGCCAGTCACGGACTGGTCGGCGATGTCCCGGTAGTAGGCGTAGGCGTCAATGGTGTGTTTCTCGATGCCCGTGTAGGCGACGTGCAGGCCGCTGAAGGTCTGGTCCTGGTCGGTGTAGCTCTGTGTCCCCGCGGCGTAGTACGGCTCCTTGATGGTGGTGGCGAAGAGGTTGACGTCCCAGTTTTCACTCTTCCAGGTGAGCCTGCCGCCGTCGAAGCTGCGGCCGGCATTGCCCCAGGCGCAGACGTCCACCAGCCGGCCTGAGCCGTACTGCATTTCCTGGCGGCCGGCGCGCAGGGTCAGCGGTGCGCCACCCAGGAATCCGTCCAGCTTGACGTCGAAGTACCCCTGGTGCAGGTCCACGCCGGTGTCGTGGTTGGTGAAGTTGCTGCGGTTGTCCGCGGTGGTGCTGTACTCCTCGCCGAAGGTGCGCGAGTCCTGGAACTGCACGTAGCCCCGCAGCCAGTCGTTGACCGTGGCGTCCACGGCCAGCCGGGTGCGCAGTAGCGTGAAGCTGGAAGACCCGTCCATTCCGTTGTCAGTCTTGTAGTCGACGAGGCTGCGGTACTCGCCGCGGGCCCGAACCTCGCCGGTGACATCGATGCGCTCGCTCATGGGCGCGAAGAGGTTGGGCGGCCTCTCGGGCTCCGCCGGTTTCTCGGCAGCCGTGGGGCTCTTGGTCGTCGAAGGACTGGTCTTCGTCTCCTTCTTGAGCTGGTCGAGCTGGTCCTCGAGCTCCTTCACCCTCTGCTCGATGGGCTTCTTGGGATCGGGAGATTCCCCAGCACGTGCAGTCAAGCCACCCCCCAGGAACAGAACAGCCATGCTTGCCAGGCTCAGGACTAACCAGCGCGACACGGAACTCCTCCTTCCCGCAGGTTCCCATGCCGACGAACGCCGTGCAGCCAACACGGCGACATCGTGAGGGAACGACGCGTTGGCTTCTCTACGGTGCGTTGCTTGGAGTGTGACTGAATATCCTGTAGATTATCTATTGGGCACGGGACAAGCCCGGCCGCTGAGACACATCAACCACCCCTGCTCAGAACGTGCTGCAGCCGCAATGCGGGCAGAAATCGCAAACGCTCCCCGCGTTCTTCGGTGCCGACATATCCCCCAACACCACGGTTCGCGACATGCTCCGGCCGTCTCTATGAACGGTGATGGCCACCTTGTCTCCTGGGCAGGCATTTCGGCACGTGGCGAGCAGGTGGTTGATGTTCTCCACCGCTTGCTTGCCTGCTGCCGTCACTACGTCCCCCGCCTCAAGGCCTGCTTCCGCAGCTGGTGAGCCCGGAAGCACCTCTTCAATCCTGACTCGCACCGATATCCCCTCCGCCGAATCAAGCGGCGCCATCTGGTAGCCGACCCGTGCTCCAAGGTATCCGCGGTGCACCGACTGCCCAGACTGCACCTGCCGGATTACGCTGGCCACCAGCGGCGAAGACACGGCCAGCCCGAGAGGACGATTGACCCCTTCCCGGTCCAGGACGCCGGAGACCAGTCCCACCATCCGGCCTTCCGAGTCAACCAGCGGCCCACCGCTGTTGCCCGGGCCTATAACCGCGTCGGTGATGATGAAGTCCTCCACCGGCGACAGCCCGAACCCTGAGCATCCCTTAGCGCTGACGATCCCGGAAGTGACCACCTTCCCCAGGCCCGCCGGGAACCCGACCGCGTAGACCTTCTGGCCCGGGGTTGGCTCGCCGCCGGACATCCGCAGGCGGATTCCCTCGTGGAAGGGCAGATCGCAGCGCAGGAGGGCGACGTCGGAGGCGGTGTCGACTCCCATCAGAGAGGCCTTTACCGCTACCTTGGGCGAGTCCATTTCTACCCAGATCACGTCGCCTTCACTAAGTCCGCCCACCACATGCGCACAGGTCAGCACGCAACTGCGTTCGATGATCGCCCCCGAGCCCTGACGCTGCGACGACTCGGTGTAGGAGGCTCCGGGCGCGGCTACCACGAAGACGC
Organism: Planctomycetota bacterium; assembly: GCA_022703445.1. Taxonomy (GTDB): domain Bacteria; phylum Planctomycetota; class SZUA-567; order JAKLDR01; family JAKLDR01; genus JAKLDR01. The sequence goes on along the minus strand of JAKLDR010000110.1, from coordinate 4,458 downwards.
GAACGACCGCGGCCTGCGCCCGGGACAGGTTGACGGCCTGCATGCCGGCGGGCGTGGAGATCGATTGACTCGGCCCCGGAGCACATCCAAGAAGAGCATAAGTCATACACACCGTGACGCTCATGTATGTAAATCTCATGGCTGCGGTCTCCCTTGCCCATGTCTGGCGCGCACCGCTGCAACTGCCAATATTACGGCCCAGGAATCATCGCGTGACCGACCTTTTCGACAATTCCCGGTCACACGTCGCCAGGCGCAACCGTATTGTGTAGCAGACTCGACAAGAAGGAGTTCACCATGAATTGCCGGAGCACCCGCGAGCGTTCAAATGCAGCCGCCTTGGGTGTGCTGACCGAAGCTGAGTGCAGGGATGTGTTCGGCCATTTGGCCTGTTGTCCGGCATGCCATGCCGACTTTGAGCGGGCCAGCCGCACGGCGTCCTGGGCGGCGAGGGCCACCCTGTCCATTGAGGTCAACGGCCTTGCACAGCGGATCGTTGCCGCCGGCAGAGGCGAGCTCAGGAGAGATCAGAGATGGTCGGCACGTATCTGGAAATCCGCAGCGAGGGCTTTGGTCAGATCGATGCGTCAGGTATCTGCAGGACACTCCCATAGCCATAAGGAGGTCCTGGGCGCGCAGCCAGTCTTGAACCCGCACGGGTCCTGCAACAGCGCTTCCTGATATCCCTGTAGAAATCTCGTCCCCCCTTGTTTCGGACTGCGTACTAGATAGGATGCGAAGTGCTGCCGCATTGACAAGGAAGGCAGCCGATCCCAAGGACACCGTCTTTGATGCCGGCCTCGGAGCACATTCTGAAGCTCAACAGTGGGCAGGCCCCTGCCAGGACCGCATCTATAGAGAACCTGACCGATGAGGAGCTGATGAGTTCGTTTTGTGCCTACCTCGACGAGGCCCGCTTTGAGGTGCTTCTCCGCCGCTACGGAGATCCGGCCTGGCACGTGGCTGCCGCTTTGCTCGGGACAGGGACGGTGGCAGAGGACGCGGTACAGGAAGCCTTCCTCCATGTGATCCGCAGCAAGGCCACCTACCACCGGGGCGCCAGCTTCCGCAACTGGTTCTATGCTATCTTGCGCAACGTCTGTTGTGATGAACTTCGCCGGCCTGCCGAAGCCCAAATGCCTGATGATGAGGCCAACTCGCATGCTATAGAGTGTGACCCGGCCGCCACCATCGTGTTCCGTGAACAAGCCGCGGCGGCATGGCAGGCCATGGGCGAACTGCCTGCGCACGAAAGGGAGGTCCTGGCACTGCGCTTCTACGGTGGCCTCGACTTCTCGGAGATCGCGGATTGCTGCGGGATCTCATCGACTGCCGCCAGGCAGCGCGCGAGCCGCGGTCTGGATGAGTTGCGGCGGAGATTGGCCAGGAATCCAGTCACATCCTCCGGTGATGTCCGTAGACCAAGTGTCGAACAGGCCATAAGGAGAGAGGCATGAAGTGCCGGGAGGCATCCCGACTGATCAACCAGGAAGCCCTTGGTGACCGCGGGTTCCAGGGCAGCGAGGAACTCTGCCTGCATTTGGACGAATGCGAAGCCTGCCGGGCTGAGCTCAAACGTGCTCGGGCAGTGGCCTTTACATTCAGGACTGTCAAGCCGGCAGTGCCTCGTGAACTGCTCTCGCGGATAACTGCCGCGAGCCGGCAGGAGATCGCGGTCCACCGGTCAGGCCGGCGTGTCCGGCGGTTGGCCTTTGTGGCTGCCATGATTTCGGCCGCAGCCTTGTTGATTGTGGCGGGAATGTTCTTTTGGCGGCACGACCAAGCTGCTGCGACTGGCGATGGCGGCTGGTGCTTTGTCCAGGGCGATCCCGGCAACTGCCGGCAGGGGGACTTAGCCTCCGGCCTCGTACCCGACAAGGTGGTCTGGCAGCGGGACATCCCCGGGTTGCCGGGCCAGTTCAAGCCGATTGTTCATCAGGGAGTGGTGATCGTTAATGCCGCCCCCAAGCACAAGACCTTCCGCGGCGGCGGCCGCCTCATCGCCTTCGACGCCGGCAGTGGCACGCTCCGGTGGGAGCGGGAGTTCCAGGCCGGGGACTTCTACAAGGCCACGGGATTCCAGGACCGGTGCGCCGAGGGCGGCAGGTTCTACGTGACCGACGGCCAACGATGCCTAGTCCTGGAGGTGGCCACCGGCCGGGACGTCGCCACACATGAGCCACCGGCAGGGGCCTCCGGTTGGAAGTATCTCTCGGCTGTGGGGAACAGCCTCTACGGAACGTCGGTCGACGGGAAGACCGTCTTCTCGGTGGACTCGACCTCCGGGAAATGTGCCTGGATTCAGCGGCTCGACGGCGCGACCTTCCTCCCTGCTCTGGCGGGTGGACGGCTCTTGCTGCAGACGGACAAGGGGACGCTGCTGGCCTTGAGTGCGTCCGACGGCAGCGAGGTGTGGCGCGCCGAGAACTCCGCTCCTGCAGGGCAGGCCAGCCTCCACGCGCGCTCGGACCGAGGCGTGGTCCTGGCCGACTCCGGGGAGATCATGGCCTTCGACGCCCGAGATGGCCGGACCATTTGGCGGAAGAAGCTGGAAGGGCCGGCGAGCGCCGGCTTGGCCATGAACGATGTGGCCGTCTATCTGCAGGGCGGAAACCGCGCTCTGGCGCTGGCCGACGGTTTCACGCTGTGGTACCAGGATCCCAAGGACACGGGTGGATGTTCGGCACCAACAGTCGTCGGGCAGGGACTGCTAGCATCTCCCGGACCTGAAGACGGTAAGCTGGCAGTGATGTCATCTTCCGGTCAGGTCCTTGGCACCATCGGACTTTCCGCCGGCAAGTCCTGCGACGGAGCCGTCGTGGAGCACGGCCGGGTCTTTACCGTGGGCGATGGCTGTCTGCTGGCCGTCAGCTGCCGCTCGCGGGGATAGCATCACTGACGCCAATCCCGAGGTACACCGTTATAGGCCTTATCCGCTCCCCCCAGCGCCATAGGAAACCGGCGCTTGGAAAGAAACTGTGCTTAATCTTGCTAGGTTTCCGGCGGCCCATGGAAAAGACCTCCGTGCCGGAGGACCCGTGGAACCTGGCCGGCGGGGCGGGCTTTTGTCGCTTTTGGCGCTTTTGTCCCTATGGCGTCCCGGTGCGCGCCGTTTCGGCCAGGGGCGCCGATCCCTCGTCGGCGCGGCTCACGCGGCGCGGCTCGGGGTGTTTCGCTCTTCGGGGAATCGTGACTTCCATTTTGATGTACTCTGTGCTATCATCCTTGGGGTCGCCAACCCTATTTCGCTCCAACCGACACAAGCCCGTCGGTTACCATGGCGCAACCCCGCGCCAGTCGTCGTCATGCCGGCAGTCCTGATGGCCGCTACTGCCGCCGGGGTTGCCGCTCCGGCGGCCTCCCTTCTCATGTTCAGCCCCCCGGTCACCGCAGGTCCGCCGGGGGGTGCCCGTGCCGGTCCAGCCACTCAAGGATGCCGTTGATGCTCCCGGTGGCCAGGGCGATGCTGGTATCGGCCGCTCCGTAGTAGACTCGCAGGGTGTCTCCGTCGGGCCCGACGGTGCAGCCGCAGGGAAAGACCACGTTGTCCACGTCGCCATGGCGTTCGTAGGGCTCCTCGGGGCCGAAGAACCACTCGTCGCTGCGCAGCAGGCAGCGCTCGGGGGTGGCAAGGTCCATCAGCGCCACGCCCAGCCGGTAGATGCACCCCGCGGCAGTCATGCGCACGCCGTGGTAGAAGAGCAGCCAGCCGCGCCCCGTCTCGACCGGCGGAGTGGACAGCCCCACCTTGCCGGCGTCCCACCAGGCGCCCCGCCGCGCGGGCAGGATCATCTTGTGGCTGCCCCAGTGACGCAGGTCCGGAGAGTAGGAGATCCAGATGTGCGCGCCGGTGTGGCTGACCGGCCGGTGGATCAGCGCCCAGCACTCGCCGATGCGGTGGGGGAAGAGCGCGGCGTCCTTGTCCTCCGGGGACATGATCATGCCCATGCGCTCGAACGTGCGGAAGTCCGCGGTCAGCGCCAGGGACACGCCCGGGCCGCTCTCCGAGTAGGAAGTGTAGACCACCGCGTAGCGGCCCAGCTCGGGCACGAAGGTGATGCGCGGGTCCTCGATGCCCCAGAGGTCCTCGGGATGCCCCAGAGGGTCGGGGGCCAGGGTGGGCTGCGGGTCGATGGCCCAGCCGTCGACGCCATTGGCCGAGCGCGCGGCGCAAAGGTGCGAGTGCCCGCGGTGGTCCTCCACTCGGCAGAGCAGCAGGGTGGTCCCGTCCGGCAGGAGCACCGCGCCGGGGTTGAAGGCGGTGTTCACGGGATAGGGCCAGTCCTGGACCGTGAGTATGGGGTTGCGCTGGTGGCGGACCAACAGGGCCGAGTTCGCGGCAGGGCTCATGGCATCTCCGTTTTCTGGATTATGTCCTCGGCCAGGCGCATCTCGACCAGCGAGAGCAGAAAGGCCAGCGTGGACTCCGCCCCCTGGTTCTGGTTGACCCGGTCGGGG
>JAKLDR010000011.1 GCA_022703445.1 Planctomycetota bacterium | reverse complement strand
AGAAGGTCGCCCTCGATGGGCCGCCCCCGCGAGTCGATCCTGCTGGTCATCCTGGCCATGGGGGGCTTGCCGGCGGGCGCTGCCTCGCCGGGCGGGGGCAGCTCGAAGAGCTCCTGCCGGACCTCCACCACCTCGGTGGGCACGCCCCGGAAGTTCATGGTCTTGCGGCCCCGGACCTCGCTCACGATGCGCACGGCCTTGTTGGACTCGACCAGGGGCATCTCCGAGTCGAGCCGGTCGCCCTCCTTGACGCCGGGGCGGATGGCCAGCAGCTGCGCGGCCAGCACCGCCTCCAGGTTGTAGCGGCAGCCGGTCAGGGTGTTCTCGGTCGTCCGGGCTCCCACGGTCAGGCTGCACTTGAGGGCCTCGCCGTCCGGGAGCACCTTGGCCCGCACGACGATGGGGGCGGGCAGGCCGGGCACGACGGTCTCCATGGTCCGGTCGAGCGTCCGGAATGCGCCGGTCTCGGAATCGAACTCCTGGGACTCGCGCACGCGCATCTCGGCGGTCACGCCCTGGTACTTCATCTTCATGGTCATCTGCGAGCGATAGACCAGGACCTCCCGCCCGTCGCGCGGCTCGGCCTTGAGCGTGCTGTGCACCCAGCCGCACTTCTGGCCGGCCATGTAGAGGCCGCCCCACTCGTCGAGGCCGACGAGCGGCTTCCAGGCCGGGGCGGCCTTCTCCCCGGGCGGGGCCGGCTCGGCGCCGGCGGCCGCCGGGAAGCTTAGCGGCGCGGCCAGCAGGGGCAGGAGCAGGGCCAGGCGGAGCGTTCCTCTGGTCATGTGCGGAATCCTCGTCCATCGGCCGGCCGGGACGTCCGGCCGTTCCTCATCCCCGAACCGGCGCCCGCGGCGGCGGTCACGGCCCAATCCCGGTGGCTGCCGTGCGCGGGCGCGGCGTCGCGCCGGCGCCTCCTGTTCAGCGGGCGGCCAGGGCGACGATCAGGTCCTCGACGACCGCGCGCGGGCTCCGGCCGGAGACGCCCTTGAGCTCCAGGTCGGCGTCCAGGATCAGGCGGTAGACTCGCTCGATGGCGCCGCGGGAGGCCAGCCGCCGGGCGGCCTCCTCGATCGGGCGGGTGATGTGCGGGGGCAGCATCCGGCCCCTGGCGTCGTAGCGCCCGCCGTTCAGGACGGCGCGCTCCACGTCGAAGGCCCGGCGGGCCATGGAGGCCGTCAGGATGATGGCGATGCCCTGCTCGTCCCAGGTGAGCCGCCCGGTGAAGTCCTGCAGTCCGCGGGCGAAGACCTGTTCGGCCGCGGCCAGGGCCTCGGCGGCGCGGCCGGCGAGCGCCCCGCCGACCACGGGGTCCGGGCTGCCCGCCGCCGAGCTGGCCAGGGCCTCGACGTCCGCGGCCTCCAGGCGGCGGCGGTCGGGGCCGAGGTACTGGGCGAGCTTGTCGAGCTCCGGGCCGAGCCGTCCGGCCTGGCCGTCGGCCAGTTCCAGCATGCGCTCGCCGGCCCCCGGAGCCAGGGTCAGGCCGCGGGTCCGGGCCAGCTCGGCCAGGTAGGCGCCCATGGGGCTGCGCATCGACGGGCGGCTCTCGCCCCAGCCGCGGTCGTACATCTTCGGGCAGGCCACCAGTCCGCCGGAGGTCTCCAGGGCCTTGTGCAGGGCGCTGCGGCCGTCGAGCTTCTCGGCCTCGAGCACCAGGGTGACGCCCGCGGGCGGGGATTTCAGGTACTCGAGCAGCGCGGCCTGGAAGGGCGGCGGGCCCTTGGCGGGGGCCTCGTCCTCGCCGTCCCTGGCCTTCCGGGCGGAGGGGGCGAGCAGCGCCCCGGCGCCGCGGACCAGCACGAACTTCTCGGCGGCGAAGAGCGACGCGGTGCGGGCCTCGTCCATGACCTCCGAGACCTTGGGCAGGCTGCCGGCCACGCCGGGATCGGCCGGTCCGAAGGTGATCACGTTCTGCTCGGCGGCCTTCTCCGGAAAGACCGAGCGGCGGATGGCGGCTATGGCCATTTCGCGCAGGCCGTCGTCCTCGCCGAGCACGGCGTAGAGCGGCCCGGGCCGGCGGGAGGCCAGCTCCTTGAGAACCTCGGCGAAGCTCTTCTCCTGGCGCACCGGTCAGCTGCCCAGATAGGCGATCGCGTCGATTTCCACCGCGACGTCGCGCGGCAGGCGCGAGCACTCCACGCAGGCCCGCGCCGGCCGGGACTCGCCGAAGAAGCGGGCGTAGACCTCATTCATGGCGGCGAAGTCGCCGAGGTTCCTCATGTAGACCGTGACCTTGACCGCCCGGTCGAGCCCGGCGCCGGCCGAGCGGAAGACCGCCTCGAGGTTGCGCAGGACGCGCTCGGTCGCGGCGGCGATGTCGCCGGCGACCACCTGGCCGGTGGCCGGGTCGAGCGGGATCTGCCCGGAGACGAAGAGAAAGTCCCCGGCCCGCACCGCCTGCGAGTACGGCCCGATGGGCGCGGGGGCGTCCTTGGAAAGGATGATCTGGCGGTTCATGGGTGTAACTTAGCGGGGCGGTGGACGGGAGTCAAGCACAGGGGATAGGCGGGCCGCATTCCTCGTACTTCCAGAATCCGCGATCTGCAATCGTCAATCGGAAATATCGTGGGCCCAACGGCGATTTCAGATTGCCGATTGCAGATCTACGATTGCAGAAGTTCGGGGCGGCCGCCGCGCTCCTCGTACTTCGCTGATCTGCAGTCTGCCGTTCGACAGGCCCTTCGACAGGCTCAGGGTCCTGAGCGGCGTCGAAGGACTCACGGCCCCGAGCATTGTCGAAGGGCAATCGTCAATCGAAGGTATCCATGGGCCCACGGGGTGGCTCCCTTTGGCGGCGGGCCACCCCATCCCGTTGTCCTGTCGCGACATAGCTGCCTTCTGGGGCCGTTCTTGAGCCTGTCCCTGCGATTTCCGGCCTGCAATCTTGCGCGGACGGTGCGGGTGGATATCATGCGCAGACCTATGCCGAGGACGAACAGGGGGTGCTGTCGATGAATCCCGTAGCGCTGGCCTGCCCGAACTGCTCCAAACATCTCAAGGCCCCGGCCTCGGCCCTTGGCCGGACGGTGAAGTGTCCGGCCTGCGGCAAGCCGTTCACGGCAAGGACCGCCCCGGACGCCGCCCCTGCTGTCCCCGCCGCGGCGACTGCCGGCATGGCCCGGTGCTCCGCCTGCGGTCGGACCGTGGCCGAGGCCGCTACCGAGGAGGTCAGCGGTCGGCGCTGCTGCCCGCAATGCGTTGCGCAGGCTGAGAATCTGCCCGGTATGCCCCATTCTTCCGCGGACGGGGCCGACATGCCTGAGCCCGCATCCGCCAGCAGCTCACGGCGAGGAAATACTCAGCGGTTAGTCGTGGCAGCCATAGCCGCGGTGGCAATCTTGGGCGGCGTCTTTGGAGCCTGGAAGATGTGCGGCGGCGCAGGGTCCGGGCTGCAGCAGCCTGATGGCGTTGACTCCTCCCCGACAGCGGATCAGAAAGCGCCCAAGACCGGTCGAGAGCTCTGGGAACGGGAGCTTCGTGCCCGGCAGATCCCGTTCCGGGGACCGGGTGAAGACGGATATCTGTACGCGGTTCTCAGAAACGAGGGATTGGGCATCAAGGAGCGTGATCTGGAGGACATGTTCAGCGCTCCCAATGGTCAACAGGACATCATTGAGCTGATTCAGCATACGCACCTGTTCTCCTGGCGAGACACAAAGGACTGGCTCTTCTGCGTGCCGGAAGAAACCGGTTCGGGACATCCCAACTTCATTGGGGATCCGGGGCCGGGTGGATACTTCCTGGCGGTCTACGAGATGGATCGTGAGGGAAAACGCGTTGAGGCGGTGCGTCAGTACGACCTGGAGCGCTGGGGCGTAAGCGAGGAGGCTGTTAAGACACTGGCCCGCGAACATACCGAGAAGCTGCTTGATGGCAAGACCCCGGAAATCAGGATGATCAATGGCGTAAAGACCGCCGTCATCCCGGTTCCTCCTCCCTTGAGGGCATCGGCGGTCTTCACCAGGCAGTTCAAGTCGTTCATAAGCAAGAAGCTGGATTGGCCTGTCGCGGTCTGCGCGCCGAACCTGAGTGTGGTCTGCGTCGTATCCCTGAAGGACCTGGACACCTTCGACAAGGTTGCCTGGACGATCATGAATGAATCGACGCGCGCGGAGTCGGGCGGCTTCGTGACTCGCAGGGTCCTGATCTTCTCCGACGATGGCGTAAAGGACAAGAGACTGCCGTGCCTGGAGGGAGGCACACTCAAGTGGCTCAGTCCTGAAGATCTCCCCTGACGGCGGTCTCTCGCCCCAGCTTGATAGGTTGGCGCGCTCAGGTGGAATCGCGTGCACAGACGTGATGGCGAAGGTGTGGACGGAAAGGGTTGCCCATGAATGGACTTGCCTGGTTCCAACGGCAGTGCGCCAATGGCTTGATGACCGGCGTGGCGTTCCTGGCGGCAGCTCTTCTGTCATGGACAACGGTTCCTGCATCCTGCGGGGAGGATTCCGGGGCAATACTGGTCGAAGTCAAGGAGCAGCTTGAGTCACAGGACAACAAGATCGTTCTGGCCGGGTTGGGCCGTCTCGGGGAGCTGAAACCCGCCGGGGTCAAGCAGCTTGCCGGTCATATAGTCCGGCTTATGGACAGCAGCTCTCCGGAGGTCAAGAAGGAGGCCTTGCGCGCCGACAAGTATCTGCTTGCTGCCAAGGACAGAACTACTATCCGGCTGGGCTTAGGACAGTTGTACCGGCTCGGGCCGGCGGAGATCAAGGAGGTTGCGCCGACGGTGATCGGCCTCATGGAACATACGGATATCGATGTCCAGAAGACAGCGATAGCCGCCGGCAAGTTGCTCCAGGCCGATAAGGATGTTGCGCCTGTGATCGTTCGCCTTATGGACCATGAAGATACGGAGGTTCAGAGGGAAGCCATCGACGCCATCAAGAACCTCAATGCCGTGACTGAAATGGTGGCTCCGGCCCTGTTGGCCAAGGCCGGGGATGCGGGATACGTGCTCCGGGGGCGTGCGATCATAGCCCTTCCTTTCGCGGGCGTTTCCTACGAGGCGGCGAAGCCGGTGCTGCTGAAGGCGGTTCAGGACCGCACCACGCAGGAGACGGCCATAGTGGCCTTGGCGAAGTACCAGGACAAAGCCAAGGATGTTGTGCCGGATGTGCTAGACGCCGTCATCGCACAACGGAAGGACGCTTTTGCTGAGCCTCCATCGAAGCTTCAGGACTTGGTGAAGGCTCTCGGCCCGGAAGTGTCACCGGCTCTGGAAAAGATCTATGACCGTTCTGATAACGGGATGAAGCAGATGATTGCTGAGGTCATTGCCGTGAACGGGCCGTGGGCTTCCCCCGTGCTGGTGAAGTTCGTCAAGGGCTGCAGGCAGAACGCGGTGAACAAGATGAGGATCGATCCGGTGCTGGAAAAGTTGGGGCCGCAGGCGGCAGAGGCTGTGCCGGCGCTCCTGCCGATATTTGAAGAGGACTTCAATCATAAGGACTTCCGACAGCGCGAGCGCATGCTGGCGGTGGAGGTTGCCAGCAGGATCGGCGCGCCGGCCCTGGAAATCCTCAAGAAGGCGCTTGCTGACAAGGACTCTACCATTGTGTGGGCGGCGGCTGTGCAGTTGAGGAAATGTGCCCCCCAGGAGATCGGCCTGCCAGCGGGGGGGCTGAAGCAGGCCTTGCGTGATCCGGCGGTTATTGCGCTGGCCGGGGGCCTCGACGCAGCGACCTTCGACCAGCGCCGCACCGCGATACGACAGCTGGCGGACAAGGCTTCCGCCTCTCCCGAAGCCGTGGCGGCGCTGGGCTACGCACTGTTGGACGAGGACATGGCAACCGGGCAGATGGCCGCCGAGGAGCTTAAGAGGCTGAAAGCCGGCGCCAAGCCAGCCTATGACCATCTCATGCGGGCCTACCAGTACGGGAACCAGCCGCTGCAAATGCTCGCGATGGAGATCCTGCCGTTCGTTGCGCCGAATTCAGCCGAGGTCATGGACAAGATCGTCAAGCGCCTTGACGACAAGTCCGATGCGGTTCGCAGGCGGGCGGCGGCGGCGCTCGGGGACTTCGGGGAAACAGCCAGGCCCGTGATGGAAGAGCGCCTGCGCGGCACCAAGGATACGGTGATGGCCATTGGCTTGGTCGAGGGTCTCCGCAAAATAGGCCCCAAAGTTGTGCCAGCCCTTGCCTCAAGGCTGGAGGTTCGAGATAATCCTGTTAACTCCGAGATAATCAGGACGCTTGCCACCATGGCCAAGACCAGCCCGGAGGCCATGGCTGCCCTCAAGAAGGCGGCGGGAAGCGCCGATCCGGCGGTCAAGGCTGAGGCGGCCCGGGCCGTTGCCCAGATCGAGGCCGGCAGGTAGATGCCGCGCACCCGGCCCCGTCCGCCGCATTTTGGGACTCGAAAACTGAACGTACGGGGTCTGTACCAGCTGTCGGGAGGGATTAAGCCCATGCCGGACAATGACATGCCGTGGTCCGACCCTGAGCGGCGCTGAGCGGCGAAGCGCCTTCCTCGCGCCTTGCGCGGCACCCCGGCTGTTTCGGCCACCCCTACACGAATTTATGGATTGGAGCACTTAGCGTCGCAGGTCGTGCGGCGGAAGAGGAACAGGGTCTTGACCTTCTGGGGCTTCCCGTCGACTTCCAGGTAGGGGTAGGCCAGGAAGTTGATGGGGCCGGAGGCCGGGCCCGGATCGAGCACCAGGTCGCGCCCGCGGGTGAACTCGAAGCGGTTGGCCGGGTGATGGCCGAAGTAGTACATGCTCAGCGCGCTGAACTTGTCGGCCTCGCTGACGTCCACCGGCCACCACTTGCCGTCCGCGTAGAACTCGGCCCAGCAGTGGTAACCGTCGGTGCCGCCGTCGTTGCGCTCGGACGGGATGGCCGCGCCGATCGCGAATCGCGCCGGGATGCCGACGGAGCGCGCCAGGCCGATGAAGTACGCGTGGTAGTCGGTGCAGTTGCCGGATAGAGCGCTGCAGGCCCGGACCGCGTCGCCCTGGCCCCAGCCCTCCCCGAACTTCATGTAGCGCATCTGGTCGATCACGTGGTCGTAGAGCGCCCGCGCGCGCATCAGGTCGCCCTGCCGGCCGGCGATGGCCTTCTCGGCGGCGGCCTTGATCTCCCCGCCGGACGGGACCAGGCGCTCGGGCTGCAGGTGCTTGGCCGCCTCCGCCGGGTCTCCGGGGTAGGCGCCCTTTTCGAGGCGCTCCACGTCGTAGACGATCTCGATGGGCTTCCCGCCGTCATCCGGGCCCAGTTCCAGGAAGAGGACACGGTTCCCGTGGGCCCCGTCGGTGAGCGTGCGCTGCTTGCCCGGGGCGCTGATGGACTTGACGGTCACCTTCTGGAATGCGTCCGATCCGGCCAGCGGCAGCCAGCAGCGTCCCGGTCCGGCGAGGGCCGGGAGCGTGGCCTGGTAGCGGAACTCGAAGGCGTCCCGGCCGGTCAGAACACCGAGCAGTTCCTTGGAGGCGGCGTCGACCGGCGCGCGGACCCAGTTCCGGTCGGCATTCTGCTTCCAGAGGTAGTACGGCCGGCCGTTGAGCTTGTGGACGGTGGTTTCGGTGACGGTCATAGCCCCCGGGTCGCCGTGGAGGTAGAAGTCGATGTCGTAGAACTGCCCGTCCGCGCTGGCCATGTCGACGCAGGCGAAATGGCGCTGCGGCGCCAGCGACGCCAGGTACTCCACGTGGACGCGGACCAGCCTGAGCTCGAGCTGCTTGCCTTCGAAGGGCACCCGGAAGTGCCCCTTGCCCAGCGCGACCTGCTCGGCGATGTGCTTCTCAATGCCCGCCTGGATGTCGCCGGTGACGATGGTGGGAACGTAGGGTTCCGGCGCCTTGGATGTACCCGGGCCGCTCCGACTGCCGCAGGCGCCCAGCCCGGCGACGAGCAGGAGGACGACCCAGGGACCAAAGGCGCAGCGCAGGGCGGATGCCCTGCATTCGCATCTGTACACAGAAGGTCTCCGGCGCCCAGTCAAGGATGCTTCATGCCGGCACCGGACGGACCGACCCGGTGCCGCGACAGACGCGCGACCACGCCGCTTAGTGTGCCGGATGGTCCTTGGGCTTGTCGGTGGCCGGAGGCGCCGGCGGCTTCGGCTGTGCCGGTTGGTCGGTGGTCGGGGGGTTGGGGGCATCGGGCTTCGGCTGCTGCTTCGCTCCGCACCCCGACGCGAACACCAACAGCCCAGCCGACAACAGCGTGGCAGCAATGGCCCTTATCATGATCCAATCCTCTTTCTTAGACTGGCGTTCCCGACCCCGCACGAGGCCATCATGGGGCGCTGCCCTACTAACCGCCGCTACCTCCAGGGTATTCCGCAAGATATCTCACCGGCTTGTCTGCTCCGGCGGGCCGTCGTTTGGCGGCCGGCTTGCCCCCGGCCCGCAGCTCGCGGCGCATGACCCTGTTGCTGGCGGCGCGGGTGAGGTTCTCGGCCAGCCGGGGTGGTCAGCCGGGGTCGGACCACGTCAACCTTTTATCCTATGCCGACTTAGTCGCTTTCGGAGGTTGTTATTGAGCCCGTCCGTGCGATTTTCGGCCTGTAATCCTGCCCGCATGATTAGGGCGGCCCGACTGCAGACTTACGATTGCAGAAGTCCGGGGGCGGCTGCCGTCAGTTCATCGGCGCCGAGACCAGCGCGGCGGCCCAGACCACCACCGACCCGGCCAGCAGCCAGGCGCTGCGGCGCTCCGGCCAGCCGCCGACGTGGCGCAGGCTGATGTAAGCGGCCATGACCAGCACCAGGGCGAGCGCCCAGACTTCCCGGCCGCTCCAGGTCCAGACGTCGCCGCCGGAGCGCTGGCCCCAGGCCGCCGCGACCAGCAGGCTCCAGATCATGGGCGGCAGGCCCAGACACACGCACCAGAAGGCGCCCCGCCCGGCGCGTTCGCCGCTGGCCGGGGATATCCGCTCGACGACCAGGAAGGCCACCGCCTGGAAGGCCGCGGCGCCCAGCAGCCCGAGCCCCAGGAAGGCCGTCACCGCGTAGGCGGGTAGCCAGGGGCCGGCCAACTCCGGCGGCGCGGGCCAGGGGCAGAGCGGTCCGGCCGAGGCGGCCAGGATCGAGGCGGTCAACGCCGCGCCCGCGGCCGAGAGCAGGATGGGCAGGCCGCCCTCGCGGCTCTTGGAAAGCGTCTCGATGCAGATGTACCCCAGGCCCATGGCCGGGGCGAGCAGCAGCAGCGACTCCGCCACGGACAGGACCGGCGCGCGCCCCAGCCCGGCCCACTCGACCGCCGCGGCCGCGAGGCAGGCCAGCGTGCCGGCCACGGCCGACCAGCGCGAGGCCCGGCGCCAGAGGGGGCGGGTCTTGAAGATGGCCGCCGGGACGGCCAGGGCCGCGCCGGCGGCGAAGAGCCCGGCGCCGGCCGCGAGCGTGACGATGCGCGCGTCCAGGATCAGTCCTCCCTGATGGTGGTTTCGGGGATGCGGCGCAGCCTGGTCCAGAGCAGCCAGGGGGCGCCCAGGGCCAGGAGGAGCATGCCGACGTACACCGCCCAGATGGCCGGGTCGCGGGAGATGCGCACGTCGGCCTTGAAGGCCGGCACCGGGCCGACGGCCTGCGCGCCCTCCAGGTTCCGCAGCGTGATCTGCCACCCGTCAACGTGCAGCGGCTGGCCCCGGGCCAGGAAATGCTCGGAGCGGGATCCCCGCCGGCCGATGATCTCCACGGTCGCCGCGGCCTGGGAGAGCCCGCGGTCGATGGCCCTGGCGGTCAGCGCCGCGCCCCCGGGAATCTCGCGCCGGCCGTCGAGGCCGGGGAAGAGCCAGAAGTTCTGCGGGGGAGCGCCGGCGGACCGGACTTCGACGTGCACCGCCGGACGCGCGAAGATGCGCGCGCCCGGGGCGCCGGCCGCGGCGGGCCGGTAGGACGTCCGGGCCTCGGGGATGAACTCGAGCAGCTTGAAGCGTATGCCGCCCGGCAGGGTGGCCTCGCCGCCCATGGCCAGGGTCGCCACCGCGCCCGGCCAGCCCTCGTCGAGCTCCACCAGCCGGAACGTCCCGGCCGGCCCCTCGACCAGGCGGGCGCCGCTCGGGACGATGTTCGGGGTGTAGCGCAGCTGCATGCCGGCCAGCTCCGGCGGGACGCGGCCGTCCGGCTGCGCCGGCTGATCGCCGGCGGACACCCGGAAGGTGGCTCGCCCCGCGGGGCCGGGGCCGCCCGGGGCGAGTTCCAGGGCCGGGACCGTGCCAGCCGAGCGGGCCGCCTCCTCCATGGTGCCGCGGCGGACGTGCAGGCGCCGGACCACCTTGAGGTTCGCGTTGCCGAGCACGAACTCGGCGCCGACCCCCGCGCGCCCGGCCGGGATCTGGGCCTGGTAGCGGGCGTTGCCGTCGGCCTCGACGACCTCCAGGCGGTCGGGGTCGAGCTCCTCGCGGCGCCGGCAGGCCGCCTCGGCGTCCTGGGGCGTGATCTTCTTCTCGTAGGTGAGCGCCACGCCGAGCGGGGCGGCGGGCCCGATGAGCAGATCGCCGGCGGGGATCAGGCACTCGCGGCTGCCCTGGGGGCCGGTCAGGCTGACCCTGACGGCCGCGGTCGCCCCGCGCCCCGGGACGTTCTCGGTGTACATCTCCGGCACGGCCGATTCGAGGAACTCGAGCACGGCGATATCCGCGCCGCGCCACGAGCAGCGCCCGCCGCGGGCGACGTCGATCGGCAGGACCTTCTGGTCGGCCCCGTCCGCGGGGCCGGCGAAGAGCTGGATGACCGGGGCCCGGGCGGCCGTGACGGCCCGGAGCATGCCGAGGCGGAAGTCCGGCTCCTCGCCGGACCTGGGCGGCACCGGCGTGGGCGTGGCCCCCGGCACCAGCCGCACCTCCATGGACTGGCCGAAGACCTTGCCGGCGGCCAG
This sequence comes from Planctomycetota bacterium, assembly GCA_022703445.1. Lineage (GTDB taxonomy): Bacteria > Planctomycetota > SZUA-567 > JAKLDR01 > JAKLDR01 > JAKLDR01. Next base: position 65,507 of record JAKLDR010000011.1, on the reverse strand, counting down.
CCCCCCGAGGACGGTCAGGATGCCCAGATGCATGGCCAGGAAGCCGAACTCGCGCGAGCCCAGCGGGCGCCGCCAGAGGATGCCCGCCGCCGAACCGGCCGCCAGGAGGCCCAGCAGGGAGATCACCCCCCAGGAGCCGCCCGGCTCGTGCAGGTGGGCGGTGCGCAGCACCACGGCCAGACGGTCGCCCAGGACCCGTCTCTGGCCGCCGGAATCGTCGGAATCGTCCGCATGGGAAGCCGCTCCGCCGCGCTCGTCGGGCATCGGCAGGCGGCTGGCGCCCAGCATGAGCACCAGGGTCAGGAGCGCCGCGGCCGCCATGCGCAGCGAGGTGAGCAGCCGGCGGATGCGCCTAAGCAGCAGGACTACGATCACCAGGGCCACCAGCAGCGCCGCCGCGCAGAGCGCCAGGAGGGGCAGCAGCCCGGTGCCCTGGCGGACCTCGCCCCACAGCGGAACCAGGTTCTCCCACAGGTTCTGCAGGACCGTCGCGGCCAGGACCAGGCAGATCGCGGTGACGCAGGCCAGGGGGAAGCCGAAGCGGTTCCGGCCGTTGCCCTCCTGGACGGGGGGCTGCGGCTGGGTCGGGGTGGGGGCCGAGGGTTCGGCCTGGACCGGGTCGGTCATCGCGGTTCAGCCAGCCGGCTTCTTGGCGCGCAGGTAGGCGTCGATGGCCGTCGCCGCGCGGCGCCCCGCGCCCATGGCCAGGATGACCGTGGCTGCGCCGGTGACGATGTCGCCGCCGGCGAAGACCCCCGGCTTGGAGGTCTGCCCGGTGGCCTCGTCGGCGGTGATGTTGCCGTGCTTGCCGGTGGCCAGGCCCGGGGTGGTCTGGGGGATGAGCGGGTTCGGCCCGTTGCCGATGGCCACCACCACGGTGTCCACGTCCAGCACGTACTCGGAGCCCTTGATGGGCACCGGACGCCTCCGGCCGGAGGCATCGGGCTCGCCGAGCTCCATGCGCAGGCACTCCAGGCCCTTGACCCGGCCGGCCTCGTCGCCCAGCACGCGCACCGGGGCGGTGAGCAGCTGGAACTCCAGGCCCTCCTCCTCGGCGTGGTGGATCTCCTCGATGCGGGCGGGCATCTCCTGGCGGCTGCGGCGGTAGACGATGATGGACTTCTCGGCGCCCAGGCGCAGCGCGGTGCGGGCCGCGTCCATGGCCACGTTGCCGCCGCCGATGGTTGCCACCCGCCTGCCGCGGATTATCGGCGTGGCGTACTCCGGGAAGAGGTAGGCCTTCATGAGGTTCGAGCGGGTCAGGTACTCGTTGGCCGAGTAGACCCCGATGAGGTTCTCGCCGGGGATGCCCATGAAGTAGGGCAGGCCCGCGCCGGTGCCGATGAAGACCGCGTCGAAGCCCGAGGCCAGCAGCTCATCCACGGTCTCGGACTTGCCGACCGGGGCGTTGAACTCGATCTCCACGCCCAGGCGGCGCAGGTAGTCGACCTCGGCGCCGACGATGGCCTTGGGCAGCCGGAACTCGGGGATGCCGTAGACCAGCACGCCGCCGGCCTTGTGCAGGGCCTCGAAGACCGTGACCCGGTGGCCCTTCTTGACGAGTTCGCCGGCGCAGGTCAGGCCGGCCGGACCAGAGCCGACCACCGCGACCCGGAAGCCGCTGGGCGGCGCCTTGGGGGGCAGTTCGCCAGTGCCGCGCTCGCGCTCGTAGTCGGCCACGAAGCGCTCCAGGCGCCCGACCGCCACCGACTCGCCCTTCTTGGCCAGGACGCAGAGCTTCTCGCACTGCTCCTCCTGGGGGCAGACCCGGCCGCAGACCGCCGGCAGCGAGTTGTCGGCCTTGAGCGTGCGCGCGGCCCCCAGGAAGTCGCCCTCGGCGACCTTCTTGATGAAGCCGGGGATGTCCACGCAGACCGGGCAGCCGTCGACGCAGGCCGGCTTCTTGCACTGCAGGCAGCGGGAGGCCTCCAACTGGGCCAGGTCGGCGGAGTAGCCGTAGGGCACCTCGTTGAAGTTGCGGACGCGCTCGGCCGCCGGCTGCTCCGGCATCTTCTGGCGCGGGGGGCGCTGCTTCTTGCCGCCGGCCGGGGCCGGGGCGGGGGAGGGGTTGGCGTTCTCTGGGGTCATCAGCGTTTCTCCGCTCCGTGCAGGCGGCAGGCTTCCTGTTCATGGGCCTTGTAGGCCGAGAGCCTGGTGCCCAGGACATCCCAGTTCACCAGGTGGCCGTCGAACTCCGGACCGTCGACGCAGGCGAACTTGGTCTGGCCGCCGATGTCCACGCGGCAACCGCCGCACATGCCGGTGCCGTCGATCATGATGGGGTTCAGGCTCACCACCGTCTTGATGCCGGCCTCCTTGGTGACCTTGCAGACCGCCTTCATCATCGGGACCGGGCCGATGGCCAGGACCTCGGCGATGGGCGCTCCGCGGGCGATGACCTCCTTGAGCACGTCGGTCACGAAGCCCTTGCGGACGTAGCTGCCGTCGTCGGTGGTGACCAGCAGCTCGTCGGCGACCTTGCGGAACTCGTCCTCGAGGATGAGCAGGTCCTTGTTGCGCGCGCCGATGATGCCGATCACCCGGTTGCCCATGGCCTTCATGGCCTCGGCGATGGGGTAGGCCACCGCCGTGCCGATGCCGCCGCCGACCGAGACCACCGTGCCGACCTTGTGGATGTCGGTGGGCTTGCCCAGCGGTCCGACCACGTCCATGACCTCGCCGCCGACCGGCACGGCACCCAGGCCGCGGGTGCCGGCGCCGACCATCTGGAAGATCACCGTGATGGTGCCCCTGGCGTGGTCGGCCATGGCGATGGTCAGCGGGATGCGCTCGCCGGCCTCGTCCTTCTTGAGGATCACGAACTGCCCGGGACGCCGCTTGGCGGCGATCTTGGGGGCCTCCAGCTCCAGCAGGACCGTCTGCGGCGCGATCTCGCGCCTGGCAACCACCTTGGCCATGATTCCTCCCACCCGGCTTATGACGGAGTCAAGCGTGCGTCAGGCCATGCCGTATGCCCGACGACGGGTATTCTAGGGCCGGAGGAGGGGCAGTCAAGCGCGGGGAGGGGAACGGGTGCGTGCTACATTGGGCACTTGAGAACGGTGGTCTCACGCCAAGGCGCAACGCCGCAAAGAACAACAACTGCGGATTCCCCCCATAATGATAAGGAGAAACCAGCCGTTCTTGGCGTTCTTCGCGGCTTGGCGTGAGAATCGCCGTTCACCCTTCCAGCCGCGGCAGGCTCCGCCCGAGGATATCCAGGAGCATGTCGATGTCCTCTTCGGCGGCGCTCAGGCTCGGGCGTAGCCGGATCGAGTCGACCCCGGCGCCAAGCAGCATGGTGCTCTCCTCCTGCAGGAGGATGTCCAGCAGCCGGTTGCGGTCGCCCTTGCGCCGTGTCGTGAACCCGGCGTAGGTGCCCATGCCCCGGACGTTGCCGATGAGCTCCGGGAACTTCGCGGCCAGGGCCTCCAGGCCGGCCATCAGCCGGGCGGAGCGTTCGGGGATCTTCTCGATGAGCCGCTCATCGCGGACCACGGTCATCTCCTGGACGAAGCGGACCATGTCGGCCAGCGACCCGCCCCAGGTGGAGTCGAGGACCCCGAGGTCCTCCATGTGGTGGAGCATGTAGATGACCCCGCAGCCCAGCTTCTTGGCCGCCGCCACGGCCTGCGGGGGATGGGGCAGCCCGAACTGGTCGATGGCGAAGAAGGTGCCGGTCTGGCCGCCGGCGGTCTGGACCTCGTCGAAGCCCAGGTAAGTTTCGTGACGGTGGGCGAGTTCGGACAGGCCCCGGAAGAACTCCGGCTCGGCCAGGCGGTGGCCGCCGGCTCCCTGGATGGGCTCGACCACGATTCCGACGATCTCTCCGCGGTAACGGACCAGCAGGTCCTCGATGATCTCCAGGCTGTGGTTGGTGCGCGCGCGGTTTTCGGCGGCCGACTGGCCGCGGTCCACCGCCGGGAAGGGCACCTGGAGGTTGCCCGGGACCAGGCCGCGGAAGTCCTTGGTCAGGATGGGGTCCTGGTCCTGCTGGGTGATGTTCAGGGCGAAGACGGTGCGTCCGTGGAAGGCCTGGTCGAAGTAGATGAAGCGCCGGACGGAGGGCAGGCGCCCAGCGGCCAGGCACTTCCGGTCGTGGAGGTTGATGAAGTACTTCATCATGTTCTCCACGGCCTCGGCGCCGGAGTTCACCGCGTAGATCTCCAGCTTGTCGTTGAGCATGCAGCGGGGGGCCAGCTCCCTGAGCAGGCGGTAGTACTCCAGGCACTCCGGGGTCAGGAAGTCGAGGTTGGCGACCTTGTTGTTGGCGGCCAGGGCCAGCCGGCGCAGGTAATCGGGCTCGTTCAGCCGCGGGTGGTTGTGGCCGATGAGCTTGGAGCCGTAGTAGCCGGCCCAGTCGAAGATGCGCTGGCCGTCGACGGTGGCCAGCCACATGCCCGACGAGCGCTCGATGTCCACCACGAAGGGCCAGGGCTCGGTGAGCACGTAGCGCTCGAGCTCGGCGATGAGCTTCCGGCTCTCGGGTCCGGGGAAGGGGCTGGGCATGGCGTTTCTCCTGTCCTGGTCTCCCGGCCGCAGCGCAGCGGGGCCTACTCTATATACCGGGACGGGCCGGCAGTCAAACAGATGCAGGGGCTGGTCAGGGGCCTTTCGCCTCGTCTCCGCTCGTTCTCGTTCTCAGCGAGGCGGAGCCGAGCGGTTCTCGTCCTCGATCCCCAGGCGCGGGCGAGAGCCATGGCGAGAGCGAGGGCGAGAACGATCGAAGGCGATGGGAACTGAAGCGGCCCGCAGCCCCAGGTCAGTTGCGCATCTCCCGCCGGGCCATAGAATACCCCCATGACCGATCCGACTCCTCAGGCGCCGCCGGCCACTCAGTCCCCGCGGCGCTCCGAGACCGCGCGGCGCTTCGTGGCCGCCTCGGCCATCCTGGCCGTGGCCGGCGGCGCGCTGGCCGCCGACTTCTTCGTGTTCCGGCTGGACGTGCTCTTCACCGCCGTCCTGACCATCGCCACGATCCTGGCCTTCGGCGAATTCTGCGACATGTGCGAGGCCCGGGGCTTCCGGCCGTTCCGCATATGGGGCATGGCCGTGTGCGTCGGGCTGGTCTGGCTGCACTGGCTGGCGCTCTCCGGGCTGCTGTCCGCCGGCGCGGGCTGGCCGCTTTTGGAGGCGGGGAGCGTGGCGGCGGTCTTCGCCATCTTCCTGCGGCAGTTCCTGATCCGGGACAACCGCGACGCGCTGCCGGCGGTGGGCATGACCCTGCTGGGCGTCGTCTACCTCTGGTTCCTGCCGTGCTTCCTGGTGCGCATCCGCCACCTGGAGGACCCGCTGGGCAACGCCGAGTGGCTGCTGTCGGGCAACGCCCTGCTGATCAGCACCGTGGTCGTCTCCAAGGCCAGCGACGTGGGCGCCTACTTCGTGGGCCGGAGCATCGGCCGGCACAAGCTCATCCCCCGGATCAGCCCCGCCAAGAGCGTGGAGGGCGCCATCGCCGGCCTGGCCGCGAGCGTCGGCGCCGCCTATGGGTGCGCCGCGTTGGGGCTGCTGCCCGGCCTGCGCGAGGCCTGGATGATCCCGGCCCTGGGGGTGCTGGCCGGGGCCGCCGGGCAGTGCGGCGACCTGCTCGAGTCGCTCTTCAAGCGCAGCGGCGGGGTCAAGGACTCCGGCGGCGTCTTTCCGGGCTATGGCGGCGTCCTGGACGTGATCGACAGCCTGCTGATCTCCGCGCCGGCCATCTACCTCTTCCTGCGCTTCGCCGCGGGGCTGGAGCTGGCGCCTTGAAGGATACGCTGCTCCTGGGCGACGTCGAGATGGAGCGGGCCGTGCTCGGCCCGGCCGACTCCAACCTGCGCGCGCTGCGCGAGGCCATCGGCGTGGCCGCCTCTGTGCGCGACGGCCGGCTGAGCGTGGAGGGCGAGGAGCCTGCCGTCCGCCGGGCGCTGGAGGTCTGCCGGGAGCTGGTGCGCATGGTCGAGGGGGGGCTCGAGCCGGGCGTGACCGAGGTCGAGCGCCTGGTGCACTCCGCGCGTGGCTCCTCCGGCCCGGGCGGCGGCCCGGCGGGGAGCGGCGTGCGGGTCTTCGGATCCAACCGCTACGTCCGGCCCAGGAGCCCGGGACAGGCCCGGTACCTGTCCGCCCTGGAGAACTCCGAGATCGTCTTCGCCACCGGCCCGGCCGGCACGGGCAAGACCTACCTGGCGGTGGCCCGGGCCTGCGCCGAGCTGGCCTCCGGCCGGGCCGGCCGCATCGTGCTGGCCCGCCCGGCGGTGGAGGCCGGCGAGAAGCTCGGCTTCCTGCCCGGCGACTTCCGCGAGAAGGTCAACCCCTACCTGCGCCCGCTGCACGACGCCCTGGCCGAGATGATCCCGGAGCGCGACCTGCTGCGCTACTCCGAGGCCGGGACCATCGAGGTGGTCCCGCTGGCCTACATGCGCGGCCGGACCCTGAACGGCGCCTACGTGATCCTGGACGAGGCCCAGAACACCACCGTCTCGCAGATGAAGATGTTCCTGACCCGCCTGGGCGCCAACAGCCGCGCCGCGGTGGTCGGCGACGTGACCCAGACCGACCTGCCGAGCGGCGAGGTCTCCGGGATGCGCCACGCCATGGGCCTGCTCTCCGGCATCGAGGGCCTGGCCTTCGTGGAGCTCTCGGCCGACGACGTGGTCCGCCACCGCCTGGTCAAGGAGATCGTCCTGGCCTACGAACAGGGCCGGGCCGAGGCCCCTGGGGAGTCCGCGGGTGGCAAGGCCTAACGGGCGCGCCCACCGGCCCAGGCCGGAGGAGATCGTCCGGCGCTCGGCCGCGCCGGCCCCGGCCATTTCCTCGGGTCCGGCCCTGAGCCGCAGCCAGAAGGTCACCCTGATCCTCTTCGGCGCGCTCTTCGTGGTCGGCGCCCTGGCCATCCTCAACCGCGGGGCGCCCCCGGTGGGCATGCACCTGGGCGAGAAGGCCCAGGCCAACTACATGGCCCGGGTGGACTTCGTGGACGACGACCCGCGGGCCTACAACGACCGGCGCAAGGCGGCCATGGCCGGGACGCCGGGCGTGTACTTCCTGGAGCCCAAGTGGTCCGTTCTGGTGATGGAGGACCTGGAGAAGCTCGCCGAGGTCCGCGCCAAGGCCAAGGACCTGGAGGAGTTCCGCAAGGCCGCCGTGGAGGCCAAGGTGGCCGACGAGCAGTCCGCGGAGCCGCTCTGGAAGGCGCTGGAGAACTTCAACCTCCGCGAGGACCTGCTGGCGCCGCTGGCCCAGGACCTGGGCCGCATCCAGCACGCCGGGGTGCTCCGGGAGGAGCGCCAGCGCGCCGAACTCGAGCGCCGCCCGGACATCCGGATCGAGGTGCGCAGCCGGGCGCACCCCGGAGAACGGTCCGGGACGCTGCCCGCCTCCCGCTGCTACAGCGTGAGCACGGCCACGACGGAGATCGAGAAGGCGCTCCGGCCGCTCCTGCGCGGGCGTCCGCCCATCCTGCTCGAGACCGCCAAGGCCCTGCTGGCGCGCCGGCTGCAGCCCAGCCTGGACCACGACCCGACGCTCTCGGAGGAGGCGCTCAAGAAGGCCCTCGGCGAGATCGACGTCACCAGCGGCCGGCGCAGCGTGCGCAAGGGCGAGGTGCTGCTGCTGGCCGGCGACCGGATCGAGGAGCAGGAGCTCCGGCTGCTGCGCGTGGAAAACGCCGCCTACTGGGAGTCGGTGGCCGTGCGCGAGCGCCTGCTGCGCACCGGCGGCCTGCTGCTGATCGTCGCCGCGCTCTTCTGCGTGGCCTTCGCCTGGATCGTCCGCGTCGAGCCGGAGGTGCTGCGCCGGCCGCGGGCCCTGGCCGTGCTGGGCTTCCTGGCCGCCGGGGTGCTGCTGGCCGCGCGCTTCGTGGCCGAGAACGACTGGCCGGTGCTGATGGCCCCGGCGGTGTTCTTCGCCATGGCCGCGGCCCTGGTGTTGTCGGTGCGCACCGCGGCGGCCCTGTCCGTGCTGGTCTGCGCCCTGGCGGCGCTGGCCGCCGGCGGCGGGCTCTACGGGGCGGCCGCCCTGACCGCCGGGTCGCTGGCCGCGGCGCTGGCCTGCTCGCGCCCGCGCCACCACCTGGACCTGCTGCGCGCCGCGCTGGCCGCCGGGCTGGTCACCGCCGCGGTGGCCGCCGCCGGGCGAATCCTGTCCGGCGCGCCGGAGACCGGCATCGTCCTGCGCGAGGCGCTCTGGGGCCTCCTGGCCGCGCTGGGCCAGGGGCTGGTTCTGGCCGGGGCGCTGCCGGTGCTCGAGGCGGCCTTCGGGGTCAGCACCAGCGTCAGCCTGCGGGTGCTCTGCGACCCGAACCAGTCGCCGGTGCTGCGCACGCTCTTCCTCAACGCGCCCAACAGCTTCCACCACTGCTCGGTGGTGGGCATGCTCGCCGAGAACGCCGCCGCGGCGGTGGGGGCCAGCCCCCTGCTGGCCCGCGCCGGCGGCTACTACCACGACATCGGCAAGCTGGCCCGCCCCGAGTACTTCGTGGAGAACGCCCCGCCGGGCGAGAACCGCCACGACCGGATGGCTCCGGCCATGAGCGCCACGGTGGTCATCGCCCACGTCCGCGACGGGGTGGAGCTGGCCCGTTCCTTCCGGCTGCCGCGCGTGCTGGTGGACATCATCGAGCAGCACCACGGCACCACCCGGGCCGAGTACTTCTACCGCCGGGCCCTGGACCGCGGCGAGGAGCCGGCGGAGAGCATCTTCCGCTACCCCGGGCCGCGCCCGCAGAGCAAGGAGGCGGCGGTCATCCTGCTGGCCGACGCGGTGGAGGCCGCCAGCCGCACGCTGGAGGACCCCTCCGCCGCGCGGATCGAGGCCATGGTGCGGGACATCTCCCGCCGCCGGCTGCTGGAGGGCCAGTTCGACGAGTGCGGCCTGACCCTGCGCGAGCTCGGCGCCATCGAGGCGACCCTGACCCGCATCCTCCTGAGCATGTTCCACGCCCGCATCGCCTACCCGGCCGACCGACCAGCCGCGGGCAACGGCCACGGCGGTCACGGCGCCAACGGCAACGGGAATGGGGCGGGGAAGGGATAAGCAGCCCTAGACAGAAGCCGGAGGAACCGGTGAACCATGGGGCTGGCCAAGGGTAGCTGCTATTCTCGACCGGACGCGATAACGCTGCAAGGTGCCCGATGATGAGTGTGAGGAAGGACACGAACGAAGAATCAAGGATGCTTCGATCCCATCTGAGAACAGGCGCAGTTATCATGGCTGTGTTTACTCTGTTTGCATGTGTCGTAATGCGTGATCTCAGTGATGAGATGCATCGTCCGTCCGTGACGCGCAGCATGCTTGGCGTGGTAGGCTTTCTGTGGGTGGTACAACTATGGGGCACAGCGGGTGGTGGGCGGGCACTTAGAGGCCTGATTAGCCAGACAGCACTTCTTGCGCTGATTGGCATTGTGTTGCCGGGCTGGCTGACCTTGTGGATGAGCTGGAAAGCCGCCGGTGACATAGGAATGTCGGTGGGCATGTTGCTCTTGCTGGTGGCGGCTGCGTTGGCAACTATCGTGAGACGGCATTTCGGCGATGAAGACATTGAGTGGAGTACGCGATTCGACCAAACCACTGGCCACTACGATTTCGGGAGCCTCCCCGCGCGCTCAAGAACGGCCACCAGGTCTCGTGTAGGACTGCTACTAGCACGTCTAGGCCCTGTGACAATAGGCGTTTTGAGTGTTGTATTTTCGAAGATATTCTTGTCCATGGATAGCCTTGGCCTGATGGCCTTAGTTGCTGTGGTGTTGCCATTATGGACTGCAATGCTAGCCTGGCTCTGGAAAGACATAGTCATCCTATGCCGGCTATTGCGTTGGCAACGACAGTCTGGGCGCATCGCGCTTTCAAGAATGAGGATGCCTTGAGGCGAATTCGTCCAGTGATAATCAAAGGCCGTGAGGCCCAGTTTGGGCGACGGGTGGCGGATCTGTGCCGATGACTTTACTCGGGATATCTGGATCGATAGTCTGGACCACGCTGCGGAAGGTGGTCTGTGGAAGGGCTGCCGGGGGGACCTGGGAGGTCCCTGCCCGGCCTGGTCGCTCGTCCTCCGCCCTGCCGCCCTGCACCTGACGTCTTGACGCCGGCCCTCCGACAGTTAGTATCCCTTCCATGGCCAGACCCCGGCGCGTCCTCTTGATGATCACCAACCGTTCGCGGGGGCGGCTGCCGGCGCGGGCGCTGCTCGAGCGCGCCGCCGGGCTGGCCCTGGGTGCTGCGGCCGGCCGCCGGCCGCTCCTGACCTCGCTGCTCTGCGTTGACGGGCGGGAAATGGCCCGGCTCAACCGGCGCTTCCACGCCACTCCGGGCATGACCGACGTGCTGTCCTTCCCCGTGGGCGAGCGCGACGAGGACACCGGCCGGTGGCTCGTCGGCGAGGTGGCCGTCTGCCGGCCGGTGGCCGAGCGCGAGGCCCGGCGGCGGGGGCTGGCCGTCGAGGCCGAGCTCCTGCTCTACGCCGTCCACGGCTGGCTGCACCTGGCCGGGCACGATGACCATCGCCCGGCCGACCGCCGCCGGATGCGCGCGGCGGAGCGGCGGGTCCTGGCGCGGCTGGGCCTGGGCGGGCAGTGGGAGCGGATGTGTCCGGACCGCTGAAGACCTTCGGCATCGTCCTGGCCCGCTGGGACTTCGGCAACACCAGCCGGGTGCTGAGCTTCCTCACGCCCGACCGCGGGCGGCTCGGAGTGCTGGCCAAGGGCGCGCGGCGCCCCAAGGGCACGGCCGGCCTGGGCGGTGGTCTTGACCTTTTGAGCCAGAACGAGATACTCTGCTACGAGCGCCGCGGAGGCGGACTGGCGATCCTGGCCGAGTGGTCGGAGCTGTGCAACCCGGCGGCGGAGCTGGGCACCGATCCAGTGCGCTTCGCGGCTTCGGCGGTCCTGGTCGAATACGCCCGGGAGTGTTCCGCCGAGGGAGAGGACTCCGCCGAACTCTTCCGGCTGCTGGCCGCGGGCACGGCGCTGGCCGTTTCCGCGGAACGGCTGATTCCGGCGGCGCTGGCCTCGGCGCTGGCCATGCTCTCGTCCGCCGGGTTCCGTCCGGCCTTCGAGACCTGCGCCGGCTGCGGCGGGGGCCGCCCGGTTGGCGGCGGGCGCGGAGCGGCGGCGGTGCTCTCGGCCGCCCAGGGCGGGATGCTCTGCGCCGGCTGCGCCGAGCTGGTCGGGAGCCGGGCCGCCGAGGCCCGGCGGAGGGGGCGGGGCGGGGCGGGTGGCGGCTCGGGGCTCTTCCGCCTTTCGGGCGAGGCCGCGGCGCTGCTCGGCGCGCTGCTGAGGATGACGCCCGAGGCCGGGGCCAGGCTCAGACCCAGCCGCGGCGCCGAACGGGAGCTGCTGGGGGCGGTGGAGGGTTACGCCTCGTGGCGGCTGGAGAAGGGAATGCGCTCGCTGACCGCGCTGGGGGCGATGGTCGGCAGGCTGGAGGCGGTGGGGTGCCGATGAGGCTCTTGTCTGTGACCATGTCCGTCCTGGCGGCGGCCGGCCTTTCCGGGCTGGCCGGCGAGCCGGCGGGCGGAGCGCCGAAGCCGGCCGCTGGCGCTTCGGTCAAGGAGCCGGCGCCGGCCGCCGCGGCCCCCGCGTGGCTGGGGGCCGACGGACGTCCTGACGCCGAGCAGGGCGCCAGCCCCGCCTCGGCGCTGGCCTGGGCGGACCTGCTGGCCGCCGAGGGCAGCTACGCGGCGGCCTCGCGCGCCTACGAGGGACTGGTGCGGCGCTGGCCGGCCGCCCCGGAGGCTCCGGGGGCGATGCTCGCCGCCGCGCGCTCGGCTCTGGCCGCCGGCGACCACGACCGGACCGAGCGGCTGGCCAACGAGCTGCGCGGGCGCTGGCGCGCTGCGGAGCACGCCGGCGAGCAGGACCAGCTGCTGATCGCCCTGGGCGAGTCGCGCCTGGGCGAGGCCCTCTCCGGCCGCCAGCGGCCGGGCGACGCCGCGGAGCAGGCCCGGAGGGCCATGACGGTCTTCGGCGTCATCCTGGCCCAGGACCGGACCGGCCCGCTGGCCGAACGGGCGGCCTTCGGCCGCGCCCGGGCCTGGCTGGCCCAGGGCAAGACCGCCAAGGGCATCGCCGCCCTGGAGCAGTTCCTCAAGGACTACCCGCGCAGCCCGCTGGTGCCGGACGCCCGGGGCGAGCTGGCCGCGGCCAACACCGCCAGGGTCCGCAACCGCTCCCAGGAGGGCGAGGTTCTGGCCGACGCCCGTGAGAGCGCGGAGTGGGCGCGCCAGGGCGGTGCCGCCAGTCCGGGGCCGGCCTCCGACGCCATCGCCGAGACCTACCGGAGCATCGCCGCGCGGCAGGCGGAGCTGAAGATCGAGGAGGCCCGGCTCTACCTCCGGCTGCGCCAGCGCCGCGCCGCCGAGACCGTGCTGCGCTCGGTGCTCGGGCGCTACGGGGACACGCCGTCGGCCGAGGCCGCGGCCGTTCTTCTTGAGGAGCTGGCAGAAAGATGATCCGCATGAGCCGAATCGCCTCCGCCGCGGGCGCCGCCGTGCTGCTGTCCGCCGCGCTGGGCGCCACCGGCTGCCGCTACGGCACGGCCGGCTCGCTCGACCCCTCGATCCGGACCATCGGGGTCACCGTCCTGCGCAACAGCACCAGCCAGCCCGGTCTGGAGGGCGAGGTCACCTCCGCGGTGATTTCTGCCCTTCAAAGCTTCGGCCGGCTGTCTATAATCCGACCTGAAGACCGGCCCGACCTGCTGCTGACCGGGACGATAGAGACCTTCAGACGGAACTCCGTGCGCACCGACCGCTATGGCGACCCGGTGCGTTTCGAGTTGGAGATCGAGGCGGTGATCACCGTGCGGAGGGCCGACGGTGGTCACCTGGTCAAGAAAGTCCGGGTATCGAGCCTCGACGGCGACGCCCGGGGCGGACAGGTGGACCTGACCCGCGGCGAGAGCGAAGCCCGGGGGCGCGCTGCGGCCGCCGAGGACCTGGGCCGCAACATCGCCAGGCGGATTCTCGAGCAGGGATGGTAGCAGACACCTAAGGCACGGCAAGGAGACGACCGGCGATGCCCAGTGGGCGCTTCAACCTCGACGACAACAACCAGGGACCGGGGCGTCCGCCCAGGCTGTTCGACCTGCGCAATCCCAAGCTGGTGATCATCGTGCTGCTGCTCACCGCGGTGGTCGTGCTGCTCATGCTCGGCCAGCAGGGCAGCTTCGGCGGCACCCGGCCGCAGCAGCTCACCTGGTCGGAGGTACTCAAGAAGCTCGAGGCCGACAAGGTCAAGACGCTCAAGATCTATCGCGACGGGAGCGATGGGTACTCCGGCACGCTGAAGACCGAGATAGGGCAGGAGACTGTGGACCTCCGCTTCGTGACGCCCAAGGGACAGTACAAACCGTACAGCGACTTCTCCGAGCAGGAGAAGGACCGTCTCACCAAGCTGACCGATGAGAACGACGTGAAGGTCGAGTGGGCCGAGTACCCGGCCTGGAAGCAGGCCATGCCCACCATCCTGCTCCTGGGCGGGCTGATCTTCGTCTTCTGGTACTTCTTCATCTACCGCTACAAGTCCTCCGGCGGACCGGGCGGCGTGCTGTCCTTCGGCAAGAGCCGCGCCACGCTGGTCTCCAAGGACAAGAAGAGCAAGACCACCTTCGCCGACGTCGCCGGCATCGAGGAGGCCAAGGAGGAGGTCACGGAGATCATCAACTTCCTCAAGGACCCGCGGCGCTTCCAGCGGCTGGGCGGGCGCATCCCCAAAGGCGTGCTGCTGGTCGGCCCCCCGGGGACGGGCAAGACGCTCTTGGCCCGGGCCATCGCCGGAGAGGCCGACGTGCCGTTCTACTCGATCTCCGGCTCCGACTTCGTGGATATGTTCGTGGGCGTGGGCGCCAGCCGGGTGCGCGGCCTCTTCCAGCAGGCCAAGGGCAACTCGCCCTGCGTGATCTTCCTGGACGAGATCGACGCGGTCGGCCGCCGGCGCGGCACGGGCCTGGGCGGCGGGCACGACGAACGCGAGCAGACCCTGAACGCCATCCTCGTGGAGATGGACGGCTTCGAGTCCGACGACAAGGTCATCGTCATGGCCGCCACCAACCGGCCGGACGTGCTCGACCCGGCGCTGCTGCGCCCCGGGCGCTTCGACCGGCACATCACCATCGACCCGCCGGACGTGGGCGGCCGCAAGGACATCTTCAAGGTCTACGCCCGGAAGGTCAAACTGGCCGAGAACGTGGACATGGAGAAGCTGGCCCGGATGACCCCCAGCTTCACCGGGGCCAACATCGAGAGCATGATGAACGAGGCGGCCATCGGCGCGGTGCTCAAGAACAAGGACGCCGTGGAGATGGCGGACCTCGAGGAGGCCCGCGACAAGGTCCTGTGGGGCCGCGAGAAGCGCAGCCGGAAGATCACCGAGGACGACCGCGAGATGACCGCCCTGCACGAGGGCGGGCACGCCATCGTGGCCATGCTCAGCCCCGAGGTCGAGCCCCTGCACAAGGTGACCATCGTCTCGCGCGGCCACTACCTGGGCGCGACCATGCAGCTGCCGGCCCGCGACGAGTACAGCATGGGCCGCAGGAAGCTGCTGGGCGAGATGCGCGTGCTCTACGGCGGCCGGGCCGCCGAGGAGGTCTTCGGCCGGGACATCTCCAACGGCGCGGCCTCGGACATCCGCCGGGCCACCGAGATCGCCCGCCGCATGATCTGCGAGTGGGGCATGTCCGACGAGCTCGGGCCGGTCAGCTACGAGATGGCCCACGAGAACGTCTTCCTGGGCTACGAGATGTCCCGCGGCCGGGAGTTCAGCGAGGCCACCGCCCGGCGCATCGACGAGGAGGTCACCAGGCTGACCCACGGCGCCCACCAGGAGGCCCGCCGGCTGATCGAGGCCAACCGCGAGAAGCTCGAACGCATCAAGGCCGCCCTGCTGGTCGAGGAGGTCCTCAACCGCGAGCAGGTGGAGGCCCTTATGAACGCCGTCTCGGCGCCGGCCGCCGCCCCCGTCCCGCCGACCGACGCGGCCGGGCGCGACCCGCTGAACCCGGAGACCGCCTGAGGGCCGACCGGATGAGCAACCCCTGGCCTTTCGCCCTGCAGAGCGCCGGACCGGCGGCGCGGCGCTGGCGCTGGGAGCTCCGGGGCGGCCGCGGCCTGGAGCTCGGCGGCCGGACCGTGATCATGGGCATCGTCAACGTCACCCCCGACTCCTTCTCTGACGGCGGCCGGCACTTCGACCGCCGCGCGGCCGTCGAGCATGGCCTGCGCCTGGCGGAGGAGGGTGCCGGGATCGTGGACGTGGGCGGCCAGTCCACCCGCCCGGGCAGCGCCGAGGTCCCGCTCGACGAGGAGCTCGACCGGGTGCTGCCGGTGATCGAGGGCATCCGCGCGGCCAGCCCCGTGGCCGTCTCGGTCGACACCTACCGCGCCGACGTCGCCCGCCGGGCGCTCGCCGCCGGAGCGGACATCGTCAACGACATCAGCGCGTTCCGCTTCGACGCCGGGATGCTCGCGCTCCTGGCCGAGACCGGCGCGCCGGCCGTGGCCATGCACATCCGGGGCACGCCCCGGGACATGCAGAGGGATCCGCGCTACGCCGACGTGGTCGGCGAGGTCGCCGGCCACCTCCGCGAGGCCGTCGAGCGCGCCGAACGCGCCGGGGTCCGCCGCGAGCGCCTGGCCGTCGATCCGGGCATCGGCTTCGGCAAGACCCTCGAGCACAACCTCGAGCTGCTCCGCAATCTCCCGGCCATCCGGGAACTGGGCTGCCCGGTGGCCGTGGGGGCCAGCCGCAAGGCCTTCATCGGCAGCGTCCTGGGCCAGAGCGAGCCGGCCGCGCGCCTGGAGGGCACCCTGGCGGTCACCGCCCTGGCCGCGGCGGCCGGAGCGGACATCGTGCGGGTCCACGACGCCTGCGCCAACCTCCGGGCCGCGCGCATGGCCGAAGCCGTGGTAGGGCGCTGACCGTGTCCTGGCTCTCCGACTTCGCCTCCGACGCCCTGGCCTTCCTGGGCCGCTACTGGTTCGAGGGCGTGGAGATCCTGGTCATCGCCGCGATCATCTACGCGGTGCTGCTGATGCTCCGCGCCGCGCGCGGGGCGGGCATGATGCGCGGGCTGGCCATACTGGCCGGGGTGGCCGTGGTCTTCTCGGGAGTGCGCTACCTGGGGCTGCTGCGCATCAGCTGGCTGCTGGAACGCCTGCTGGCGGTCAGCGCCGTGGCCCTGGTGGTCATCTTCCAGCCGGAGCTGCGCCGCATGCTGGTGCGGCTGGGCCAGACCCGCTTCCTGGGCTTCATGGGCCGGGCCCGCTCGCTGGCCCTGGACGAGATCATCTCGGCGGTGGGTTCCATGAGCAAGCGGCGGATGGGGGCGCTGCTGGCCATCCAGCGCGAGGACAGCCTGGCCCAGATCGTGGAGGGCGGCACGCGCATGGAGGCGGAGATCAGCAGCGAGCTGCTCAGCACCGTCTTCTTCCCGAACACCCTGCTGCACGACGGCGGGGTGGTCATCCGCTCCAACCGCATCTCCGCGGCCGGCTGCCTCTTCCCCCTGTCCGAGAACGCCAAACTGCCGCGGGAGCTGGGCACCCGGCACCGCGCCGCGGTGGGCCTCTCCGAGGAGACCGACGCCGTGGTGGTGGTGGTGTCGGAGGAGACCGGCCGCATCTCCGTGGCCGTGCGCGGAGAGCTGATGCACGACCTGTCGCTGGAAGACCTCAAGAGCGCGCTCCACAACCTCTGTTACGAGGCCGTGGAGTCCGCCGTGCCCCACCAGGAGTAGCCGTGACCGGGATCCGCGATTACCTCAGGCGCGACGGGCTGCTGCTGCTGGCCGCGCTGCTGCTGGCCGTGCTGGTCTGGAGCTACGTCAACGACGAGCTCACCGAGACCCGCACGGTCACGCCGCGCTTCGAGCCCGAAGTCCCCGAGGGCCTGACCGTGGCCCGCGGCGCCCCGCGCGAGGTGACCGTGGTGCTGCGCGGCACCCGCCGGAGCCTGAACGCGCTCGACGCGGTGCGCCTGACGGCCCGCTGCAAGCTGCCGGCCCGCCCCGGTCCGGTGCAGGTGGTCCTGCGGCCCAGCGACCTGTCCCTGCCGCAGGGCGTGGAGATCTTCGAGGACCCGCCGCCCTTCGAGCTCGAGCTGGAGTACGTGGGCTCCCGCAAGGTGCCGGTCCGGGTGGAGACAGCCGGCCAGCCGGCGCCGGGCTTCGCGGTGGCCGGCGTGCCCTTCGCCGAGCCGGCCGAGGTGGAGATCCAGGGCCGGCGCGAGGCCATCGAGGGCGTCAAGCAGGTGGCCATCCGCCCGATCGACCTGACCGGCAAGACCCGGGCCTTCTCCAGCGACGCCCAGCTGCTGGCCCCGCCGGACACGCGCACCGAGCGCGAGCGGGTGCTGGTCTTCGTGGACATCGCCCCGGTCCCGGAGATCCGCGAGATATCCGGGGTGGAGGTGCGGGTGCTGGCCCCCAGCGGCTTCGAGTCCAGGGTGCGGGTGGAGCCGGCGCTGGTCGCGGTGCGGCTGCGCGGCGCCCCGACGCTGCTGGCCGGCCTGGCGCTCAACCCCCGGGACATCGGCGCGGTGGTGGACCTGTCCGCGCTGCCCAGGCCGCTGAAGGCCGACATGCCCGACCAGCCGGTTCGGCTGATCCTGCCGCCGGGGGCCAGCCTGGCGCCGGAGGCGTCGGTGCCGCGGGTGCGCGTGCTGATCGGGGAGAAGTGACGGCGGAGGCCGACGGAGGAGCGGGAGTGGTCCGGAAACGAGCGGGGGCGGCGGCAGGGACGGAGCGGTCGGCGGTCAGGCCGATCGCCCTGGGCGTCAACATCGACCACGTGGCCACCATCCGCCAGGCCCGGCGGGCGGCCGAGCCCGACCCGGTCTGGGCGGCGGTCCAGGCGGAGCTCGCCGGCGCCGACGGCATCACCGTGCACCTGCGCGAGGACCGGCGGCACATCCAGGACCGGGACGTGCGCTGCCTCCGCCAGACCGTGCGCTGCAAGCTGAACCTCGAGATGGCCGCGGTCGAGGAGATCGTGGGCATCGCGCTGGAGCTCAGGCCGGAGCAGGCCACCCTGGTGCCGGAGCGCCGCCAGGAGATCACCACCGAGGGCGGCCTCGACGCGTGCGGGGCCGGCCGGGAGCTGGCCGAGGCCGTCCGCCGGCTCACCGGGGCGGGGATCGGCGTGAACCTGTTCATCGATCCGGACCCGGCGCAGGTCGAGGCCGCCGTCCGCTGCGGGGCCTCGGGCGTGGAGTTCCACACCGGCGGCTACGCGCTGGCCGCCGGCGACGCGGTCGCCGGGCGCCTGGACGGCATCCGGGACGCGGCCCGGGCCGCCGCCGCCGCGGGGCTCTTCGTCGCCGCGGGTCACGGGCTGACCTATCTGAACGTCCGTCCGGTGGCCGCCATCCCGGAGGTGGAGGAGCTCAACATCGGGCACAGCATCATCAGCCGGGCCGTGTTCACCGGCCTGGGCCAGGCCGTCAGGGAGATGAAGGCCCTGATGGATTCCGCCAGGAACTCAGGATAGCCAGGAGGACGCCCACGTGGCCAGCAAGAGAAAACCCGCCAGCAACGCCAGGACCCGCTTCACCGGCGCGATGACCGCCCTGGTCACGCCCTTCAAGGGCGACAAGGTCGACTACCAGGCCCTGGAGCGGCTGATCGAGGCCCAGGCTGCCGCGGGCATCGATGCGGTCGTCCCCTGCGGCACCACCGGCGAGGCCTGCACCCTGAGCCATGCCGAGCACAAGGAGGTGGTGCGCTTCACGGTCAAGGCCGCCGCCGGGCGGATGAAGGTGCTGGCCGGAACCGGCTCGAACTCCACGGCCGAGGCCATCGAGCTCTCCCGCGACGCGGCCGAGGCCGGCGCCGACGGCGTCCTGCAGGTCAGCCCGTACTACAACAAGCCCACCCAGGACGGCCAGTACCTGCACTTCAGGGCGGTCGGCGAGGCCGCCGGCCTGCCCATCGTGCTCTACAGCATCCCGGGGCGCTGCGGCATCGAGATCGCCGTGCCCACGCTGGCCCGCCTGGCCGAGCTGCCCTTCATCGTCGGGCTCAAGGAGGCCGGCGGCAGCGTCGACCGGGTGAGCTCGATCATCGCCGCCGCCCCGGGCCTCGACGTGGTCTCGGGCGACGACTCCCTGACCGTGCCGATGATGTCGGTCGGCGCGCTGGGCGTCATTTCGGTGATCTCCAACCTCCTGCCGGGGGACGTCAAGAGGCTGGTCGAGGCGGTCCGCGGCAACGACTGGGAGACGGCGCGCGCGCTGCACTACCGGATGCTGCCCATCGTGCGCCTGCTGTTCATCGAGAACAACCCCGGCGGCATCAAGGCGGCCATGGAGCTGGCCGGGCTGTGCTCCGGCGAGCTGCGCATGCCGATGTGCCCGATGCAGAAGGAGAACATCGCCAAGATGGACAAGGCCCTGGCCGACTACGGCGTGAAGAAGGCCGGGAGGTAGCCGCGGCCGGCCGCAGCCGGAACGGCTGCCGCCCCCGGCGCGGGAATCGTGACCTGGAGGCTCGTGTGGACCTCAAGAAGATCGAAAAAGGCATGCGCCTGATCCTGGAGGGGATCGGCGAGGACCCGCGGCGCGAGGGGCTGCGGGACACCCCGGGCCGGGTGGCGCGCATGCACGCCGAGATATTCAGCGGGATCGGACAGGACGCCAGCCGTCTGGTCCAGCCCCTGGACAGCGACAAGCACGACGAGATCGTGCTGATCCGCGACATCCCGTTCTACGGCATGTGCGAGCACCATTTCCTGCCGTTCATCGGCAAGGCCCACGTGGCCTATCTGCCCAAGGGCTCGATCTGCGGACTGAGCAAGCTGGCCAGGGTGGTCGACGTGGTCTCGCGCCGGCCGCAGCTCCAGGAGCGCCTGACGTCGGAAATCGCGGACATTCTCATGAACACCCTTCACCCCCGCGGCGTTATGGTCGTCGTGGAGGCCGAACACCTGTGCATGACCATGCGCGGAGTGCGCAAGCCCGGCGCGGTGACCACCACCTCCGTGGTGCGGGGCATCTTCCGCAACCGGGCGGCCACCCGCTCCGAGGCCATGGCGCTGATTCGGGGGCGCTGATGCGGATGGCCGGGCGGCTGGCCCAAGCGCTCCTGCTGGCCGGCGCGCTGCTGCTGGCCGCGGGTGGCGCCGCCTCAGCCGGCGCGCCCGCGGGCCCCGGCGGGCCGGTGACCGTCGCCGGCAAAGCCGACCTGGAGCTGGAGCTTGCGCCCGGGCTGGCGGGCAGGGCCAGGCTGGGCTGGGTTCCGGTCCACGTGGTCATCGGCACCAAGAAGCAGTTCGACGGCGATCTGGTGGTCCGGCTGCGCGGCGGCAGCATGGCCGGCGTGCTCTACGAGATGCGCAAGGGCCTCTCGCTGGCTCCCAACAGCCGCACCGAGCATCGCCTCTTTCTCCGGCACGACAGCCCGGAGCTCACCACCCAGGGCGCGGTTGAAGCCGTCCTGGAGGACGGCCGGCCGGTGGACAGCACCCGCAAGGTTCTACCCCTGACGCTGGTGCCCCATCACGAGTACTTGGTGTGCATTGCCGCGGACCCGACCCAGACACTGGGACTGGGGTCGCTCGGCGCTAGGAGTTCGGCCTCCGCGCCGGGCTCCGGCGGGCAGGCCAAGGAGCGCCAGTTCACGGTGGTCCGGCCCGCGCTGAACGAGCTGCCCGACCGGGTCGCCGGCTATAACGACGTCGATTTCCTGCTGATCTACCAGGTGTCCTTCGAGAAACTCAGCCGCGAGCAGATCACCGCCATGGGCGACTATCTGGCACGCGGCGGGTGCGTGGTCCTGGCCGCCAAGGACCGCACCTGGTTCGCGCGCCCGGAGGTGCGGGAGTTCGTCCCGGTCAGCGAGACGGGCTCGGCTTCCGCAGCCGATGCCGAGTCGCTCTTCCGGGCGCTGGCCTCCAAATACGGGGCCTTCGCCGGCGACCCCTCAGGAGGAACCGTCCACCGGCTGGGCATCCCGGGGGCGCGCGACGAGCGTGGTTTCTACTCGGTGCGGCGGGGCCTGGGCCACGTGCTGGTCTGGCGGCTCGACCCGGCGCAGGAGGCGGTCGGCAAGTGGCCGGGACAGCATCAGCTCTGGACGGAGATGTCCGCGGCGCTGCTCCCGTCCCGGCCCACCGAGGACACCGGCCGGTTCGGGCTGCAGGAGGTCTCGCCCCCGCTCGTCCAGGCCCGGGCCGCGGCCATGCGCCTGAACCTGGCCCGGGAGCGCAGCGTGCCGGGGCTGCTCATCGTCTTCCTGGTGGTCCTCTACCTGGTGCTGGCCGGGCCGATCAACTACTTCGCGCTGCGCCGGCTGGACATGCGCGCGCTGTCCATCCTGACGCTGCCGCTCCTGGCGGTGGTCTTCGTGCTGCTCAACTTCGCGGTTGGCTACATCTCCCGCGGGGTGGTCAGCTCCGGGCGGCGGGTGACCGTGGCGGTCGCGCCCTCGGGGGCGGCCCGGGCCGACTGCGTGACCTGGCTCGGGCTCTTCCCGGCCAGTTCCTCGCTCGCGGAGCTGTCCACCGACGGGCGGGGGCTGCTCATGCCGCTCTCGGAGGGGTCGGTGGCCGAGCACCAGGGCTACCAGGAGCTCACCTTCGCCTGCGAGCGGGAGGACCGGCGCGAGGAGCGCTTCATGCTCGACCGGTACCCGCTGGCCATGTGGAAGATGTTCCACTTCCAGGCCGAGTCCACCCGGCAGCTGGGCGGGGCGGTCACGCTCAGGCCGCTGGACGGCGGGCGCTTCACGGTGGCCAACGGCACGCCGCTGGTCCTGCGGGACTGCTTCGTGGCCGCCGGGACGGGCGGGGCCGACTTCTGCTGGCTCGGCGACGTGCCCCCCGGGGCCTCCCAGGAGGGCCGGCTGGCCCGCTGGTCGCAGAACGCCCGGGACTTCAGCCGCCAGGGCCGGAACCTCCCGGCGCTGTCGCTCTCCGGCGCGGTGCGCCTGTGGATGGACCGCCGCCTGGGCGCCGAAGGGACCTACGTCCTGCCCGAGGAGACCGAGGGCTTCGCGGCCCAGGCCGCCGGGGCCATCAGCAGCCGGCTGGAGCGGATCGAGGCCCTGCGCCACCGCGGCATGCTCCTGGTGGCCAGGGTCGAGGGCGAGGAGATCGAGCCGCTGCGCCTGGGCGGCAGACCGCCGCGCGGCGACTCGGTCTGTGTGCTGACCGTGGCCGGCGAGCCGGGGGCCAAAGAGAGATGATCCGCGTCGACAGCCTGGTCAAGACGTACGACTCCGGCACGCAGGCGCTGCGCGGCGTCTCCCTGCACGTGCAGGAGGGCGACATCTACGCCTTCATCGGTCCCAATGGCGCCGGCAAGACCACCACCATCCGGATCCTGGCCACGCTGCTCGAGCCCACCGCCGGGCTGGCCTCCATCGCCGGGGAGGACGTCTCCCGCTACCCGGAACGCGTGCGTCGGCTGATCGGCTACATGCCGGACGAGTTCGGGGTCTACCCGGGGCTGCGCATCTGGGAGTACCTCGACTTCTTCGCGGCCGCCTACCGCATGCCCAAGGCCGCGCGGCGCCGGGCCGTGGATGACGTGATGGCCCTCACCGACCTCGCCCCGCTGCGCGAGAAGATGGTGGAGACCCTCTCCAAGGGCATGCGCCAGCGCCTGTGCCTGGCCAAGACCCTGGTGCACGACCCCAAGGTGCTGATCCTGGACGAGCCGGCCGCCGGGCTCGACCCGCGGGCGCGGATCGAGTTCCGGGCGCTGCTGAAGACCCTCTCGGGGATGGGCAAGACCATCTTCATCTCCTCGCACATCCTCACCGAGCTGCGCGAGTTCTGCAACGCCTGCTGCATCATCGAGCGCGGCCGGATCCTGGCCTGCGGCTCAATCGACGGGATCGCCGAGCAGCTCATGCCCGCCCGGGTGATCGTGGTCCGGCTGCTGTCCCGAGCCGGCGAGGCCGCCGAGCTGCTGGCGGCCCATCCGGGCATCGCCTCCGCGGCCGCCGAGGGCAACACCGTCCGGGCCGAGTTCCGGGGCGCGGAGGGGGACATGCCCGGGCTGATGAGGATGCTGGTGGAGAAGGGGCTGCCGGTCATCGGCCTGGAGGAGAAGGAGCGCGACATGGAGGCGCTCTTCATGCGCATCACCAAGGGGGAACTGGCATGAGCGAGGCGCAGAGCGCCCCGCCCGCCGCGTCCCCGCCGGCCTCCCCGCTGGGCGCCCGGGCCGCGGCCCTGGTGGAGAAGGTCCGCCGGGCCGGGGTGGCCGTGGAGAGCCCACTCCTGGTCCGCGAACTGCGCACCCTGCTGCGCGGGCGCAAGTTCTTCGTCAGCCACATCATCGTCCTGGTGGTGCTCTCCGGCGTGCTGCTCATCGCCGCCACCACCTCGGCGATGACCGGCTCGGGCGACTCCAGCGCCGTGGGCACGGCGCTCTTCTGGTCCTTCGTGGTCGGCCTGGGCACGGTGGTCATCTTCCTGGTGCCGGCCTTCTCCTGCACGGCCCTGACCACCGAGCGCGAGAGCAAGACCCTGGAGCTGCTGCTGACCACCACCATCCGCCCTTGGGAGATAGTCTGGGGCAAGCTGCTCTCGGCGCTGGTGGTCATCCTGCTCTTCATGGTCTCGGCGCTGCCGCTGGTGACCGTGTGCTTCCTCTTCGGCGGCATATCGCCTTGGGACCTGGCCATGCTGTACCTGGGCGTGACCTTCTGCACCATGGTGGTCAGCTCGATGAGCCTGGCGGTCTCCGCGTTCTGCCGGGAGAGCAAGTCCTCGGTGGTCATCGCCTACGTGCTGACCATCGTGTTCCTCGGCCTGGTCTTCTTCGGCGGAGCCTGGATGGTGGACGAGTTCAGCGGCAGCCGCGGGCTCGACGCCTTCCGGTCCTGGTTCTCCGGTCTGCCCTGGGACGAGAAGGCCATGCTGCTGATCGTGCCGCAGTTCCTGGGCGCAGGGGCCTTCGCCCTGAACTTCGCGGCCGCGGCCAACCGCCTCAAGCCCGCCACGGTCAACCGCACGACCGGCGTGCGGGCGATCTGGCTGGCCTGCCTGGTCGGGGCGGTGGTGCTCTACATGCTCGGGCTGCACGTGGCCATCGAGCACTCTCGGCTGGGCGGCGGGGACTGGGAGGCGGTGATGATCCTCACCCTGAGCCTGGCCGCGCCGTTCCTGTGGATCAGCGCTCTCTTCTTCGCCAGCGACGAGACCAGGCTCTCCCCGCGGCTCATGGAGGATTCCGAGCGCCTGGGCGGGCTGCGCCTGCCGCTGCGCATATTCATGCCCGGCCCGGCCTCCGGCCTGGCCTTCGTCGCGGTCTGCACGGCCCTGCTCCTGGGCGGGACGGGCCTCTACGCTACCTCGTGCGCGATGGCCTTCAGCGAGGGCGAGGTGGGGTGGAGGTACCTGCAGGCGGCGCTGCCGGCGGGGCTCTTCGTGCTCACCGCGGCGGGGATCGCGGCATTCCTGTCGGGGTGCGGACTGAAGCGCACCGGGGCGGGGTTCGCGGCCTTCGGGTTCAGCGTGCTGCTGGCCTTCGGACCGCTCATCCACCTGGGCTGCCGGCAGGCGGTGGCCGGCGACGACGCGCCCAGCACCCTCTGGAACATGCACTACCTCAGCCCGGTCCTGGCCATGATCTCCGGCTGGGCCGAGCCGGGGTCGGGCCGGATGGTCACGTTCTTCGCCCCGGACGAGGGCCAGCTGCCGGTCCCCGGCGAAGGGCTGCCGCTCTGGCTGGTCTCCACCGCCGCCTACGCGCTGCTGGCCATGGGCGTCTGGGCGTTGGCGCTGACCAGGATCGCGGTCACCCGCTCGCGCTGGAAGGCCGAGCTGGCCGCCGCCCAGGCCGCGGCTCGGCCCGCGGCGCCGGCCGGGCCTCCGGCCGTGACCGGCGCGGCGGGGGAGGCGCAGCCGTGACCGTCCGCAAGAGCTCGGCGTCGCTGATCGAGATCTACTCGGCCATCCAGGGTGAGGGCCCGGGCGTCGGCGAGCGCCAGATCCTCGTCCGCCTGGCCGGATGCAACCGCAACTGCCGCTATTGCGACACCGAGGCCACGCCTCCCCGGGGCTGCCGCGCCGAGCGCCGGCCGGGGGAGCGCGACTGGCAGGTGCTGCTCAACCCGGTTGGCTCCGAGGCGGCCCTCGACGCCGTCGAGCGGCTGGCCGCGGGGCTCCGCCACGAATCCGTGGCCTGGACCGGCGGCGAGCCGCTGCTCTCGCCCCGGTTCCTCCGGGCGGTCATCCCGTCCCTGCGCATGAAGGGGCTGCGGCAGGACCTGCACACCAATTCGTCCCTGCCCAACGAACTGGCCCCGCTCCTGGATCTGTTCGATCGCATCTCGGCGGACGTCAAGCTGCCCTCGGCCACCGGCGAGCACCTGGACTGGGAGGCCACCGGCAGGTTCCTGAAGCTGGCGCGGGGCAGGCTCTCGGCCATCAAGATGGTGGTGGCCAGTTCCATGCCCCGGGAGGAGTTCGAGAGGGCCCTGGAGCTGGCCGCGGCCTCGGCCCCCGGGGCCACGCTGGTGCTGCAGCCGGTCACCCCGGTGGCCTCTCAGTCCCAGCCGCCCGAGCCTGGCGAGATGCTCGCCTGGCAGGCCCGGGCGCTGCGCACATTCCAGCGGGTGCTGGTCATCCCCCAGACGCACAAGCTCATGGGCCAGCTCTGAGAGCCGGCCGGCCGCAGCGGCCGGCGTACGGAAGGCGAAGGACGTCCTATGGCAGATGGCGAGTCCACGGTGGTCATGCCCGACGCACGGCAGGCGCTGGCCCTCGTCCGCAGGAGGCTGCGGGCCGAGGCCGGCGACGCGCTGGCGCCGTTCCTGAGGAGCGTGCTCTCGCGGCCCACCGGCGGGCGGGGGCTGCCCCTCGGGGAGGACCACGACGTGCGGCGCTTCCTCTTCCGGCTGGGCTGGCTCGGCAGCGACCGGGGCACGGCGGCCAATGCCCGGAAGGTCGACGCGCTGGTCACCGGCCTGGCCCGCGAGGCCCGGGAGGAGGGACTGGCCGTGGGGCTCATGCTGCGGCTCTTCGCCTCCGGCGAGCGGGCCATCGGAGCCGAGCCGGTCTGCGGGGAGATGCCCCGCTGCCAGGGCTGCGAGCTCGCGGAGCTCTGCCGTTCGCGCCGGGAGGCGCTGGCCGCCCCGGAGCCGGCCGAGACCGAGCGCCCGGCCGAGCGCTTCGTGCGGGAGGGCGAGGAGACGCTGACTGCCAGCGAGCTCGCCGCCCTGGTGCTCTCCGGTCCGGGGCTGTCCGAGCCCCGGGCGCTGGCCGCCGCGCGGCGACTGCTGGGCAGGGCCGGCTCGCTCCGCGACCTGGCCGCCATGCCCCTCGGCGAGCTGGCCGCGGTCGAGGGCCTGAACCCGGATCTCGCCATGCGCCTGCGCGCGGCGCTGGCCCTGGCCCGGCGGTGGAGCACCGAGCAGCGCGAGCCCGGCCGGCGCTTCCGAACCGGACGCGACTTCTTCGAGTTCTTCGCCCCGCGCCTGCGCGACCTGAAGCAGGAGTGCTTCGAGGTCGTGCTCCTAGACCAGAAGAACGGCTATCTGGGCAGCCAGCGGGTGAGCGCCGGGAGCCTCACCGGGGCGCTGGTCCACCCCCGGGAGGTCTTCCGCCCGGCCATCCGCGAGGCCGCCGCGGCGGTGGCCTTCGTCCACAACCACCCCTCCGGCGACCCCAAGCCCAGCAAGGACGACATCGAGCTCACCGCGCGGCTCGTCGACGTCGCCAAGCTGGTCGGCGTGCGGGTGCTCGACCACGTGGTGGTGGGGGACGGGGGATATTTCTCCTTCGTGGAGGAGGGGCTGATATGAGGCGGCGCGGGCGAGGAGTAAAAGAGTCGCCCGCGTCATATCGGTCTTTTGGAGAAAAAGAAGGGCTGGCGCTCGAGTTCAAGCGCGCCACCAACCGGCTGCCGGGCAGCTTCTTCGAGACGGTCTGCGCCTTCCTGAACATGGACGGCGGGCTCATCGTGCTGGGGGTGGAGGACGACGGGCGCGTTTCCGGTGTGGACCCCGGCGCGGTCGCCCGGATCAAGGCGGAGATCGCCAGCCTGTCCAACAATCCGCAGAAGCTCGACCCACCGTACTTGCTCTTCCCTCACGAAGAGCAGATCGGCGACCGCTGGATCGTCAAGGTGCAGGTTCCGGCCAGTTCCCAGGTCCATGAGGTGGACGGGGCGGCATTCCTGCGCAGCCAGGACGGCGACTACCGCATCAGGGGCATGAACCAGCTCGCCGGGCTCATGAACCGCAAGCTCAGCTTCTTCACCGAGCAGCGCGTGCTGCCGTTCCTGGGCATGCCGGACCTTGATCCGCGGCTGTTCGAGAAGGCCCGGAAACTCATGCTGGGCCGCATGCCGCAGCACCCGTGGGCGGAGTTGCCGTCGGAGGAACTGCTGAGGGTCGCCGGCTTCGTGCGCAAGGACTTCTCCACCGGCAAGCCCGGCTACACGCTGGCCGCCGCCCTGATGTTCGGGACTGACGAGACCATCCAGAGCGTCGCGCCGGGCTACAAGTTCGACGCGCTGCTGCGCCGCCGCGACACCGAACGCTATGACGACCGTCTGACGGTTCGCACCAACCTGATCGACGCCTTCGACCTGCTCATGGGCTTCGTCGAGAAGCACCTGGACGACCCTTTCTACATGGAGGGCGTGACCAGTATCAGCCTGCGCTCAATCATCTTCCGGGAACTGGTCGCCAACATCATCGCGCATCGGGAGTACACCAGTGCTGCGCCCGCCACGATGGCGATCTACCGGGACCGGGTCGAGTTCAAGAATCCCAACGTTCCGCACTACCACGGCCGGATCGATCCGAACCGCTTCACCCCGTACCCCAAAAACCCGACGCTCTGCAAATTCATGGTTCAGATCGGGCGGTATGAGGAACTCGGCTCAGGTGTGCGGAAAGTCAACCTGTACCTGCCCCGTTATGCTCCGGGAGCGGGCAGACCGACGTTCGAAGATGGCGATCTCTTTGCCGTCACCGTGCCCTTGGAGGTCGAAACCACCCCCGAAGTCACCCCCGAAGTCACCCCCGAAGTCACCCCCGAAGTCGTGAAGATGCTGGCGGCCATTCAGGGAGAAATGGGGCGCAGAGAAATCCAAGCCCAGTTGGGGCTGAACGATGAGAAACATTTCCGGGAACACTACCAGCAACCGGCAGTGGCACAGGGGCTTGTCGAAATGACAATACCGGCGAAGCCCAACAGCCGGATGCAAAAGTACCGGCTGACCGACAATGGGCGGGCCGTTCACAGGAAACGCGCCGGGTTGCCGGGCCTAGGTGAACCATGACCAGGGGCAGCAAGTTCAAGGCGGCGCGCAGGATCGTGCGAGAGCATCAGGAGTTCCTGACCAGGAGCGGCTGGCGGTCAATTCGCACTGGTCGAAGCGCCAGGGCGCTTCCCACCTTCGCGCAGGTCGTCGACATCTTCCGCGACGGCCAGAGCGACGCCCTGTTGGTCAGATACGGTGTAGCCCCGTACAACTGCGACTGCCACCACCTGCACTATGTGCTCAACGGCAAAGGCACCAGCTTCGCATTTTGAATAGGGGACGCCGCTGTTGACTCATGCCTGAGCCGCCTCCGCGAGTTCTGCGAAGGGCAGATCTTCCCGGCGTTTCAGCGCTTGTCCAGCGAGGACAGCCTGAAAGACGCAAGAAGACTCCCTCTGCCGGACTACCAGCGGCAACTGCTGGTCCGTCAGTTGGAGGGCGCGAGGCAGGAAGACCTCTTCGCCAAGAACCGCTCCTACTGGAACGGCGCGGTCCCGCGCCAGAGAGACCCTGATTGGTCGTGCGGGTGGCTCGGCAACACCGAATAGCCGCTGAAGAAGGGCGATTCCGCTCTTCAGAAGGCTCGATGATGCAATGGGGAATCCCCGCACCTTCCTGCCCTAGATGAACAGCACCGTCCCGCTCTCCCTGGCCAGGGCCGCGAAGGTGGCCACGCCGGCGACCTCGTCGACCGAGTCGAGCAGTTCCTCGCGTTTCATGCCCATGACGTCCATGGCCATGTCGCAGGCGATGAACTTGACGCCGAGCTCCCGGGCCTTGGTGATGAGCTCCGGCAGGGCGGAGACGTTCTTCTTGGCCATGACGTGCTTCATCATGGCCGTGCCCATGCCCGCCATGTGCATCTTGGAGAGCGCAAGCTTCCTGGCGCCGCGCGGCATCATCCAGCCGAACATGCGGCTGAGGAGGTCC
This sequence comes from Planctomycetota bacterium, assembly GCA_022703445.1. Lineage (GTDB taxonomy): Bacteria > Planctomycetota > SZUA-567 > JAKLDR01 > JAKLDR01 > JAKLDR01. The sequence goes on along the minus strand of JAKLDR010000011.1, from coordinate 36,387 downwards.
TTCCTGACCGGCGGGGGGGCCTCCTTGCGCAGGACGTTCAGCCCCCAGAAGGTGAAGAACATCTTCACCCTGGTCCCGAGGGTGGCCAGGCCCGTGGCGATGATGAAGGCGGCCATGACCTTGTCGAGGTCGTTGCTGAAGCAGACGATGGCCGCGCTGTCGCTCCCCGCGCCGGCGGCGGGCCCTGCAGAGCAGCATCCGGCTTCGGGCCGGGCGCACTTCCGCACCCTGGCGGTGAGCAGGCCGCAGGCGCAGTCCTGCGCGACCACCTCGTGGCCGGCCGAACGGCACCAGGCGGCCAGATCCGGACCGAAGGCGGGCTGGGCCTTGAGGCCCACCTCCTCGCCGACGGCCATCCTCTCGATCTCCTGGCTGAGGCGAACGATCGGGCCGGGGCACTGCAGGCCGCTGAGGTCCAGCTGCCTCACGGCCCCGGGCGCTCCTTGAAGGGACCTCCCCGGGGCCGGTGCGGCCCCGCCTGACGCCGCTCCGCCAGGGCAGCAGCCGCCCGACGGCGAGTCGGGGGCGGCCGGCACAGCCTTTGGCGGTTCGGGGTTGAAGAGCTTCCAGGTGGTCATGCCGCCGCTGAGGTTCGAACAGTCGAAGCCCTGCTGCCTGAGGATGCGCTCGGCCAGGTATCCGCGCAGTCCCACCTTGCAGTAGACCACTATGTGCCGGTCGCGAGGCAGCTCCCTGAGCCGGCCGCGGAGCTGTCCGAGCGGAATGAGCGTCGAGCCGGGGAGGTGTCCAGCGGCGTGCTCGGCCGGTTCGCGGACGTCGAGCAGGAAGGCGCCCTGGGGGATGGCGCCGGCGTGGCTCACCCGGCTGTCGCCCCGCAGGACGTTGGCGGCGACCATGCCCGCGAAGTTGACCGGGTCCTTGGCCGAGCCGTAGGGCGGGGCGTAGGCCAGCTCCAGCTCCTCGAGGTCGTAGACGGTGAGCCCCCCGCGCATGGCGGTGGCGATGACGTCAACGCGCTTGTCGACGCCCTCGCGGCCGACGGCCTGAACGCCGAGCACCTTGCCCTCCGGCGAGAAGAGCAGCTTGAGGTGCATGGCCTGGGCGCCGGGGTAGTAGCCGGCGTGCGACAGGGGGTGCAGGTAGATCCTCTCGTGTTTCAACCCTTCGGCCCGGAGCTGGCGCTCGGTGAGGCCCGCCGAGGCCGCGGTCAGGCCGAAGACCTTGACGACCGCGGTACCCAGGCTGCCCTTGTAGGCCGTCCTCCGGCCAAAGACGTTCTCGGCGGCGATCCGGCCCTGGCGGTTGGCCGGTCCGGCCAGCGGTATCTGGGCGGGCTTGCCGGTGACCAGGTTGTTCACGGCGACGACGTCGCCCACGGCGTAGATGGCCGGGTCGCTGGTGCGCATGCGCTCGTCGACCACCACGCCCCTGCGCTCGGAGAGGGGCAGCCCGGCCGCGGCGGCGAGCTCGGAGTTGGGCCTTACGCCCACGGAAAGGATGACGAAGTCGGCCGGAAGTTCGGTGCCGCCGTCCAGGCAGACCCGGATTTCCCTGCCGGCAGTATCCGGGGCCGACGGGCGGTTGATGCCGGTGACCCTGGCGCCGAGGTGCAGCCGGATTCCGCGGGCGGCAAGCTCGGCGGCCAGCGGCCCGGCCATCTCCGCGTCCAGGGTGGGCAGCACCTGGGGCAGCATCTCGACGAGGTCAACCTCCAGGCCCCGCTCGCGGAGGTTCTCGGCGACCTCCAGACCGATGAACCCGGCGCCGATGACCACCGCGCGCCGCGCCCCGGCCTTGACGCGGGACACGATCCGGTCCATGTCCGGAATGGTCCAGAGCTGCATGACGTCGGGGTCGTCGGCTCCGGGCAGGGGAGGGCGCACCGGGCTCGAGCCGGTGGCGAGAATGAGCGCGTCGTAACGTTCCTCGTAGCTCCCGCCGGTCTCCAGGTTGCGGACCGTCACGGTCTTGCGGGCGCGGTCGATGGCCGTGACCTCCTGGCGGGTGCGCACCTCGATGTTGGTGCGGCGCCTGAAGCCCTCCGGGGTCATGAGCATCAGGTCGGAGCGCTCGGGGATGACCCCACCGACGTGATAGGGCAGACCGCAGTTGGCGAAGGAGATGAACTCCCCGCGCTCGAACATCAGGATCTCGGCGTCCTCGCTCAGTCGGCGGGCCCGGGCCGCGGCGCTTGCGCCACCGGCCACACCGCCGACCACGATCAGTTTCATGCCCATGGTCCCGTCCCTCTCTGGATGCTCAGACCCTGAAGTACTGCCGGAGATGGTTCTCCATGCAGGCGAAGAGCTTCAGGAAGTCGTCGTTTCGGATGGAATAGTACCGGGAGGCGCCTTCCTTGCGCGCCTGCACCAGGTTCTGGGCCTCGAGCAGACGCAGCTGCTGCGACATCAGCGGCTGGCTGCAGTCCAGTTTCCCGTAGAGCTCGGTGACGGTCTTCTCCCCGTCGGCGAGCACCTGAAGGATGCCCAGGCGCAGGGGGTGGGCCATGGCGCCCAGGACGCGTGCGGCGGCTTCCAGTTGCGGTCTGGTGAGCATGGTGGGCTCCTGTTGAGTGTTCGGATATTATAATATGCTAATATAGGCGCCGGTCAAGCGGGAATCCCGCAATTCCGGTGCGCGGCCGGACAGGCGGCGGCAAGTCCCTTGCCAACCGGGACTTCGGAGTGTAACATCCGGTGGCGATGGGCATTGGAACTGTCATCGATCGCGGCCGGAGGGTGGTCGCAACCACGTTCAGCGGCCAGATCTCCGGCGCGGAGATCCTGCGCTACCAGCAGGAAGTCTGGGGCGACGAGGCCGTGTCCGAATTCGACGTGCTCCTGGATTTCACATCGGCGGTCCGGACCGACGTGTCCGTGGAGCAGCTGCGCGAGCTGGCCGCCCGCTCGCACGTCATCGACGGGGCCGTGCCGTCGCGCATGGCGCTGGTCGCGGTCGGGCCGATAGCCGTCACTGGCGTGCACGTCTACAAGGCGGCCCGGGAGTCCTTTCAGGGCTGCGCGAGGGAGGTCCGGGTCTTCGATCGGCTCGCCGACGCCCGCGCCTGGCTTGGGCTGCCGGACGAGGCCTGAGGGCCGCGTGGGCGTCGACTACCGCATCTATCCAAAGGAGCGCGCCGTGGTCTCCCACCTGCGCGGCCGGGTGACCGGACGGGACATCCTGGAGTACCAGGCCAGAGTCTGGACGGACCCGGCCGTGGCCGGTTTCGCCGAGTTGATGGACTTCAGCGATGCGAGCCGCGCGGACGTGTCCGTGGAGGACATCCGCGAACTGGCCAGGAGGGGCCACGCTATAGACGCGCCGGTCTGCAGCCGGATGGCGCTGGTGGCCGGCAGCGCCCTGGCCCGCACCGGCATGCACATCTTCAAGGCGCTGCGGGAATCCATCCCCGGCGGGATGCGCGAGATCCGGGTGTTCGACGACGCCCGGGACGCCCGGGCGTGGCTGGGGCTGCCGGAGGGGTGCGGGGACTGACCGCGCGCCCCGGCGCTCAGGGCTTCAGCTTCTTCCTGATCAAATCCTCCAGCGGGTTGGAGTCATCCTTCTTCTTCTTGTCGGGGTCCTTCTTCTTGTCGTCTTTGCCGTCCAGGTGCTGCTTGAGTATGTCCAGGCCGATGTCCAGACCGACGTTGGCGATCACCTTCAGGACGTTCTTGGCGAACCCGGAGTTGTCGACCTGCGGGTTCTGAACCGTGCCGGCGAAGGTGAGGAAGGCCTTGCCGGCCTTGAGCTCGTCCTGCAGGGCGTCGCGCAGGGCCTTGGCCGTCTTGTCGGTCCGGGCGCCCTTGGGGACCAGCCCGTCGACGTTCATCTGGTCCAGCCACCGGCCAGGCAGGCGCTGCACGTACATGCGGGTGTTGTCCATGAAGGGGAATTCGCCCTTGGCGTCGGGGAACAGCCATATCCCCCCGAGCAGGCCGACCTCCAGCGGGTCGGCCTCCACGGTGCGGAGCATGGTCTTGTCCTTGGCGCGGATCACCGGTTTGCCGTCAATCGCCTCCAGCGCCAGGGTCAGTTCGGTCGGGACGAACTTGAACTCGGTGGCGTTGATGGCCTTGAGGAACTCGGGGAGGAAGAGATCCCCGCCGAACGACTTGACCGCCTCGCGCAGCGGAGGGAACTTCTCGATGTTGCGGACCACCGGCTCGTCGTAGCGCACCTGGACGCGGCCGTCGAGCGAGGCGAACTCGCCGGGCTTGTAGCCGACGCCGGCCCAGGTGACCGAGCCGGAGACCCTGCCGTGGAAGATGTCCTTGTAGGCCATGATCTCGGTGGCGGCGGCGTTGACGTCCACCCCGGTCGGCCGGAGGTCGACGGTGTGGGCGATGTTCGGCACGTTGAGATCGGCGCTGACCCGGCCGGACACGTCGCCCTTGTAGGCCTTGGCCTTGAAGTCGGTGACGTTGGCGACGTTGTCCTTGAGCGCGAGAGTTCCGGTCAGGTCGGTCAGCACGTAGTTCAGGTAGCTGACCCGGCCGACCCGGATGGTGCTGTCCTTGATGACATAGCCGGCCAGGAAGTCGTACGGCTTGGCCGCGGCCGGAGCCTTGCCGGCGGGCGGCTGCGCGGGTCTGGGCGCGGGGGCCGCCGGGGCCGCAGCGGGCGGGGCGGGGGAGGGCGCCTTTGGCTTGGCCGGAGCCGGCGGCGCCTCCATGGCCAGCAGTATCTCGTGGACCTTGGCCTCCGGGCAGACCACGTCCAGGCGGCTGATGCAGAGCTTGCCCAGGTCGGTCAGCAGCCGGCCGTCCTTGACTGCCGAGGTCACCTGGCCGGCGACCACCGTGAGCCTGGCCTCCTGCTGGGTCCGCTTGTGGACGATGCCGGCGGAGAGCCCGTCGAGCTTCACCGCGGCGGTGTCGACCTCGACGGGTCCGCTGGCCCGCAGCCGCATGTTCGGCAGCTGGGAGCACTCGAAGCTCAGGTCCTCTAGGCCGGCCTTGCCGCCGAAAGTGAGTCCGGCCAGGCGGCCGGCGAAGATGTCCGCCTTGCTGTCCAGAACCTCCTTGACGTTCCCGGCCAGCTTCAGGCCGGAGAGCTCGATCTTGCCGCCGAAGGCGAACTCGGCCAGAGGCGGGAACATGGCCCGGACGCTCTCCGGCGCGAACTTGGGGACGTTCAGGGCCACGTCGACCTGGGTCATGTCCATGGCCGCGGAGCCCGAGCCGGTGACCAGCAGTTCGCCCAGCCTGGCCTCCAGCTTGGAGATGCGCAGCGGGCGGCTCTCGGCGTCGAACTGGAGCTGGCCGTCGAGGGCCACGCGGGCGGCGACTCCGGCCGGCTTGTTGATCAGGCCCGTGAAGTTCACCGCCGCCTTGTCGGCGTCGAGACCGACGGTCAGCAGGATCCGGCCCTTGGTGCCGGAGGCCCTGGCGGTCAGGCTGATCGGTCCGGCGCCGGACAGCTCCCGGGGTATGGCCGGGACGGTGTCGCGCAGCTTGCCCAGCGCGGCCACGTCCATCAGGCACTTCTCGAGGACCAGCTCCCCGGAGAGGCCGTCGAAGGCCTGGGCGAACTTGGACGGATCGTCGCCGATCTTCTCGACCTGGAAGCCCTTGAGCTGGCCGGGGCTGATCTGCACGGTGACCAGGTCGGTGTCGATGAGGAAACGCTCCAGCGAGATGGTCCCGTCGCGGGTGTCGGCGGAGAGGGCGATGCTGGCCTTGCCGCGGGGCGCCAGCCCCGGGTCGATCAGCCCCAGGGCGCCGAGCAGGGCCGCGGTCTTCTCGGCGTCGGCGTCCAGGCTGAACTTGTACTCGCCCAGGAGCTTGCCCCAGTCGCGGACCTCGCCGGCCAGGTTCAGGTTGCAGATCGAGCTAGTCAGGCTCACCGTCCGGGCGGTCAGGCTGCGCTTGGCCGGCTCGAGGTCGGCATTGAGGTCCAGGCGCATCCGGGAGTCCTTGACGCCCTGCTTCGCGTCGGCGCCCAGCCCGGACACCTCCAGGCCGGCCAGGTCGAGGGTGAGCTTGACGGTCATCTTGCCGGCGGGGCTGCCCTTGATCTCCCCTCCCGACAGGGTCATCTGCCCGCGGACGTCCAGTCGGCCGGCCCGCTCGCCGGCCAGCCGCAGGATGGGCTCGAGGCGCGCCTTGAGCGCGGAGAGGTCGGTCTGCGGGCAGCCGAACTGCAGCGAGAGCTCGGGCGCGGCCGAGGAGGCCCGCAGCACCTGTCCGGCGGCCCGGAAGTCCAGGGCCTTGGACTCCGGAGTCTTGGCGGTCAGGACGAGGTCCTCGAAGCTCAGTTCCGCCCCGGATCCCAGCCGGGCCTCGGCGGTCAGCTTGATCGGGTCGGGCTTGGCTCCGGCCTGGCGGCTCTCCAGTTCGGCGCGGAGGGCGATCGGGCCCTTGTCGCTCCTGGCGCTGGCCGTGAGGCTCAGCTCCTCGTCGAGCGGCGGCAGGGCCGGCAGGATCTGCTGGTAGCGGTCGAGCACCTTGCGGAAGCTGGCCTTGAAGGCGATCTCGCCGCCGAGCTGGAGCGGCGCCCCGGAAGCCGCGGCGGCGTAGAGGCCGTTGGTCAGCTTCCCGGTCACGGCCGCCGAGGTGATGGTGGCCTCCGCGGAGACCCTGCGGAAGGCCAGTGTGGCCGGGTCCAGCGCCAGGCGGGAGGCGACGCTCAGGCCCAGGTCCTCGGCGGGCAGCGGCTTGCCGTCGGTGTACTCGGGCGGGACGGTGATCCCCTTGAGGGCCAGCTCGGTGCTGACCGGCAGGTCGCCGACCGGCCCGTCCGCCTTGATGCTCAGGCTGAAGGTGCCGGCGATCGGCGCCTTGGCTCCGAAGAGTTTGCCGAAGTCACGGCCGGTAAGGGTGGCGATGTCCGCCGTGGCCTGGAAGTCGAACTGCACGGCGCCGGCCGGCGCGCTTCCAGATCTCTGGCCGGCCACCAGGGCCAGCGCGGGGAGCTCCCGGACCTGCAGCCGGGCGCCGAGCTTCTTCCAGAGTGCGGAGGTCCCGTCGAGGGTCAGCGCGGCGCTGCCGGTCTCCAGCTCGACCTGCCCGTCCACGGCCAGGGCCGCGCCGGCTCCGGGCACCTGCTGGGAGCCCAGCCCCAGGGCCACCGCATCGATCTGCGGGATGTCCAGCTTGCCGTTGATGCCCATGGTCAGCGGGCGGCTGGCGACCGGCTTGACCACCAGCTGCAGGGACACGGCCCCCGGAGCCGGGCGATCCAGGAATCTGGCCAGCTCGCCGAGGTCCAGGTCCTGCACGTTCACGTTGACCAGCTCCCCGGAGAGCTTCTCGATGTCCATGCCCAGGGCGTTGCGGCCGGGGGCGGCGGCCAGGTCCAGGTCGGTGGCGCCGCGGACCTGCAGCCGGCCGGGGTGGGCCCCCTGCGGAGATGCCAGGCTGAGGTCGTAGCTGACGCTCCCGCGCAGTTCGGGGACGTCGAAGTCGGTCACGGCTGCGGAGACGGTGATGCCGTCGAGGCGCCCGGAGGCCTTGGCGCGGTGATCCTCGAAGGTGATGGATCCGTTCTCGACCGCCAGCCTGAAGTTCAGGTTGGTGATCGGCCCGAGGGGTGCGCCGGCGGCCTCCTTGGGATCGCGGCCAGCCGCGGCCTTTCCAGCGTCCTTGCCGTCGGAGCCGCCGGTCGCCGCGGGCTTGCGGCCCTCGAACATGCCGATGGTGTTGAAGGTGCCGTCGCGGGCGTCGCGCTCCAGGTAGACCTTGGGGTCGCGCACCGTGACCGAGCCGGACAGCCGGCCGAAGCGGCTGGTCAGGAACGGCCAGACCTCGACGCGCACGTCCACCTCGCTGATCTGCAGGAAGGGCTGGTCGGTGTTGAAGCCCTCCTTGTTCTTGACCTCCAGGCCGCGGATCTTGAGCCCGTGGAGCAGGTCGAGTTCCACCGCGTCGATGTTCACGTCGCGCTGGAGCTTCTCCTCGAGCACGTCCTCCAGCTTCTGTTTGACGCGGGCCTCGCTGAGGATCACCGGGATCAGGGCTATGATCAGGACGATCAGCAGGATGAAGGCCGCGGCGGAGTACAGGGCCCAGCGGACCAGGCGTTTCCAGAGCGGGCCGCGGGGGGCGTCGGCGGGCGCCGCATCGGAGGAGAGCTCGAGGTGGAATTCGGACGTCCCGACCCGCAGGGTGGCTCCGGGCTTGAGCTCGGCTTGCCCGGCCACCTCGTGGCCGTCGACGAAGACCTGGCAGGAGGCCGAACAGGGGATGACCAGGGGCATGAGCCCCTTGCGCACCACCAGCCGGGCGTGGTGCGAGGCCACGTCGGGCCCCTCGGCGCGCACCTGACAGTCCGGAGAGCTGCCGATCTTGAGCTCCCCGCCGGCCAGCGGAATGCTGCCGGTCGGGGCCAACAGTCGGTAAAGAGGCATGGCGGTCTCCGCATCAGCAGGCCCGGGCGCCAGCCCCCCGTTGCGCCTCTCCCCCGCGTGGCAACCCGTCCGCAGGCGCATTATACCCGGGAATGGCGCAGTGGGGAGCGGATTTTCGGAGGACGGCAGACGCATCGCCCGCGGGGCGCACCTTGCCGCCGCACCGTCTTCAGCCTTGCGCCCCGGGGGGGCGGCCATATAATTCCGCCGTTTCCGGCGCAGAAGGTCGGCCGGCGGATTAAGGACAGGCCCAGAAAAGGAGCGGCATCCGTGATCGTCATGAAGTTCGGAGGCACCAGCGTCGGCACGCCAGCGCGGATCAGGAACTGCGCAGAGATCGTCCTGGAGCGCGCGGACCAGAAGCCCCTGGTGGTGGTCAGCGCCCTGTCGGGCATCACCGACGAGCTCATCGGCGCGGCCAAGAACGCCCTGACCGGCGAGGTCGAGTCCCCGTTCCGGGCGGTGCGCGTCCGGCACCTGGAGATGCTCGAGGAGCTGGGGCTGCCCATGACCCTGGTCAGCGGCGAGCTGGTGCGCCTGCACGAGCTGCTCTCCGGGATCAGCCTGGTCAAGGAACTCACCCCCCGGACCCTCGATTTCGTGATGAGCTTCGGCGAGCAGATGAGCGCCAAGATCATGGCCGCGGTGCTGCGCAAGATGGGCGGCCAGGCCGAGGCCGTCGCCAGCTACGACCTGGGCTTCCGCACCGACAGCGACTTCGGCAAGGCCCGGGTGCTCAAGAACGAGACCTACGAGGCCCTGCAGAAGAGCCTGGCCGGCCGCCAGGGCGTGGTGGTTACCACCGGCTTCATCGGCAAGAACCACAAGGGCGAGATCACCACCATCGGGCGCTCGGGCTCGGACTACACCGCGGCCATATTCGGCGCGGCGCTGGGCGCCGAGGAGATCCAGATATGGAAGGACGTCGACGGGGTGATGACCGCCGATCCGTCCTTCATCCCCCAGGCCCGGCTGCTCGACCGCATGAGCTTCGCCGAGGCCGGCGAGCTGGCCTACTACGGCGCCGAGGTCCTGCACCCGGCGACTATCGCCCCGGCGGTGGAGCGCGATATCCCCGTGCGGGTGTTAAACACCACCAAGAAGACCGCCCCGGGCACGGTCATCGTCAAGGGCCCGTGCCTCGAGCCGCCGGTCAAGTCGGTGGTCTACAAGGAGGGCATCCACCTCATCGACGTGTTCACCCCGCGCATGCTCTCCGAGCACGGCTTCATGGCCAGGGTCTTCAACGTCCTGGAGAAGCACCGGGTGGTGGTGGACATGATCGCCACCAGCGAGGTGTCGCTGTCCATGACCTCCGACTCGGCCTCCGGCCTGGAGGCGGCGGTCGACGAGATCAGCGAGTTCGCCGAGGTCGAGGTCCGCGCCAAGATGGCCATCATCTGCCTGGTCGGCGAGGGCATGCGCGGGCAGAAGGGCTTTGCGGCCCGCGTCTTCGGGGCGGTCTCGGACGCCGGGGTCAACGTGCGCATGATCTCCCAGGGCGCCCGCGAGATCAACATCGCCTTCGTGGTCGAGGAAGGCGATATCCCCACCGCGGTCCGCGCGCTGCACAAGGCGTTCTTCGAGTAGCCGGAAGGAATTCCGGGTGGCGGCCGGGGCAGGCTCCGGCCGCCATTTTCACAGGAGCAAAGCGGGGCAGGACAGGAGCAAGGGAAGATGATTAACAGGCGCAGGCTGAACGTCACCAAGGCCCCCGCGGAGCTCCGCGGGCTGCTCGCCGCCGCCGAGGCCGCGCAAGGCGCCGGGCGGGGGGGACTGGCCGGGCTGGAACTCTGCTTCGAGCGGGCGGGGGCGCCGGGCTGCTGGGAGGCCCGCCGCCGCGGCAGCCGGGTCGAGGTTCGCTACGGCTCCCCGGCCATGGCCGGGCGTGCCCTGGGGACGCTCTTGGCCGGACTGGCCGGGGAGGGCGCCAACCGCGAGACCACCCCGTTCCGGACGCTGGGGGTGATGCTGGACTGCTCGCGCAACGCGGTCATGACCGCGGAGCACATCCGCGAGGTCTGGCTGCCGCGACTGGCGCTGCTTGGCTACAACATGCTCATGCTCTACACCGAGGACACCTACGAGCTGGAGGGCGAGCCGTACTTCGGGTGCCGCCGGGGAGCGTACACCGCGCGGGAGCTCCGCTCCATCGTCGCGGCCGCCGCGCGGCTGAACATCGAGGTGGTTCCCTGCATCCAGACGCTGGCGCACCTGGAGCACATGCTCAAGCACGCCGCCTACCGCCCGGTCAAGGACACCAACTCGGTGATGCTGGTCGACGAGCCGAGGACCTACCGGCTCGTCGAGAAAATGATCGCCTTCTGGAGCGGCATCTGCCGGACGCGCCGCATCCACATCGGCATGGACGAGGCCTGGGACCTGGGCCGGGGCCGGTACCTCGACCTCCACGGCCACCGTCCCGAGTTCGACATCTTTAACCGGCACCTGGCCCGGGTGGTGGGCATCTGCCGGCGGATGCGTCTCAAGCCCATGATCTGGTCGGACATGTACTTCCGGCTGGGCTCGCCGACCGGCGATTACTACGATCCCAAGACGGTCATCCCCGGGCGCGTGGTCCGCAAGATCCCGGCGGCCGCCGACCTGGTCTACTGGGACTACTACCACGACCGCGAGGCCTTCTACCTCGACTGGATCCGCCGCCACCGGGCCATGGGCAAGGAGCCGCTGATGGCCTCGGGCATCTGGACCTGGAACAAGTACTGGTACGACCCGCGCCTGACCGAGGCCAACGCCGGCGCCTGCGTCCGGGCCTGCTACCGCGCCGGGCTCAAGGAGCTGATCTTCACGATGTGGGGCGACAACGGCGCCTACTGCGACCACGACTCGGCCTTCGCCGGGATGGCCTACTGCGCGGACATCGCCTTCGGCGAGAAGTCGCCGGACTCCGGCCGGCTCGAGAAGCGTTTCGCCGCGGTCTGCGGAGGCAGCTACGCGGCGCACCGCCTGGCCGGGGAAATCCACGGCATGGCGGCCGGCTTCCAGCCGGACATGTGGGCCGACCCGTTCTTCGAGGTGCCCCTGCGCACCTGGGCGAAAGACAGCCCCGCGAGGATGCGCAAGGTCGCCGACGGGTTCCGCCGGCTCTCCGGCCAGCTCGAGACGCGCGCCGGGGACCGTTCCGCGGGCGACCTGCGCCATGCCCAGCGCACGGCGGCGGCCTTCGCCGAGCGCTACACGCTGGCCGCCGAGCTGCTGGCCGCCTACCGCCGCCGCGACCGCGCCGGACTGCGCGCGGCCCGGCGCAGGATCGGGCTGGCGGCCGCGGCGGTCCGCAGGATGGCCGACTCCTTCCGGGAGATGTGGCTGGCGCACAACAAGCCCGAGGGCCTGGAGACCATCCAGGGTCGTTTCGGGATGCTCGCCGAGCGTTACCGGGAGATGGACCGCCGGATCGGGGAGTATCTGTCCGGGAAGACCGACCGCCTGGCCGAGCTCGACCACCGCTGCCCGCCGTCGAAGTGAGGGTGGCTAGCCGCCTCCGCGCCGCAGCAGCTCCAGGGCCGTCGCGAAGTCGGCCGGCGGCGGGGCCGAGAAGCTCAGGCGCTGCCCGGAGAGCGGGTGCGTGAACTCGATGGCGGTGGCGTGGAGCGCCTGACGACGCAGCAAAGGTTCCGGGTTCCGGGTTCCGGGTTCAGGGGTGGGGCTTTCGATTTTGGGCTTTCGGCTTTCGGAGCCGCTGCCAACTGCCAACTGGCAAGTGGCAAATGCCGTCGGGAATTCCGTCTCCCTCCCGTAGAGCCCATCGCAGAGGATCGGGCAGCCGGAGGAAGCCAGGTGCACCCGGATCTGGTGGGTGCGGCCGGTCTTGGGGCGGAGTTCGACGAGGCTGAAGAGGGCTTTGGGCTTTGGGCCTTGGGCTCTGGGCGCTGCCGCCAGCCGGCCACTGGCAACTGACAACTGCTCCAGGGTCCGGTATTCCGTGATTGCCGCGCGGCCGCCCTCGCGCAGCACCGCCTGCTTCTTGCGCTTGACCGGGTGGCGGCCGAGGTCGCGGTCGATGACTCCGGCCGGCGGGCGCAGGGCGCCGTGGACGATGGCCAGATAGGTCTTCGCGACCTCGCGCGCGGCGAACTCCCGGGCGAGCTCGCGGTGGGCCTGGTCGGTCTTGGCCACCAGGATCACGCCGCTCGTGTCCATGTCGAGACGGTGGACGATGCCCGGGCGGACCGGGCCGTTGAGGCCCGAGATCCGCCCGTTGCAGTGGAAGACCATGGCGTTGGCCAGCGTCCCGCGCGCGTGGCCGCAGGAGGGGTGGGTGGGCATGCCGGCCGGCTTGACCACCACAACCATGGCCTCGTCCTCGAAGAGCACCGGGACGGGGATGTCCTCCGGGACGGCGGCCGGCTCCTCGTCGACCGGCGGGAACTCGATCTCGAGCCGCTCGCCGCCGGAGACGCTCTTCGAGGCCTTGGCCGGCGCGCCGCCCAGCAGCACGAGCCCAGCCTTGATCAGTTTCTGGACGTAGCTCCGCGAGCAGTCCCGCAGCCGCGAGGCCAGGAAGCGGTCCAGCCGCTCGCTCGCCGCCTGCGGCGGCACGACCAGCGCCAGCGACTCCCCCGGCGCGACGCCGAGGTCGTCCTCGGAGGGGCCGGGCTCAGGCTCGGGCCCTGGAGCGGCGGCGGGTTCAAGGGGTTCGGGGGCCATGGGGGAGATTATCCAGTGGGAGGAGCGCTATGCAACCGGCAGGGCAGGCGGAACTCATGGTGAGCCAGCTATGCCTCGCTCCCAGGGCGCACCGCATATACGAACCGAATGAGGACGAACCCGAGAGTGAAGCATAGGGTAAGCCAGAAATGCTTGCGCGGAACTATGACTGGGTTGCGTCGTGCGCGACGTCTTGCGATGGCCTGCGAGATCAGTCCGGAGACAGCGGGGGCAAGGCCCAGGTTGATGATGCGCAATGCAGGAACTGAGATGAGCGTGCGAGGGAACGCCATGAGGGAAAAGCCGGCGATGGCAGCTCCCATAACGAGCCAGATGACGCACATTCCGGCAATGCGCGCAGGTTCCGGCCTCTTCCTTTGGCTGAACAATGTGTCAAGTGGAGTGCCAATGAGAACGTTGGCTGTGAATTCGCACAGGAACTGCAGAAAGACTGCGAGAATTTCCTCCATTGACCATGAGCCCTCATCCGCCCAACATTCTGCCTATGGTCGGGAGCAAGTCAAGAATCTACTTCACCCATACGCCGCTTGACCTCTCGACCGGTGCACCTACGATGCCTGCTTAGAACAGCGCGGAGGGAGTCATGTCAGTCCTCGTCAGTCGGTCCGTTGTGATGGTTGCGGTCACTATTATGGCCGCATGTCTTCCCTGCGCCGCGCGCTCCGAGGAGCCCGCCATGCCCCGGATCACCCTGCCCAGCCCCATGAAGCATCCCTGCCTGGCCTGCACTCCCGAGGAACTCGGCCGGCTGCAGGCCGCCTGGAAGGGGAGGGGAGCGGCGCACGACGTTGTCGCCGCGCTGGTGGCCCGGGCCGACAAGGTCGCCGGCAAAGCCATCGTCTTCCCGCCGCGCGGCGGGCAGCACAACCAGTGGTACCAGTGCGACGCCTGCCAGATGGCGCTCAAGACCGTCGACGAGGCACATCACCGCTGCCCCAAGTGCGGCAAGGTCTACACCGGCGAGCCCTACGACGACGTGATCTTCGAGCGCCAGCACTACGTCATCCTCAAGGGCATGATCGACTGCGCCTGGGCCGGGGCCATAACCGGCGAGCGGCGCTACTCCGAGCACGCCGCTGCCGTTCTCAAGGGCTACTCCGAGCGGTACGCGAAGTACCCCTACCACACCAACAACTGGAAGGATGCCAGGAGCAAGTCCGGCGGGCACATTTTCGAGCAGACCCTCAACGAGGCGGCCCAGTTCTCCCTGGAGATCGGCCCGGCCTTCGACCTGGTTCTCGGCTCGAGAGTGCTCTCCGACGCGGAGGCCAAGGCCGTCCGCGACGGGCTGGTCCGGCCGATGATCGAGAACATCGCCAGGAACCAGTCCGGCAAGAGCAACTGGCAGTCCTGGCACAATGCCGCCATGGTCTGGGGCGGGGCGCTGCTCGGCGAGGCCGCCTGGGTCGAGCGCGCCGTCTCCGACCCGGCCAACGGCTTCGACTTCCAGATGAAGGCCTCGGTCTCGGCCGACGGCATGTGGTACGAGAACAGCTGGGGCTACCACTTCTACACGCTGAGCGCCCTGGTGGCCACCGCCGAGCCGGCCCGCCGGCTCGGGCTCGACCTCTGGAAGCGGCCGGAGTTCCGGAAGATGTTCACGCTCTCCGCGCGCTACGCCATGCCCGACGGTTCGCTGCCCCGCTTCGGCGACGACGTGAACACCAAGGCGGCGGGCGACGGTCGGCTCCTGGAGTGCGCCTGGAACGCGACCCGCGAACCGGCGCTGGCGGCGCTCCTGCCGGACAAGCCTTCCTGGGAGTCGGTCCTGTTCGGGCGGGAGCCGGAGGCAGCCCCCAGGCGGCCCGCTCCGGGGGGCAGCGAAGTCTTCAGGGGCGCCGGCCACGCGGTCCTCCGCACCAAGGGCGAGGCGGGGCTGGCCGCGGCCTTCACCTTCGGCCCCTACGGCGGCTTCCACGGCCACCTCGACAAGCTGAGCTTCGTCTTCTTCGGGTACGGGAAGGAGCTGGGAGTCGATCCGGGCCGCGCCGCCAGTCAGGCCTACCGCCTGCCGGTCCACGGAAACTGGTACAAGGCCACGGTCGGCCACAACGCCGTGCTGGTCGACGGACTGAGCCAGGAGCCGGTCGAGGGCAAGTGTGAGCTCTTTGCCGCCAACGACTCCTGTGCGGCGGCCCTGGCCTCCTGCGACGCGGCTTACAAGGGAGTCCGGCACCGGCGGCTGCTCGTCATCATGCCTTCCTACCTGCTGGTGTTGGACGAACTGGCGGCCGGGAGCGAGCGGCGTTTCGACTGGACCTACCACAACCGGGGCTCGGCCGCGCGCTGCGAGGCCGCCGCCGGCGAGGTTCCTGCGGACTGGAAGATGGTCGGCCGGGAGTACCTGAAGGGCGCCAGGGGCGGTCGTACCGACGGCGCGGTCCGCGTCGAGTTCGCCGGAGACGAAGTGAGCACCTGGCTTGCCGTGGCAGCGGCGGCCGGCACGCAGGTGGTCACCGCCGACGGGGTGGGCGCCTCGGTCGAGGACCGCGTGCCGCTGGCGATCGTTTCGCGCACCGGCCGGAGCGCACGGTTCGCCGCGGTCCTAGAACCGGTCCGGAAGGGCGGCAGGCCGGTGGTCGAGTCAGTCGCGATCGAGGAGGGCGCCGACGGGCTGGTCATCAAGGTGCGCCAGGGCGGAGTCGAAGACCTTTTCAGTCTCGGTCGCGACGGAGGGATGCGCGTCTCGACCGGCGGCCGGGAGGTTCTCTCCGCCCCGAAACCTTGAAACAGGCCGCGACAGCGGTAACATCGGACGGCG
This sequence comes from Planctomycetota bacterium, assembly GCA_022703445.1. Taxonomy (GTDB): domain Bacteria; phylum Planctomycetota; class SZUA-567; order JAKLDR01; family JAKLDR01; genus JAKLDR01. The sequence goes on along the minus strand of JAKLDR010000011.1, from coordinate 20,626 downwards.
AGCGGCAGAACAACGAAAGGGTCGACATCCATGCGCCTCATCGACATGGTCCGGGAGAGCCCCAGGCGGCTGGTCGTGCCCCTGGCCGGATACCCCGGCGTGCAGCTGACCAGGTCCACCGTCAAGCAGAACGAGTTCAACGCCGAACTGCAGGCCCGGTCGCTCTACAAGCTGGCCGAGCGCATCCTGCCGGACGCCATCTTCACCATGATGGACCTGTCGGTGGAGGCGGGCGCCCTGGGGCTGCCCATCAAGTTCCCGCTGCAGGAGTCGGCCACCGTGGAGTGGCACCCGGTCAAGCAGGTCTCCGACCTGGATCAGTTCAAGGTGGTCGATCCGCTCTACGACGGGCGGGCCTGGGTCTTCCAGGAGACCGTCCGGCAGCTCTCCCGGAAGCTCTCCATCCCGGTGGGCGGCTACGTGATCGGGCCGTTCTCGCTGGCCGGGCTGATGATCGGGGCCAACGACATCGCCCTGGCCACCATCGACTCCCCGGACGTGGTCCGGGCCACGGTGAACTTCTGCGAGCACGCGGTCATCGAGTACGCCAAGTCCCTGGAGGCGGCCGGCGCCGGGATGATCGCCATCCTCGAGCCCACCGCGGTGATCCTGTCGCCCGATGCCTACTGGGAGTTCAGCGGCCAGAGCACCGCCAACGTCATCCGCCACCTGGACATCAAGACCGTGCTGCACATCTGCGGCAACACCGAGCATCTGATCGAGGGCATGTGCCGGACGGGCGCTCAGGGCCTCAGTCTCGACGCGGCCGTGAACTTCCCGCGGATCGCCCCGCGCGTCGACCCCGAGGTGGTGCTGATCGGCAACCTCAGCCCGGTGACGGACATGCTCACCGGCAGCCGCGAGGCCGTGCGCAACGCCACCCTGGGGCTGCTGGAGGCCATGCGCGGCGTGCCCAACTTCATCGCCTCCACCGGATGCGACCTGCCCGCCGAGACGCCCATCGAGAACATCGCCGAGTTCTGCCGCACGGTGCGCAACTGGAAGCCCTGAGGCCGGCCGCGGCATGGCGCTGATATCCGGCGAGGGCGTCGGCCGGCACTACGGCGCCCACGAGGTGTTCAGGGGCCTCTGCTTCCAGGTGGAGGAGGGCGACCGCATCGGCCTGGTCGGCCCCAACGGCGGCGGCAAGACCACGCTGCTGCGGATCCTCTCCGGGGCCGAGGAGCCGAGTTGGGGGCAGGTGCAGTCCCGGCGCGGCCTGCGCGTTGGGTACCTGCCCCAGGTCCCCCCGTCCGGCCAGGACACGGAGACGCTCTGGGCGCACCTGCTGGGCGTCTTCGAACCGCTCCGCCGCACCGAGGCCGAGATCCACGAGCTCTCCGAGCAGCTGTCCGCGGAGCCTTCCGGGGCCGAGCACGACAGGCTGCTGGCGCGCCTGAGCGTCCTGCAGGCGGATTTCGAGCACCGCGGCGGCTACTCCTACCAGCGGAAGATGGAGACGGTCCTCTCCGGGCTGGGGTTCAGCGCCGAGCAGCGCGAACAGCGGCTGGGCGAGCTATCCGGCGGCCAGCGGACGCGGGCCCTGCTCGCCCGGCTGCTGCTCGAGGCGCCGGAGGTCCTGCTGCTCGACGAACCCACCAACCACCTGGACCTCGATGCCATCGAGTGGCTGGAGGAGTTCCTCGCGCGCTTCGAGGGCACGCTGGTGGTGGTGTCCCACGACCGCTTCTTCCTGGACAAGCTCGCCGCGCGGGTCTGGGAGATCTGCTTCGGGACGCTCGAAACCTACCGCGGCAACTACAGCGCCTACACCCGCCAGCGCGAGGAGCGCTACGCCGAACGCCTGGCCCGCTGGGAGGCCCAGCAGGAGTACATCGAGAAGACCCGCGACTTCGTCCGCCGCTACGGCGCCGGGCAGCGCTCCAAGGAGGCCCGCGGCCGCCAGGCGCACCTGGAGAAGTTCCTGGAGCGCGAGGCCATAGGGCGCCCGCCGGAGGCTTCGCGCATCCGGGTGGAAATGCGCGAGGCGGAAAGGGGCGGGGATCTGGTCCTGCGCGCCCGCTCGCTGGTGGCGGGCTACGATCGGGAGCGGCCGCTGCTGCGGATCCCCGAATTGGACCTCGTCCGCGGACGGCGGGTGGCCCTGGTGGGGGCCAACGGCTCGGGCAAGACCACCCTGGTGCGGACCCTCCTCGGGGATATCCCCCCGCTGTCCGGCACGGTCAAGCGCGGGGCAAGCATCGCTCCGGGGTATCTGTCGCAGACCCATGCCGACCTCGACGAGAACGTGCAGGTGCTCGAGGCGGTGCGCGCGGTTCGGCCGGCCATGAAGCCCGAGCAGGTCAGGAGCTACCTCGGCCAGTACCTGTTCTGCGGGGATGACGTTTTCAAGCGGATCGGCGACCTGTCCGGCGGGCAGCGCAGCCGCGTGGCCCTGGCCCGCTTGGCGCTGGCCGGGGCCAACCTGCTCATGCTCGACGAGCCCACCAACCACCTGGACATCCCCTCGCAGGAGGTGCTCCAGGAGGTCCTGCGGGAGTTCGACGGAACGGTGCTCTTCGTGAGCCACGACCGGTACCTGGTCGACGCCTTGGCCACCGACCTGTGGATCATCGCCGGGGGCGAGGTGCGGGCCATGGCCGGGAACTGGTCGGACTACCTCCGCGTCCGGGGCTCGGGGGCTGCGCCGGGTGCGGCGGACGAACCCGGCGCGGCGCGGGAGGCCGCGGCCCAGGCGCGCGAGGATGCCCGGCGGGAGATGCGCCGGCGGTCCCGGCTGGCAGCCCGCCACAAGGAACTCGAAGCCGAGATCCACGGGCTGGAACAGAAGCTCGCCGAACTCGGCGCGCGCATCGGACTGGCCGGCGAGGCCCAGGACCTGGACGCGGTCCGGCGCCTGGGCGACGAGTACCGCGCGGCGGACGAGCGCCTCCAGGCCCTGATGGCCGAGTGGGTCGAGACTGGAGAGTCCCTGGGGCAGGCCGGCCCGGGCCCGGAGCCCTCCCCCGCAAAATGAGCGGGGGCTCCGGTCGGAGCCCCCGCGCAACCGCGTTCAGGCGATCTTCAGGCGACCAGCAGCTTCTTGGCCACGTCCACGGCGCTGGCGGCGTCGGGCGCGTAGCCCTGGGCGCCAATCTCGTCGCAGTAGGCCTGGGTGACCGGCGCGCCGCCGATCATGATCTTGGCCTTGACGTTGGCGCTCTTGCAGGCGTCGACCACGCTCTTCATCTGGGGCATGGTGGTGGTCAACAGGGCGGACAGGCCCAGCACCTGGGCGCCGTCCTGGGCGGCCTTGACGAACTTCTCGGCCGGGACGTCGATGCCCAGGTCGATGACCTGGAAGCCGGCGCCCTTGAGCATCATTATGACCAGGTTCTTGCCGATGTCGTGCAGGTCGTTCTTGACCGTGCCGACGGCGACCACGCCGAGGGGCTTGACGCCGGCCTTGGCCAGCAGCGGCTCGAGGACCTTGAGGCCGGCGTGCATGGCGCGCGCGGCGATCAGCACCTCGGGCACGTAGACCTGGTTCTTCTTGAACTTGTCGCCGACGATGGACATGCCGGCGATCAGCCCCTTGCCGAGAATGTCGCCGGGCGGAACGCCTTCATCGGCAGCCTGCTTGACCAGGGCCTCGACGTCCTTGGCCTTGCCCTTCTGGAGCATCTCCGAGATCTTGTTGAAGTCCGCCATGAACCATCCTCTCCTAATCTCGCCCCCGAAAGCCGTCGCCCGTCACTGGCGCGGCCGTTGTCAACTGCCCGAAGCGTATCCGGAGCGCCTCCCTTGTCAAGGACCGGCGCGGTCAGCCGCCCTTCCCGGCATCGCCGGGAGCGGCCTTGGGCGCGTCCTTGGGAGCATCCTTTCCCGGGCCGCCGGCGGCCGGTTTGGGCGCGGCCGGGGCGGTCTCGTCGGAGGCCGTGGCCTTGAGGCGCAGGTCGCGAGAGGCCGGCCGGAGCTGGGCCAGCAGCGCCGAAGCCGCCGGGCGCCAGGGGTCGCCGCGGTCCTCGGTCTTGGCCTTCAGGGCCTGCTCCAGGGTCTGGACGGCCTGCTCGGTCTGCTTGAGCTCCGTCTGGCAGCGGGCCTGGCCGTAGAGCAGCCGGCCGCGCAGGTAGGCCCGGTCCGTGTCGACCACCGCCTTGGCCGCCTGCTCGAAGGCCTGTGCGGCGGACGCGAAGGTCCTGGCGGCCTCGTCGGTCTTGCCGGATTCCCGGAGCATCATGGCGGTGTCTTCCAACACCAGCGCGCGCCGCTCCAGGGCCTGCGGGGTCAGCAGGTGCCCGGGGTTCTTGGCGAGGAAGGCATCGATCTTCTGCAGGGCCTCGCGGAGGTTCTCCTCCTTGGCGCCCTTGATGGCCTGTTCGTGCAGCAGGATGGCCTCGGTCCACAAGGCCAGGGCGCCGGCGCGGGTGTCGGGGGACTCCTCGGCCAGCTTGCGCACGGCGGTCAGCCGGTCCGCGGGAGCCGGATGTTCGAGGGCCGCGGCCAGCTTGGACTGGGCGGCGGCCTCCGTCTCCATGCGTCGGCTGGACGCCACCCACAGGGCGGCGACGGCCACCAGCGCGCCGACCAGCAGGATGATCAGCAGCATGCCGGAGCCGCGGACGTGCTCGAGCAGGCCGCCGAAGGTCTTCTGGAAAGCGTCGGGCTCCCTGCGGACGCGCTTCTTGCCTCTGTGGAACATCGGTTAACCCATCCTCTCCTGTCTGGCGGCGCGGCTCTCCAGGAGCCGACGGCCGTTGTCGATGGTCTTGCGGGCGGAGGCTTCGTCCAGGCCGGCGCCGCGGAGGATGGCCAGGGCCATCTCCAGCCCGCGCGGATCCCCGCATCCGTGGGTGTCGCTGCCGAAGGTGAGCTCCGCACCGGCCGCCCTGGCCAGGCTCACCACGTGCCCGTTGGTCAGGGAGTGCCCCTGGCGCCCGGACACCTCGAGGCGGACGCCGGCGGAGGCCGCCATGCGGACCTCCTCCTCAGTGATCAGCCCGGGGTGGGCCAGGACGTCGACCCCGGCCTCTATGGCCGCGCGGTTGGTGCCGGCCGGGACCGGCTCGACGATGGTCTGGCCGTGAACGATCACGATCATCGCGCCGAGCTCGCGGCAGCGCTGGGCCAGCCGGGCGATCTGGGCGGGGCGGACGTGGGTGAGCTCCGCACCGGGCAGAGCCAGGAGCCGGCCTCCGGCGCGCTCCGCCTGGCAGGCCGCCACCAGGGCGGGAACCGTTGTCTCTACCGTGGACCACTCCACGTGGTCGGTTACCGCCAGCGCGCCTATGCCTGCCGCCTCGGCCCGCGCGAAGAGCTCGGCCGGCGAGAGCTCCCCGTCGGAGAGGAACGTGTGGCAGTGCAGGTCGCACATCGGCAGTCTGGGGTCCATGGCATGATTCTAACCCCGCGAAGAGGGCTGTCAAACCATTTGAAAGGATGAGGTTTGGGAGCGGCGGTGCAACCAGCCTCCGGGAGGCCGGTTTCGCAGGAAAGCGCTGGACACCGCGGCGCGCGGCGTGAGAATGCGGCCATGCGGACACTCAGCTTTCTGGCGGCCGTTGCGGCCCTCCTGGCGATGGGCGCCTGCCGTCCGGGCGGGCCTGGACAGGAGGCGGAAGGGCGGGGCAGCGGCCCTTCCGATCCCGGCCTGTGGATGGACGACGCGCCGCACGGCCCGCGCCCGCCCACGTCCCAGGTGCCCGGTGGCCACAAACCGCCCGATGCGCCCGAGCCCGCGGCGGTCACGGACCAGCACCTGGAAGTCACGGTGGAGGGCTGTCCGGGACTGTCCGGCGGTTTCTGGGCCTGGGACACCATCTGTCTGCCGCCGGGTGGCAAGGTGGCGCTTACGCCCCTGCGCCCGGGACACTCGCTGGCCCTGTCGGCGCCGGACGCCTGGCGCCAGGCCGGGGGGGGCGCCACGCCCGGGCCGGGGGGGGCGCTGGAGCTCAGAGTCCCGGCGCAGCCCGGCGGGCGGTACCGCCTGGAAATGCGCGGCCCGTCCCGGGCGGCGTTCTGGATGTGCGTCCTGACCGAGGCCCGGGTCGAGCGCGACCGGCGCGGCGGAGCCTGGCAGCTGTCGATCGGCCGTGATCCGCTTGGCACCTACCCGAATCCTGCGGACAGCAAGTCGCGGCTGGTCCGCGAGCACCGCTCCGACTATGAACCTCCGCGGTACTTCCTGAAACTCGACAAGACCTCCGAGAAGCTGCAGCTGGCCCCGCACCTGCTCGCCGGGCAGATGGTCAGCTTCATCGAGGTGAACCGGGCCAAGACCGACCGCCGCCACACCTCGTGGTTCCCGCCGAACCGCCCCCTCATCGAGAAGCTCGAGCGCCTCAGCCGGGAGCTGGCCGCCGGGGGCGTGAAGTTCAGGCGGCTGGTGATCAACAGCGGCTTCCGCACTCCCGTCCACAACCGCGGCGTTCAGGGCGGCGTCAACAGCCGGCACATCTTCGGCGACGCCGCCGACGTGATGATCGACGAGGACGGCGACGACCGGATGGACGACATCAACCGCGACGGAGTCTGCGACTACCGCGACGCCCTGGTCATCGCCCAGGCGCTTCGGAAGCTGGAGCTCGCGGGCAAGGTCAAGCCCGGCGGCATCGGTGTCTACGGCTACGACACTACCGAGTCCTGCGCGGCCTTCGTGCACATGGATTCGCGCGGCTTCATCACCCGCTGGGGCACGAACCACAAGCGCGGCCGGGCCCAGAAACTCGACTGGTGGCCGCCGGAGGAGTTCAAGGAGGACGAGGAGGATTGAGTGGCGGAGGCGGGAAAGCCGCGGCGGTGCGACGGCAAGGAGAGGAGAGGGGTGTTGTGCCCCTGGAACTGTCGAGATCTACAAGCTGCTATCTGCGCAGGAGCGTGATCGCGCCGCTACTTTGGGTCCTCCTTGTGGGGTCACTGAGTATCGGATGTGGAAGACCTGGCGGCCCGGCTGGCGGAAGTTTTGCGGACTTGGGGATCGTGAATAATAGTGATACTCGCATTCATGCTTGGCTTACAGATGGAGACCATATCGGACCTCTGCCTTTGGTCATGCCGCACTGCGAAAGAACCTGGGGAGGTGGCAGCTTCACGATTGGGGGCAAAGTCAAAGTCGTCTGGGAAACCTGGACTAACGGCAAGACGTCGAAGCAGATGGTGGCAGTGTGCGACACTAAGCCTCTCGTGCCACTCATCAAGCGTTTGGGGGCGCTGCGTTGCGTTTATTCCAGTGATGGCAAATGGACTATGATTGTGCACGAACGCAGAGGAGGCAGCTTCGAGCAGGGGCCTGAGTTGATCCGCTTGGACCTCATACCCGAAGCGGCTGCTAGCGGCCAGAAAGCCGTTGGGGTCAGGCCGAATAGTAGCGACTAGCGTCATGCCTTCCACTCAATACCCCCTCCGCGGCACCCCGCCCCCGCCAAGTGCTCCCGACCTGGAGCTCGACGCGCCGGCCAAGGTGAACCTCTTCCTCGAGGTGATCGCCAAGCGGCCCGACGGCTACCACGAGATCGAGACGGTCATGCAGGCGGTGGACCTGTGCGACCGCCTGTCCTTCTGGAGCCGGGGCGATGGCGAGGTGACCATCTCCGTCTCCGGCGGAGACGCCCCGGCTGACGATAGCAACCTGGCGGTCCGCGCGGCCCGGGCGGTGATGCAGGGTTCCGGGACGCACGGCGGCGTCCACCTGCACATCGAGAAGCGCGTGCCTTCCGGTGGCGGCATGGGCGGCGGTTCCTCGGATGCCGCGGCGGTCCTGCGCGGGCTGAACCGGCTGTGGAGTCTGGGGGCGTCGACCGCCGACCTCGGAAAGCTCGGAGCTGCGCTCGGCAGCGACGTGAATTTCTTCCTGCACGGCGGCCTGGCGCTCTGCCGGGGCAGGGGAGAGGTCGTCGAGCCGCTCCCCGCCGGGCCGGAGATGGGCCTGCTTCTTCATTTCCCCCGTGTCCACATCGCCACGGCCGGAATCTACGGATCCCTGGGGAGGTCCTTGACAGGCCCCCGGATTTCGAGTACCAATTTAGTCGCAAAGCTGCTCCGTGGCGATCTGGCTGGGGCGGGAGACGAGTTGTTCAACCGCCTTGAGGAGCCGGTGTTCGCCGCCCACCCCGGTCTGGCGGTTGCCAAGGAGCGGCTGAGGGGATCACGGGCCCTGGGAGCGCTGCTTTCCGGATCCGGTTCTACCATCTATTCCATGGCAGCTCCCGGCGACCTGGACGAACTGATCAGAGAACTCCCGAGTTCGCTGCGCCGGGAGGACCTCTGCCCCGTTCGGCCCGTGAAGGGATGGGAGTGAGGGGCGCAGTATGAAGCAGGCCCGGCATGGAGCCGGGCGGGAAGGGGCCGGTGGAGATTACCGACATCCGCGTCCGGCTGGTGTCCGGCAAGGACGAGAAACTCCGCGCCTTCGTGTGCATCGTCCTGGACGGGTGCTTCGTCGTTCGCGATATCAAAATCATCAGTCGGGCCAACGGCCTGTTCGTGGCCATGCCCAGCCGCAAGCTCTCCGCCTGCTGCCAGCAGTGCCGGACCAAGAACCACCTCCGGGCCAGATTCTGCAATGCCTGCGGCAGCCGCCTGCCCATGGCCATGGCCGGCGCCCCGACCTCCGGGCGCGGGCGGGCGAAGCTCTTCGCGGACATAGCCCACCCCATCACCACGGAGTGCCGGGAGACTTTCCATCGCCGGATCATGGTCGCCTACGAGGAAGAGGTGGTGCGCAGCCGCCAGCCGGACTACGCGCCCCGGTACATGCCCGATGACATGGATGCGGTGGGCATCGAAGACTTTGAAGCCTATCCCGGAGATGCCCCCAGGAGCGATGCCGGGGCGCCCTCGGGAGGCGACGGGCATTCCGTGGACTTAGGAACCGAATAATCCGGGCAACTCCCGCGTCATGAGGGAGGAATCGGGGGAAGGACACGGGAGGACAGCCCATGAATGCTAGACTTCTCTGCATCGCCACCGCACTTCTGCTCGCCGGCCCGGCTGCGTCGGGGCTCGAAGCTGATGACGTGATCCGTATGAACAAGGCCGGGGTTGGAGAGGACGTCATCCTGGCCCAGATGCGGGCCGCCAAAGCGCGCTTTGTGCTTACCGCCGACGACATCGTAAGGCTCAAGAAAGAGGGTGTTTCCGACCAGATCCTGAAGGCCATGATCGAGTCGGCAACCAACCAGCCGGCCAGAGAGGCTCCGCCCCAGCCTGCGGCGGGTGGGGGCGACAGGACTGCCCAGGGCAACGTCGGCCTGCTGGTGCTGGAGAACCTGGACAGCCTCGATTATTCGGTCCAGGTCGACCCGGAACACCGCAACGTGTTCTTCTACAAGGCCTCCGCGGCCGAGGGGCGCGAGCCGCTGCCGGCCAGGTCGTCGCAGGTCTACCGGCTGCCTCCCGGCCTCTACCGTCTGACCTGGGTGGCGGGAGCCGACAGTCACGCCGTCAAGGTCCTGACCGGTCGCGAAAGCCGGGCCACGCTGACCAGGACATCAGCCGATGGCGCCGAGGCCGTCTACCTGTCGCTCTTCGAGGACGGCGAGCGGCGCGGCGGCGGGAGGCTTCAGGTGCTGTCGGCGGCTCCGTCTCCGGTGCAGGTTGCGGCGCCGACCACGACGACCTCCACGGTCATCGAACGGCACTACTACTCGGTCCCGGCGCAGGCCTATACCTACAGCACTGTGAGCCCCGCTCCGCGCTACCGCTACTCCAGGGACTACGAGTGTGGCTCGCGCTACAACTGGCTGCTGCCGGCCTTCAGCTACAACTGGGCAAACGGCAGGGACAGATACGCGGTCGGATGGGGGCCGTCGGGCAACCTCGGGTTCTCGTGGCATCACAGGACCGGGCATAGCGGTTACACGCTGGGCTGGGGCTGGTAGCGGCCCGGTACGACCGGCAACGACGCACGCGGGGCGGCCCAGGGGCCGCCCCGCGGCATTCAGGGGGCTATCTCCTCGTAGAGCTGACCCACACGCTCGGCGGCGAGCCTCGGGCTGAACATGTCGCGCGCCCGGCGTACTCCGGCCCGGCCCATGGCCGCGGCTCCATTCGGGTCGGAAAGGAGTCGCTCCGCTGCGGCCGCGAAGTCCCTCGGCGAGGGCGCTTCGATGATCACGCCGGCCTCCTTGCCGACCACCTCCGCGACCCCGCCGCCGTTCCTGGCCACCACGGGAAGCCCGGCGGCCATGGCTTCGACCAGGATCCGGCCGAAGGGCTCGTTCTCGCTCGTAAGCACCAGAAGGTCGGCGGCGGTCAGGCAACGGGGAACGTCCTGTACCCAGCCGGGGAAAGCCACCTCCGCGCCTATCCCCAGCCGGCTGGCCAGGGATTCGAGTTCGGCCTGCCGGCCCTCGGTCCCCTCGGCCCGGGCGGTTCCGAGGACCACGCCCCGCACGTCCGGCCGGGTCCGGCGCAGGACAACCAGCGCAGCCAGGAAGTCCTCGGTCCGCTTCCACGGGGAGAACTCGCCGGCCCAGGCCAGGAGCGGCGCCTGGGCGGGGACGCCCCATCGCGCCCGGAGTTCCGCCCGCACCGCCGGACGGTCGGCTTCCGCGGGCAGCCCGCCGACGACCACCCCGTTGTGGATAACGCGGACGAGTTCGGCCGGGATGCCCTGGGCGGTCAGGTGCCCGGCCACTCCCTGGCTCGTGGCGATCACCGCCGTGGCCGTATCCGCCAGGCGGGACGAGGCCATGGCCAGTCTGGTCAGATCGCGGCAGTGCCAGATGCTGGGCAGGCCCAGGACGTCGCCGGCGATGAGGTGGGCCCAGGTGCTGTTGGAGTGGATCAGGTGCGCGTGATGCCGCTCGGCCAGATTGCTGAGCTCCCTGCGCGCCGCAAGGACCCCGGCCAGCGACGGCAGCGCCCGCCAGGGCAAAAGACTCCTGGACGGAGGCGGGAAGGCGAGGCGCACGGTCGCCACGCCGGCCGAGCGCGCCGCGGCACACAGTTCGTTGACGGCAGCGGCCAGGACAGGGCGCACCGCGGTCCCCGGCATGGCGGCCAGGAGATCCAGAAGACTGCGGGCCGCCCCGCCCATGAACGGGGAGGCATCGACGAACAGCACCGTGCGGGCGGAGGTGCGGCTCATTCCCTGGAAGTCTGGAGCACGACGGTGCCGCAGACCAGGTCATGCAGCGTCCGACGCCGCGCGTCGAAGAGCGCGAGCGGGGAGCCGATCATGAGCACCGCCCAGGCCAGCAGGCGCGCGAGCAGGACGACCGGCCCGGCGGGCTGCCCCGAGGAGCGGAACACCCCCGCGCCGCAGACCAGCAACCCCAGCGAGCGCCCCCCGGCCGTGGCGGCGAAGAGGACCTCATTGATGACCAGCATGGCAGCCAGGCCGATGACCGCCATCTTCCAGGGCAGTTCGCCGCCATCCGAGGGGGCCAGCTTGAGGGCCAGCAGCCCGGCGGCCGCCGCGACCGCTGCGTCGATGACGAAGGCGGCCAGCCTCCGGACCAGGCCTGCCTCCGGAGCTGTCGGGCCCGATTCCGTCCGGGCGGCTGCGGGCCGGAGGAGTTCGGCCGCGGCCTCGGCTGCCTCGCGCGCGTTGCGCTGCCGGACCTCCGTAGAGGGCGGCATCGCGGAGGCCGGTACCTGGGGCGTTGGCTGCCGCGGCGTGACGTTCTCGGGAGCGGCGGCCGGCCTGGCCTGGGCCGCGGCCGGAGCGCCCGGACACCAGGCCGGGGGTTGTTTGGAGAGAGGGAACCCGCACCTCGGGCAGAAGGCAGCGGACAGATCCTCGATGCGCCGGCCGCACTTGTCGCAGTTGATGCGTTCGCGAGCTGCTGAGCGCTCCCTGGAAGCCTCATCCTTGTCGCTTGCGGCCGGCGCGGCAGCGCCCTGCGCCCCGGGCATCCTCGGCACCCGGAGCGAACGCCCGCACTTGGGACACTTGCCGGCGGTGTTGGGCGCGGGCAGCTTGACCGAGACCTTCTGGCCGCACTCGCAGTGGAACTTGACCTTGTCGGGGAATATCTCGATCACCGGGGCGGCGGCCGGCTTGGCGCCGGACTGCCCCGGGGTCGGACCGGGGGGCGGTGCCGCGGCCGGTTTGGACTCCTGGGGGGATGAGGAGGGAGACTGGCTGGGAGGCTCCGGCTTGCGGCCAGCTCCGGATCCCGTATCCAGGAGCTGAGCCAGGGCTCCGGGACGGAACTCGGAGGCCTCTCGGCGGTCGGGGGCGGCCGAGGGCAAGGGGTCGAGCCCCCCGGGCTGAGCCGGCACCGGGACCTTCTTGCGGCAGGACGGGCACCAGGCATCCCTCCCGGCCGAGTCGTCCGGCAGGTTCAGCGCGTTCCCGCAGGAGCACTTCAGGCTGATGGTCATGGCTCTTGGTCCTCTCGGTCAGCTGCCGGCTTGGCCGGACCGCTTGATTTTGCGCAGGGAGAGCACCAGTTCAACCTCCCCCGCGGGGTGCCCGCACTTCTCGGCGATTTCCTGGACGCCCAGCCCCTGGTCGGCGAGCTCGAAAATCCGGCGATGATGCGCCAGGATCTCGGGTTCGGGATGGGGAGGTGCTGCGGCCGCCGGAGCGGATCGGCCGCCGCCCTCGGCCTCCGTATGGGGCGCCTGGCTCCTGACGGACGCCGGCCCCGCACTGCCCTCAAGCCTGGCGATGCGCTCGTCGGCGTCGCGGATGAGCCTGTCCAGCACCCGGATCTTGGTGTCGAGCAGCGCCGAGACCGCCCGGGCCGTCTCTTCCAGGTCCACGGCCAGGCGATCGGCGTCCGAACGGGTGGCCATGCGCTCCTCGAAGTCCGAAGAGTTGCTCATCCGGGCAGGCGGCCCTGTCCGGCGCCGCAGGCGCATGACGAAGAAGAGGATGATGACCATGCCGCCGATGATGAAATAGAGCCCGGTGTTCCCGTCGCCCGACTGAGAGGAGTCCGCGCCGGCAGGGCCGCCGGTGCCGGAGGATGGGCCCTCGGCCGCCGCGAGAAGCAGCGCCGCGATGTTGGTGAGTTGCGTCGGCCAGATCATGCCAGTCTCCGCAGGGCCTCGTTGGCGTAGATTCCCCAGAGGGAGTGCAGGGCCACGCGGGCGCAGTCCCGGAACGCCCTGCGGGCCGCGCCGGTCAGGTGCCGGCGGCGGCAGAGCAGCCCCAGACTGTACAGGATCCGGCCGTCGTCGGGGGCGGCTGCCGCGGCCTTCTCCATCAGGGCCAGGGCCCGGTCCAGGCGCTCGGCCTGCCAGTGCAGGACGGCCAACTGGTGCTGTTCCTGGGCGTCCGGCCGGCCACGCGCAACCACGGTCTCCAGCTTGGCGGCCAGCGCCTCGCGTTCCTTGGGGGACAGCCGGGCAAGCTCCGCGGGTATGACCGGCCCGCCGGCCGGCGGGCCGATGTTCTCGGAGAAGAAGGCGAAAGACTGCTCGCTGAGGGCATCGCGGCGGCCGCGGCCGACGCGCAGGACCCAGGCCCGGTAATCCGCCAGGAAGCGATCCCGGAAGGACGCTCCGTGCGCATCCCGATACCTGGCCGCCAGCCGACCCTGCTCCTGGCGGGCGTCGCGGAGCAGGCGGAGGTTGCCGACCGCGTTGACCACCGATTCCTCGACGCTCCGCGCCGGGGTCAGCGGGGTCACCAGGGTGTCGTGGTCCCACTCGAAGAATCCGCTGCCCGTGAACGGGGCGATCAGCAGGGCGCTGCTCAGGCCGAGCCGCGGGTCGAGTTCGCGGACCAACTGCAGCGCGCCGGCCGCGGCGTCCGGCGCGGCCCGCGGGCCGTCGTGGAGCAGCAGGGGGGAGGAGTGCGAGATGCTGGCCTCCCGGGCGCCGATGTTGATGAAGGAGCGCACCAGTCGCAGCTCGCGGCGCATGAAACGCCGCACCTCCTCGACGGTGGCCTGCGGAGCGGGGCCGCTCTCGTCCGGAATACCGGAGCGGCGGCCGCCCGAAGACCGGGCGCGCCTGGCCCGAACCAGGCTCTTGCGCATGATGGCGCTGCGCAGCCGGCCCAGGGCATCCAGCAGCTGCAGATCCTCCTCGCCCGTGCTGCGCTCCCTGGCCAGCTGCAGCGCGCGCAGCACGGCGTGGTCATAGCGCCTGGCCTGCCTGGCGGCCTCGCCCTCGGCCCCCGAACCGTCGAGCACGCCGGCCAGCAGCAGCTCCTCGATGCGGTCGTCGACGGCACCGCGGGATATGGCCTCGGCCAGGCTGCGGTCGACGCCGGGGAGCTCCTGGAGGAGCGGGATCAGCCGCTGGTAGAGTTCGTTGCGCTGCCGGCGCGCCTTGCCCAGCTCCTCGTTCCGTTCGGCAGCCTCCCTGAGTAGGAGGCTGCGGGCGGCCCGGTCGTCGGGCAGAGTGTGGGTGGTCAGGAAGGACTGGAAGCGCCGGGACAGCCACTGGCTGAGGCGGACGACATCTCCGACAGGGGGGGCGGACAGTTCCTCGGCGAGGTGTTCGGCGAAATCCGGTCCGGCCCTGGCCACCAGCCGGAGGTCGAGCACCCCCGCGTCGATGAGCAGGATGTCGTCGGGGCTGAAAACCAGGGCCTCCTCGCCGGCCTCCGCCGACGAGCCGGCCACGGCCTGGTCCACGGCCTCCTCCACCCGTTTCCAGTAGAACCCGTCGAGCTGCCCGAGGAGGTCACGGGCGCGCGGGTCGTCCCCGCGACCCGCCTCGCGGAGCACCAGGTACTCCGATACGGCCCGGTCGTAGGGCGAGAAGGTCAAGACCCGCCCTCCGGCGCAGCTGGAGGCTCTGCGGCTTCCGGCGGTGCGCTGCCGGCGCCGGTGCGCCGGCGCAGGAAGACCAGCAGGCTGCGCCCGTACTCGCGGCGGTCGGCCGCCTCGAGCGACGCCGGCAGTTCCTCCGGATGGAAGTTGCGCCGCTCCAGCCGCCAGACGATGCACCCCCCGGGTTCGAGCAGGCCTTCGAGGGCCGTCAACTCGGAGAGGACCCTGGAGCGGGCCGCGTCGTCGCGCTCATCGCGGAAGGGAGGGTCGAAGAACGCCACGTGGAAGCGCCGGCCGCGGGCGGCCAGCGTCTTCAGCGCCGCCGCCGCCGGCAGGGCGAGCACCTCTCCGCCGGACAGCCCGGTAGCCTCCAGGTTGGCCTCGAGCGCCCGGGCCGACGCCCGGTCCCGGTCCACGAAGACGCACCCGCGCGCGCCGCGGGAGAGCGCCTCCAGGCCCAGCGACCCGGAGCCGGCGTACACGTCGAGGACCAGGGCTTCAGGGATCTCGGTCTGGAGTATGTTGAAAAGCGCTCCGCGGGCGCGGCTGTCCATGGGGCGGGCGCCACCGCCGGTGGGCACCTGCAGCTGTCTGCCCCTGGCCTGGCCGGCGATGATGCGCAGCATGGCTCCCCGCATTCTCCGTTCCGGGACCATTTTCCCGGAGCCGGGCCGCCATTTCAAGCATCGTGGCGGCGAAGGTCAGTACTTCCTGCGCTGTCTGCTGCCGGCGATGCCCAGTTTCTCGCGGTATTTGGCCACGGTGCGGCGGGCCACGTCCAGTCCCGAAGCGCGCAGCGAGGACACGATCTGCTGGTCGGTGAGCGGCTCGGCCGGATCCTCTTTGCCGACCATCTCGCGGATGCGTTCCATC
This sequence comes from Planctomycetota bacterium, assembly GCA_022703445.1. Lineage (GTDB taxonomy): Bacteria > Planctomycetota > SZUA-567 > JAKLDR01 > JAKLDR01 > JAKLDR01. The sequence continues at coordinate 5,135 of JAKLDR010000011.1, read as the reverse complement.
ACTGCGCGGGCGCTCTCGCCGTCGCCGTCGGCCGTCTGGTAGCCGCCGACGATGAAGTAGCGCAGAGGGAACACTCCGTGCGGCGTCTGGATGTACTTGTCGGTCATGGCCCGGCTGATGGTCGAGACGTGCAGCCCCAGCCGGTCGGCCACCTCCTGCATGGGCAGGGGCTTGAGGTGGGCAACGCCCTTGTCGACGAAGTCGCGCTGCAGCTCGACCACCGACTTGGCGATGCGCAGCAGCGTGTTCTTGCGCTGGTTGATGGCCTCGATCAGCCAGCGGGCCGAGCGGATCTTGTCCTGGACATAATCGCGGAGCTGCTTGTCCTTGCGCTGCTCCCGGAGCATGTCCAGGTAGGTCGGCGAGACCCGCAGCCTGGGCAGCCCCCAGTCGCTGAGCCGCACCTGGTATTCGTCGCCCACCGGCTCGACGATCACGTCGGGGCGGACGTAATGAGCCGCCGTCCCCCCGAAGAGGGCCCCCGGCTTGGGGTTCATCTCGGCAATGACCTCGATGGCCTCCTTGATGCGGTCGATGTCGGCGCCCAGGTCCTTGGCGATCTTGGGCAGCCGGTTCTGGACCAGGTCCTGGAAGTGCTCCGCGACGATGCGCTCCTCAAAACTGGTGTCGCCCGGGGAGCGCCTGAGCTGGATCAGGATGGTCTCCTGGATGCTCCGCGCGCCGACCCCCGGCGGGTCCAGGTTCTGAACCATGGCCAGCGCGGTCTCGGCCTCCTCCGGAGTGGGGGGCGGGTCGATCGGGGGCGTAGGCGGCTCGCCGGCCGGCTGGGAGGGCGGCTCGGGCAGCGGCGGCGGAGGAGGGGCCTGCTCGGTGGCCGGGGGCACGACCGCGCCTCGGCCTTCGCCGGTCTCGGCGCCGTCATCCGCATCGGGGTCGCCAGCGGCGTCCTCCTCCGGCTCCGCAGGCTTGAGGGCCCCCGGGCTGAAGACCTCCTCCAGCGGCAGAGTCAGGAGTCCCGAGTCGTCCAGGTTGTAGATGATCAGCCTGGCCAGTTCCTTCAGGCGCGGGGCGGCCTCAGTCAGCGTCAGTTGCTCGTCAAGGAAGTCGCGCAGGCTGATGCCGGGCGCGGCCGTGTTCTGCATGGCCTCGTACTTGGCATCCTCCGAGTCGCCGCGCGGCCGGTAGCTCGAGCCCAGGCTCTCGTTCCACTCCTCCTCCATGTCGTGGATCTGCTCTTCGAAGGCGCGCTCGGCGGTGTCGTCGCCGGGCTCGTCGGCCGGCCCGTGCTGATCGGCCGATTCCTCCGGTTCCTCCTGTTCGAGGGCGGGATTGACCTCCAGCTCCTGCTCCACCCGCTCCTGCAGGGCCAGCAGCGGCAGCTGCAGCAGCTCGATGGACTGGATCATCTGGGTGGTCATCTGCAGCTTGAGCTGCATGCTCTGCGACAGGGACATGGACTGCTGCATGGAGCTCATGCCTTGCCTCGCAGCGGCTGGCGGTTGGCGAGAGCCGCGCCCAGGCTGTCCCGCCCGGCCAGCTCAATCTGCCCGCCGGACGATAGGCCCCGGGCCAGGCGGCTGATTTTTGCGCCGGAGCGGCGCTCGACCATCTCGGCCAGGAAGGCGGCGGTGCCGTCTCCCTCCAGATCCGGGTTGGTGGCCAGGATGACCTCGCGGATCTCCCCTCCGTCGAGGCGGGCCAGCAGCGGTTCGACGCTCAGCTGCTCCGGCCCGGTACCGGCGGTCGGGGAGAGCCGGCCGCCGAGCACGTGGAAGAGGCCGCGGTAGGCGCCGGTTTCGTCCAGGGCCAGGGCGTCGCGCTGGCTCTCGACCACGCAGACTGCGCTGCGGTCGCGGTCCGGGTCGGAACAGAAGACGCAGAGGTCGCCGTCGGTCACGGCCCCGCAGACCCGGCAGGGATGCAGCCGCTTCTTGAGATCGCGGATGGCCACGGCCAGGGCCATGGCGTCCTTCTCGCTGGCGGCCAGCAGGTGATAGGCCATGCGCTCGGCCGAACGGCGGCCGATGCCCGGGAGCTTGCCGAGTTCGTCTATGACCCGCTCGATGGGTTCGATGGGCGTCTTCATGGGCCCCGCCGCCCGCCGCCGGATATGCCGCAGGCCGCCGCCACGGTCATCTCCCCGGCATTCCGGGAAGCCCGGCCAGGCCGGGCGGGAGCAGGCCGCCGAGGGCCTTCTGCATCTCGGCGGCGGCCAGTTCGCGGGCCTTGGCGAGCGCGTCGTTCACCGCCGCGGTCACCAGGTCGGCAATCATCTCGCGGTCGTCGCCGCGCAGGAGTTCCGGGTCGATGCGCACCGCGCGGAGCTCCCCGGTGCCCGAGGCCGTCGCGGTGACCAACCCGCCGCCGGCCGCACCGTCGACCGTCCGCCCGGCCAGCTCCTCCTGGATGGAGCGGAGCTTGGCGGGCAGGCCGTAGAGCCGGCCCAGGTCGCCGAGTCCGGGCAGGTTCATGGCTTGCCGCTCTTCTTGATGTCGATGATCTGGCCGTCGAACTTGCTGATCAGCTTGCGGACCGCCGGGTGCTCGGCAGCCTTGTCCATCGCCTCGGGAGATGCCTTCGGACGGGGCGCGGGCTCGGCCTTCGCGGGGGGCTCCGGCCGTCTGGCGGCGGGCCTGGCCTGGCCGGGAGCCGGAGCGCCGCCATGGGCGGACATGCGCAGCTCGACGCGGACGGGGCGCCCCAGCACGCCCGCCGCGGCGGCCTCGATCTGTGCGCGCTTGTCGGGCTTGTCGAGTTGCTCTAGCGTGAAGCTGGCGCCGGGGCTGAGCGTGATGGTCAGGCTGTCCCCGGAGACCGCCGCGGACTGGTGCTTGTCCAGCAGGCGGTTGGTTGCCGGATGAGCGCCGGCCAGCGCGGCGCGGATCGCATCCCACTTGCCGGGCGCGGTCTCGTCGCGGGGGGCCGCCGCGGGGACGGCCGTTTCTCTCGGCCGGGCCGTGGGTGTCTGCTGGGTCGACGGGGCCGGCGCCCGGGCCGGCGCGGTCCTGACAGGGTGCGGAGCGGGGGAGGGCAGGGGCCTGGCCGCGGGCGCCGGCCCGGAGGCGGCCGGCTGCGCATCCAGCCGGTCGAGCAGTTCGCGCACGTCGGCCACGTCCGGGAGCGAGGCCAGTCGGACGAGCGCCAGCTCCAGGATCAGCCGCGGCTCGGGGGACGAGCGCATCGCCCGGCGGGCCTCGGACAAGATCGCGCCCATGCGCACCAGCGCCGGGGAGCCGCTCTCGCCGGCTTCGGCCTGCAGCTCGGCGACAAGGTGCCCGTAGTCGCCGGAGACCAGGGCCGAGTCCGGGCCGGCCACGGCCACGAGCAGCGCCCCGCGGATGCGGTCGGCGAGCGAGGCGGCGACCTCGTCGAGCTCGGCGCCGGCATCCAGGCAGCCGGACAGGACGGTCAGCGCCTCGCCGGCCGATCCGGCGCGCAGCGCGGCGAAGAGCTTCCCGGTCTCCTCGTCGGAGACCGCGCCGATCATGCCCAGGACGTCCTCCAGGCGGATCTTCTCCTTGCCGCGGTAGGAGATGAGCTGGTCGAGCAACCCCTCGGCGTCGCGCAGCCCGCCGCGGGAGTGTCGGGCCACCGCCGAGAGCGCATCCGGCTCGATGGCCAGCTTCTCGCCGGCGGCGATCTGCTCCAGGCGCTTGCGGATGTCCGCGGTGGAGATCCGCCGGAAGTCGAAGCGCTGGCAGCGCGACTGGATGGTGTCGGGCAGCCGCTCCGGCTCGGTGGTGGCGAAGACGAATTTGACGTGCGGCGGCGGCTCCTCCAGGGTCTTCAGGAGCGCGTTGAACGCCGAGCGGCTCATCATGTGGGCTTCGTCGATGATGTAGACCTTGAAGCGGTCGCGGGCCGTGGAGTAGAGCGCGCCCTCGCGCAGGTCGCGGACGTCGTCGACGCCGGTGTGGCTGGCGGCGTCCATCTCCACCACGTCGAGGGAGCGGCCGTCGGCTATCTCCTCGCACGACGGGCACTTGCCACAGGGGTCGGCGGTGGGGCCCTTGGCCTTGTGGCAGTTGAGCGCCTTGGCCAGGATCCGGGCCATGGAGGTCTTGCCCACTCCGCGCGGCCCGGAGAAGAGGTAGGCGTGGGCCAGGCGAGCGCCGGAGATGGCGTTCCTCAGCGTGGCGCCGACGTGCTCCTGGCCGACGACCTCCTCGAGGTTCTGGGGGCGGAAGCGCCGGGCTAGGACGATGTAGCTCATGCTTTCTTCTCATCGACCGGAGCTTGCCGGCTCCGGCTCAGGGCGCTCCGAAAACAGGTCCGGCGGCTTCGCTGCCGCCGGGGTGCCGGAACTCGGGCCAGGTTGTCCCACCGCACACGGGGAATCTGCTTATGGCTGCTCCTTCCGGCCTGACCAGGTTCACAGCCCCCGTTGCATGGGTCCCAGCCCGAGATCCGGACCTCCGGCCGGCATTTCACCGGCGGCGAATGTAACCGAACGGCGAGCGGGTGTCAAGCGGGACGGATGCGAGGACGGACCCCCGCCGCGCCCGGCCCTGAACTTGCGAAAGCCGGTACCTCGCTGTATGCTCTCCGCCGTTCTCTAGCCCGCGCCCGTAGCTCAGAGGATAGAGCGACGGTTTCCTAAACCGTAGGCCGCAGGTTCGACTCCTGCCGGGCGTACCATCCTCCGCCGCAGGGTGCGCGGGGACGGGGACGGCGCAGGCTGCCGGCGTGGCCCGCCAGACCCGGGACTGGACCGCTACATGGAGCCAGGGGATAGGGGTATCGCCGGATCGCTACGGAGACAAGCTTTGAGAAAGCCGGTTGACTGCAGGAAGGGCGTTTATGTCATGCGTCGGGGCCTGGCCCTGTTGTGCGCCGCGGCGGTCCTGGCGGGGTGTCGCGGCGCCCAGGAAGACGGGCTCGAGGAATTCGTTCCTGCCGCGCAGGGCCGGCACTTCCGTCCGGGCATGTGGGACGTCGCCGCCGGCGGCAGCGCCAGCCTGCACCGCATCGAGAACCAGCAGGTGGACCGCGCGACCACCGCGGAGGCCAGCCCGCAGATCGGCTACTTCCTGACCGACCGGCTGGAGGTCCTGGTGGCCGCCAGCGTCGGTTTCCAGGATGTGCGCTACGAGGAGACGGATGCCCCGCTGGCGCTCAAGCGCGTCAAGCAGGCGGACTACGCCGGGGCGCTGGGCCTGCAGTACAACCTGGAC
>JAKLDR010000109.1 GCA_022703445.1 Planctomycetota bacterium | reverse complement strand
CCTTGGCAATCACCTTCAGGTGGTCTGGCGACCAGGGTAGGTGGAAGGTCTGCGGGAAGTATGCCTGGCAGAAGAACCGGAAGTCGCCGGCGGCCTTCTCCTTCCGCTCCGGATCAACCACCGCGGTAGCTCGCCGATGTCCCGGCCGGCCTCGGATAGCGCCCGATTCCGGGCTGCGGCAGCCTCCTTGACCGCCTCGTAGTCTCTGGCCTTCTCGACCTTGGGCTTGGCCAGTTCCTCGATCAGCCAGGCCACGTAGCGGAAGAGGTCCACCCGCCGGCCGTCGCCGATTCGGAACCCGGCGCGCATCCGGTGCCGGTAGAGCTGGCGCTCGTCGAGCACCGTCCCGAGCGGCGTCGAGTTCAAGAGCCGCGCGAGGTCGGCGGGCTTCAGGTTCCGCGGGTCAATCGCCACGTTTCGCCAGCTCCTTCACCATCCACGCGGCGTAGTGCACAAGGTTGACGGTCCCGTCGGCATTGGTGGGCGCGCCGGCCGCGATATGCGCCCGTAGCGCCTCCTCCGAAACGTTCCGCACCCCGGCCTTCCGAAGGACCGCCAGGAGGTCCGGAACGGCCAAATGGGCGGCCGTAAGCGGCGCATTATGGCCGGATGCAGGCATGCGGATTCCCCTCGATTACTGGCGAATTCCCTTGCACTTCGGCCGAAAACATGGCTTCATGTGTGTAGAAGCCGATACCAAGAGCGCATTGAGCGCCGCGGACGGCGGAAGGAGAAGGAGGAGAACGATGGACGCCAAGACCGCCAAGAGAAACGAACGCCGCGACCTGGAGCGCCTGGCCCAGGCCATCGCCCGGTGGGAGCGCCAGGGCCAGGAATGGGCCGCCGAAGGCGACGCCGAGATGGCCCGGGTCCACGCCAAGGACGCCGCCGACCTGCGCAAGGTCGCCGAGGCGGTCAAGAACGGCGACTACGAGATTGCCCGCGACCGGGTCCAGCGGCTCGACACCATCGTGCGCGACCAGGTGCCCTGCCGCCTCTACAACCGGCTCTTCGACCTCGGCTGACGGAACGGAAAGGACGCGACCATGAAGACCACCAAGAACGAACAGGCCCTGCCCCGCTTCATTCACCTGAAGCGGGCCTGGTACGCCGACGCCAACCTTCCGGCCCTCAGGAAGGACGGCATCGTCGACCAGGTGACCTTCGGCATCTACTTCGTCGACGGCGGATGCACCGCCGAGATGTGCATGAGCTGGCATTGGCTCACCGGCAACGAGGACGGCGTCGCGCGGCTGGAGGCCTTCAGCGACAGCTTCGCGGCCCTCGGCCGGCCGGAGTTCAAGCGGCTGCTCGGCCGGCTGGCCCGGATGCCCAAGGACGCCGCGGACAGGATAGACCCGGCGGGGTTCGGCGCGCTCCTTGTGGAGTGCGGATTCGAAGACGCCACACCGGTCCGGAAATGAAGGAGGCCGACCATGAAGAAGCGCAACACCGAAGGCACGACCGCGACGGAGGCCGCCGGCAAGGCGGCCTCCGGACCCGGCCGCGTGACCATCCTGCTCCAGGGCCGGCGCGTCGAGGTCGCCAAGGCCGACGCCGACCGGATGGCCGAGACCGGCATCCGGTTCGCCTACCTCTGCAAGAAGGGCAACCTGACCATGACGGTGCCGGTGAACGACGACCGGAGCGAGCTCGCCGAGGTCGCCGACGAGCTGCTCCTGGCCGCCTACGGCGCGGCCAACCAGCTGGCCGAAGGCAACCGCTACCGCACCGGATGCGTGGCCGCCTGCGAGAAGGTCAAGACTGCCCTCGGCCGGCGCGACGCCGCCGAGCGCGCCAAGGGCGAACCGATGGCCGGCGTCGAGGCCCAGCCCATCCACGAGCGCGGCACCTGCAGCCTCCACGCCGAGCATGCCAACGTCAACCTCTGGCGCGTCAGCTGGGGCGACGGCGTCACGATGGATCTCTGCACCCGCTGCATGGCCTCGCTGGTCTTCGAGGAGTAGCCCATGGAACTGCGCGAATTCACCCGCCACGATTTCGACGCCTTCGGCGGCGCCGAGCGCTGGCCGGATGCCGAACCCCTCATCGCCGACGGCGCCTTCGCCAACGGCATGGGCTGGGTCCTGGTCATGGACCGCCAGGGCGCCTGCCTCGTGTGCGACGATGAGCAGAGCGCGTTCGGCGGCTACGCCATCGCCCGGCCATTCCTGTCGCCGGCCGAGGCGCGCGCCTTTGCGGCCAGCCTCGGCGACCCCAAGACACGCGGCGAGTTCTTCCTGGCCGGCTTCACGCCGGTCTAGGAAATCACACGGATTGAACCGCGGCCTGTCGCCGCGGACGGGAAAGGAAGGAGACGAGACATGTCGAGCAGCAAGAAGAACGCCAAGACCAAGGGCCACGCCAAGAAGGCCAAGGCAGAGAAGCCGGAAGCGGCGGCTCCGGCGAAGCCGGCCGGCGACGGCAAGCTCTCCGGGCTGGACGCGGCGGCCAAGGTGCTGGCCGAGGCCAAGGAGCCCATGAACGCCAAGGCCATCGTCGAGACGATGCTGGCCAAGGGGCTCTGGCAGACCGACGGCAAGACGCCCGCGGCCACCATCTACTCGGCCATGTTCCGGGAGATTCGCCAGAAGGGCGAGGCCGCCCGGTTCAAGATGGTCGAGCGGGGCAAGTTCGCCGCGAAGTAGCACCTACCCCGCCTCCCCCGAAGCCACCCCGGCCACGTCAACGGTCGGGGTGGTCTTAGTCACGGCAGTCCGCTCGGCCTTCTTCCCGGTGAACTCCTCCCATCGCTTCACGATGACATCGCAGTAGAGCGCGTCGATCTCCATCAGGAACGCCTTCCGGCCGGTCTTCTCCGCGGCGATGAGCGTGCTACCCGACCCGCCGAAGAGGTCGAGGACGTTCTCGCCCGGGCGCGAGGAGTAGGTCATCGCCCGCACCGCCAGCTCCACGGGCTTCTCGGTCAAGTGCACCATCGACTGCGGGTTGACCTTCTTCACCGACCACACGTCCGGGACGTTGTTCGGCCCAAAGAACTGGTGCGCGGCGCCTTCGCGCCAGCCGTAGAACGCCCACTCGTGGTTGCCCATGAAGTCCTTGCGCGTAAGCACGGGGTGTTCCTTGACCCAGATCACGCATTGAGAGAAATACAGCTCGCACTCAACCAGCGCCGTTGGGTAGTTGCCGATGTTCGAGTAGCCGCCCCAGATGTAGAACGCCCGCCCGGGTTCCAGCACCCGCTGGACGTTCCCGAACCAGGCGCGGAGCAGCCTGGCGAAGTCCTCGTCCGAGACGAAGTCGTTCTCCAGCGGCCGGTCCTTGGCCCGGAGCTTGGCGTGCGTGGGCACCGCCGCGCCCTCGCGCCGAGCCGCGTCGAAGCCCTGGAAGAAACCGGCCCCGCCCATCTTCGCCCCGCTGAACGAGCTCAGCCCCGCGGCGATGGCATTGTTCGAGCGCGGCTCCACCCGGACGTTGTAGGGCGGGTCGGTGTTGAGCAGGTGAACCCGAGCGCCGGCGAGCAACCGGTCCACATCCTCCGCCTTGCTGCTGTCACCGCACATCAGCCGGTGGTCGCCCAGCACCCAGATGTCCCCAGGCTGCGTCACCGCCGCGTCCGGCGGGTCCGGCACCGCGTCCGGGTCGGTCAGCCCCTCGTTGCCGTGGATGCCCGCGCCGAGCAGTTCCTCCAACTCTTCTGGCGCGAAGCCGAGCGAGCCGAGGTCCACGTCCATGCCCCGCAGCTCGGAGAGTTCGATGGGCAGAAGGTCATAGTCCCACTCGGCCAACTCGGCAACCTTGTTGTCGGCGATGCGGTAGGCCTTGGCCTTCTCCGGGCTCAGCCCTTCGGCCACGTGGACTGGGACCTCGGCCAGGCCCAGCGCCTTGGCCGCCTTCCAGCGGGTGTGCCCGACGATGATGACCCCGGCCTCGTCCACCACGATGGGCTGCCGGAACCCGAACTCACGGATGCTCCGCGCCACGGCCTCCACCGCCGCGTCGTTCTCCCGCGGGTTCTGCTCATAGGGCTTCACCTCGTCCGTCTTGCGCATCTCGATCTTCATCGCCGAGCCTCCTTCCGTTGCCGGGCCGCCTGCTTGTCCTCGCGCGCGATGAGCAAGAGCACCAGGTAGCCGATCAGGTCCACGACCTCGTTCTCGCCGAATGCGCCCGGCGCGTTCCTCACCCGGGCGAGCTTGTCGTCCAACCGCGCCGCGATGTTGGCCTCGGCGTCGCCCCGGCCGAAGATGTTCAGCGGCTTCAGCGCCGCGTTGCCGTAGGCCCGGTTCTTGGCGGCCAACATGCCGGCGATCTCAGTGCACTTTGTGCGTATGCGGCCCGCGGTATCCGGTTTCATAGCGTCACCTCCGAGTTCTGGCCCAAGGATTGGCCGCGGGGCGCGCACGGGCGGCCCACGTGGCGAGATCCCGGCCGGACTGCCTCCTTGCCCGACCAGGCGGCCAGGGCGCGCCCAGGGCGGCGGAAACCGGACCGGCGAAACAAACTGTGGTCAAGCGCGCGACGGTTCCGCCGCCCGTCGGGAAGCCTTTCGGCCCCGGAGGAACCGTTGCCGGCCAGGCGAACGAACACCCGCACACACGCTTCCCAGCCCAGCGCGCGAGGCCTCTCGGGCCCGCGCGCGCCCTGGGGGGTATGGGGGGGTTTGCGCGCAGAGGCGTTCGCTTGTTCGCTCTGGCCTGCAACCCTCTGTCTGCTGACCGCTTGCGAGGCGAACAGATGGCGAACAACTTGTTCGCAGTTCGCAGCGAACAACTGGCGAACTGACCGCTCCGTTCTCATCCCAGTTCGCATGTCAGTTCGCCTCCAGTTCGCGGCGGATCTTCTGGACGTACCGGACCGAAACGCCGCACTGTTCGGCCAGGTCCTTCGTGGAAAGTTCGGGGTTCTGGGCGAGTGCAGCCTGGACGGCCGCGCGCTTGGTGTCGTCCTGCGGCAGCTCTTCCGAGGGCTGTTCGACCGTGGCGAAACCGGGGGTCTTCCGTGGGCCGATGACCCAGGGGTGGATGAGGCCGTCCTCTTCGGCCAGATCCAGGTATCGGCCGACCTTGCGCGACGATAGCCCGGCCTGCTCGGCGTCCTCCAGGATGCGCGCCTGGCTCCTGGGCTCGGCGCGGACGAAGGCCTCGACGAAGGAATCGACAGTCCAGGATGGGCGCTCCTCGCCGCCGTCTTCGCTCTTGGCGGCCTTCCTGCCGCCCTCTTTCTTGAGGTCCACTGGGTCGAGGTCGTCGGCAGGCGTCCAGACGGGGAAGGCCCAGCGCAGGCAACGCGGCGCGACCGGCGGCCAGGATCTCACGGCTGCATCGAGGACGACCGCGTCGGTCTCCTCGTGACGGCGCAAGACCAGGTGCGTGTCCGTGGCGCGGGACTGCGCGCCGGCGCCTGCGCCCACGTCGGTCAGATCCTTGAGCGACTGGTTGCCCTTGGACGTGTGGTGGATGAGCACGAAGCAGCACTTCAGGTAGTTTGCGAAGGCATCCAGGTAGTTGTAGAGGCCGGCCATCGTGCCGTTGTCGTTCTCGTCGGCCCGCATGGGCAGGAAACGGTAGAAGGCGTCGAGGATGACCACCTTGAACCGCCCGGGCGGGAACTTCCTGAAGTACGGGCCCAGGTTGTAGAGGTCCTGCAGCCGGCCGCGGAGGTTCTCGACGAAGATGCGGTCGGCGATGTCCTCGAAGTCGATCCCGCGTGCGGCGGCGACCTTGGGGAGACGGTTGGCGCTGGTCTCGCCGTGCAGCTCGTTGTCGAGTATGAGCACCTCGCCGGGTACGCACTGCATGCCGAGCCAAGTGCGCCCCGTCGCAACAGAGAGTGCCAAGTCGATGACCAGCCAACTCTTCCCAATCTTGGGGGCGGAGATCACGTTCATCGTCTCGCCTTCGCGCAGGAGCCCCTCGATAACAGGGGCGCGGAGGGCGGGGTAGGCCTGGACGATCTGCCGGAGGCTCTTGGGGCCGTCCGAGGGCGTTACGATAAGCCCAGAGAGGTCTACGTTGGCGGCCTGGCGCTCCTCGGCGCTGGCGCGCGCCTCGCCGATGGTCTTGGCGATGTAGTCCGGCCGGAGCGCCTTCTCGGGCTTTTGGCCGTGCTTGCGCCGCGCCGCGGAGATCAGGTCGGCGATCTCCTGGTCGGTCCAGCCGTTCAATGCCGCGATGTCGGCGAGGCTCAGGTCGTAGGCGCTCTGCGACTGGTCGGCCAGGTCCGGCCGCTGGCGGTTCCACGCCTGGGCGAAGGACGGGCATGCCTGGATGAGCGCCGCGAACTTGTCGGCCGGCGGCTCCGCGTCGGCGCGCAGGACGAGGCCCCCGGCGTCGATTCGCTCGTCGTCCAAGGACACGTCCTCGGCCATGAACGGCTCGAAGTCGCAGGGGTTGTAGCGGCGCTCGGGGTGGTCCTCGATCATGCGGACCTCGACAGGCGTCTCGCCCTTCCGGTTGAACGTGCCCGGCGGGCGCATGATGCGCGCCAGGTCGCCCACCGAGTCGACCTCAAATCCCAGGGACTGCGCCGCGCCGCGGACCGTCTCGATCCAGCCCTTGGCGACCTTCGCCGCCTGCAGGCGCTCCTCGTCGGTGTCGAAAGTCCACGGTTCCTTGAAGACCCACCAGGGCTGGAGCCCGTGGCCAGAGTCGACGATCAGGCTCGGAGGGAAGGGCAGCTTCTCGATGATCGCTCGGGCTTCCTCGATGGTGCGCGGCAGTGGCTTGTGCGGCCGCCAGGGGGCGGTGAGGTCGATGTCAGCCCACAGGCCCCCAACGGCCACAACGTCCTTGGCACAGTTGCGCTTGCCGAAGTTCGCGCCGGCCAGGCCCGCGCCGAAGTAGACCTCCTTCTGCTGGGCCTCCTTGGCGGCGTGCAGCGCCGCCGCCTTCATGGACGCGAAGTGGCGCGTTCGCCGGTCCGGCAGGGTGAAGACCGACACGCGGCGGGCCTCGCTCACCGCCTCGCCGAACAGCGCGCCCAGAAACGCTTCCATGCGCAGCCTCAGAAGGGGATTTCTTCTTGCTCATCCACGACAGGGGATGGAGCCGGCTCTATGGCCCCGCCGAGCTCGTGCTTTGGAACCCATCGGAGCCATCGGCCGCAGTTAGCGCACTCCTCGCGGGCCGCGTGCGGTCCGGAGCCCGGCCCGATCTGACGCTCGGTCCAGCCGCAGCCCGGGCAGGCGTCGTCGGTCACCGCGGCCGGCGGCTTTCCGCCCAAGTCGTAGGCGACGATGCGGTCGAACTGCTCGCCGGCCACGCTCTTGACGGTGATGGATTTGGCTTCGGCGAGGGCACCGGCCTGTGCGAGCGCCACGGCTTCCTCGGCGGTCTCCGGGACGGGCGCGGCGGAGCGCCGGGTCCACCAGAGTTCGGCCTTGTGCCGGGCATAGCCGGTGTGCTCAAAGCAGACCCACTCGGACTGCCGGCGGCTGAAGCCGATCCGGTAGTCGACGCGCATGGTCCTCGGAGCGTCCGGCGGTGCGCCGCGCTTGTAGTGGACGGCGTAGAGCGTCTCCTCGACCGGGTACGCGGTGACCGTGACCTGGTCGGAGAGGATGCCCTCGGCGCTCGCCGATGCGGCGTGCTTCGCCTGGCGCTCCTGCTCGAGCTTGAAGAACTCGTAACCGCAGTCCGGGCAGACCGAGTAGCCCGAGGAGATCAGCGAGTGGCACTGCGGGCATTCCTTGGCCGGGGCCTGGCCGGACGGCTTGCCGTCCTCGATCCGGATCGCGTCCACCGGTCCGTGGCGCAGAACGTTCCCGCCGTAATCGAGGACCAGACAGTCCTTCTTGCCTTCGCAGAGCCGGAAACCTCTCCCGACCATCTGGTAATAGAGTCCGGGCGATAGCGTCGGCCGGAGCATGGCAACGCAGTCGATGTTCGGAGCGTCGAAGCCGGTCGTTAAAACGTTGACGTTCACGAGATACTTGAGCCGTCCGGCCTTGAAGTCCTGGAGCACGCGGTCCCGCTCGAAGTCGAGCGTCTCGCCGAAGACGGTGTCCACCTGCGCGCCGAGGCCACGCAATGCCTCGGCCACGTGCGTGCCGTGCCGGACTCCGCTCGTGAAGATCAGGCACGCCTTGCGGTCGCGGGTGTAGCCGAGGATCTCCCGGCAGGCCGACTCCACGAGCCGGGCCTCGTCCATGAGGTTCTCGACCTCCGATGCGATGTACTCGCCGGCGCGCACGTGCAGGTTTGCCGTATCGGGCTTCTCCAGGCCGGCTTTGGAGACCAGCGGGCAGATGTAGCCCTGCACGATCAATTCGCGCACGCCGACCTCGTAACAGACGGCGTTGAGAATGTTCTCGGGGGCGCAGATCGGCCCCGAGGTCATCCGGAAGGGCGTCGCGGTCAGGCCTATGACTCGGAGTTTCGGATTGACTTCTCTGAGCCCCGAGAGCAGTGTGCGGTACATTCCATCGCCATCGGGCGGGATGCAATGCGCCTCGTCTATGATGGCGAGATCGAAATGGCCGAGTTCCGCCGCGCGCTTGTAGACCGACTGCACGCCGGCGACGATGATCGGGTGATCGGTGTCCCGGCTTTTGAGCCCCGCCGAGTAGACGCCGACCTGATGCCACATCTCCGGCGCGACTTGGTTCAGCTTGTCGACCGCCTGCTCGAGTAGCTCCTTAACGTGCGCCACGATCAGCACGCGGCCCTGCCACTGGCCAACCGCGTCGCGGCAGACCGTGGCCATGACCGGGGTCTTGCCCCCGGCGGTGGGGATCACCACGCAGGGGTTGTCCTCCCGTGTGCGGAGGTGATCGTAGATGGCCGCGACGGCCTCTTCCTGGTACGGTCGCAGTTTCAAAGCAAAATCCGTCCTTGTCGGTTGCGCCAGACGGCCAGCAGTCCCGCGTTCTGGATGGGGCGGGTCGAGGCCAGGAGCGCCTTCACGAACCGGAGCAATGGGTCGCGCACCAAGCGGAAGGTGCGTTGGTAGAAGATGTGGAACGCCCAAAGCCGGAAGCGGCCCTCTTCCATGTCAGCCCGCGCGCCTCCGGCCGTACTCGGCGATGAGCGCCGCGTCCACGAGGCCAGAGTGCGGCTTCCTGGCCTTGTCCGAAGACCTCCATTCCGCACTGGGCCATAACCGGCTGGCGACCAGGTACTCCGAGCCCTTGGGCTGGCCGGCGAGCATCGCGCCCTGCCACTCCTGCGGCCGGACGAGTTCATAGCGGATGCTCATCCCGGCGCAGATCCCGCGCACCAGACCCCATCCCGCGCCGAAGGAGAACATGGCGACCACGCCCTGCCTGGGGCGCGCCCCGACGGCCTCGATGAAGACCCGAGGCTGCCGGCCGGCGAACGGCAGCAGCCACTCGACAATGGCCTGCTCGTCCAGCTGCCGGCGGGCCCCCACGGCGACCGCCGGCATGGCCTGGAGGATCAGGCCGTCCGGGGTGATGGCGGCCAAGCCGCCATCAAGCCCCGGATCGATCCCAATGCTGACCATCAACGCCGCCACGGCATGGCGTTGCCGGCGTTCTGGGCGGGCTTCGCGCCGCCCGCGGTCTCCCGCTTGGCGTAGCCCTTCACCTCGTTGCGCACCTCGCCGTCCCGGTCGGTCTTCTGCTTCACGCTGATGACCAGCGGCAGGTTGTGCAGCTCGCAGGAGTCCTTCGGCTCCATCACGCCAACCGCCCGACACAGGGACGAGAGCTCGCCGCGGGCGATCTTGACGGCCACCGCGTTGGGGTTGTCGAGGTTGAGCCGCGTCCACACCTTGCGGCCCTTGTGCTCGCCCTCGACGACCTCGAAGGTCAGCTCCAGGAACGAGCCGTTGCCGCTCTTCGTGGGCCTCATCTCCGAGGCCGTGACCACCGCCGCGTACTTGCCCGGCGGGATGGGCTCGTACTCGGTCGCCGGTTCCACCTGGTTCGCGTTGAAGCCGTTCAGGTTACTCATGGGCCTGGTCCTCCTTCTCCTGGGTTCCCTGGGTCAGCCCGTCCATCAGGGCGGGCCATGAAAGCGGCAGTTCGGCCGGCAGGCAGTACCGGTTCTTGGCGACGCAGGCGGGGCTCCCTGCGCAGCGCAGGATGCGCTCGCCGCCCTCGGCGCCCACGCCCACCGCGATGGTCCGGGTGCGGCCGAAGCCCGTGTCTTCGGTCTCGGTGCGGTACTTCCGCGTGGCAAAGAGGACCGCGTCCGACCACTCGGTCAGCAGCGCGCAGGCATGCTTGTTGAGCCTGGGCGAATATCTGTCGTAGGTCGTAGCCTCGGGGTCCTCGAACTTCTCGACCTTCGAGTGCGCGATCAGGATGACGGCCATGCCCTTGCCGGCGCGCAGGGCACCGAGGGCGTCCACGACCTTCCGCCAGTGGGTGAGTGCGTGGACGTACCCGCGCTGGTAGCCGCCGTCGGCTTTCTCGATGCAGGTCGCCCGGAACTCGCGGCAAACCGCGTCGAAGATCAGGCGCTCGGTCCAGTCCAGGCTGTCGAGCACCACCGTCTGGTAGTCGTGCTGCGCCCGGGCGAGTTCGTCGAGCGCCGCGAGCACGTCCTCGACGCTCGTCGCCAGCGGGAACTTGTCGCAGACGATCTCGCCCAGGCCGTCTTCGGTCTGGATGAAGACCGGCTTCGGCGCGTTCGCCGCCAGCGTGCTTTTCCCGATGCCTTCCGTGCCGTAGACCATCAGCCGCGGCGGCATCGGCATCTTGCCGCGCTGGATGGCTTCCATCAGACTCATGAATCGGACCTCCTTCTTGCAGGAGAGGCGGGCGGACGAGCATGGGGAGTCTGAGCCGGGTGGCCCGAGGCCCGGCTACGCCGTCCCGTCCGCGCCGCCAACTCACACGTAGTCGAAGACACGGCGCTCCTCGTATCCGGTGGGCCAAGCGCCGGAGAGTTCGCAGGACTTGAGCCGCTCGATGGCGGCCTCGTTCTCGCGCCGCGCGTGGGCCAGAACCTTCGCGTCCAGCACCCACAGGCCGCAGCGATAGGGCTCCTTCTTCTCGACTGCGATGATGTGGACCGGGATCTCGGCCAAGTTCCCGAGGACGCGCCCGAGCATGGCCTGGTAGAAGGCCATCTGATGCGCGTAGTGGAAGCGCCGAGCGTCGGCCTCGAACCAGTCCAGGTCGTCGCAGGTTTTCAAGTCGACGAGACCGCGTTCGGGGTTGTAGAAGTCGAGCTTGGCCTGGGCTGGGAGGCCGCAGTATTCGGCGCGGATCACGCCCTCTGCCACGCCGTCGGCCAGGAGCTCGACGGCGACCGGGTGGGCGTCCACGCTCGCTGCCAGGTTGAGGATTAGCGCATGCTGTTCGTCGGTGATGACCGCCTTGTCCTGGGCGGCGGCCCACTCAGCGTAGGCCTTCGTCTGCGGGCCGTAGGGCTTGCCGGTCTTCTCGTTTATGGGCCCGCCGACGGCGTAGGCAGCCTCGAACGCCTCGGCGCCCTCGAGGATGAGTGCGTGTGCCGCGCGCCCCACCAGGTAGGCTGGCCTGTCCTCGTCTGGGGCCAGCCCCTGCTTCTTGCGCCAGTAGAGCAGGGGGCTCTTGCGGAAGTCCGCGAGGGTGTGCGATGTCAGATGGGCTTTGGCCTTCTCGCGGTATTCGGCGTCGGTCTCGCGGATCAGGAAGTCGAGCCCTGGCATCACTCGCCCCCCTTCGCGGGGAACCAGGTGATGCTCATGCGTCCCGTGACGGCGCACACCCGCGCCTCGCCGTTCACGACCAGGCCGGCGTCGCGCAGCTCCGGCAGCCGCCTGGACGGCGCATGCCGTTCCAGGCCGGTCGCCACGGCGATCTCCGCGGCGGTCTTGCCGGGCTTCGTCAGCACTTCCGCCAGGCAGACTTCGCGCTGGACTCCGGCGCGCCCGCTGGCTTCCGCCTCGCGCGCCGCTTCGTGGGACGTGAAGGGATCGGTGTTTCTCGCTCGGGCCGCCATAGATCAGTTCCTTTCCGGGTCGGGCGTGGGGGCCGGCGTTGCGGAGGCCCCCTGCTCGGGTTTCGGTGCCAGCTCGATCTTGCGGGTCTTGACGAAGGCCACGACCATGTCGGCGATGGCGTCGACCAGGTCGGCCGTCTCCTGCTCGGTGAGCTGCCGGTAGTGGCGCGCGATCTCGAAGGTGATCGGCTGTCTCATGGCCGCGCCCTCCGGATGCCCAGGATGAAGTCCTCGATGGCGGGGTGCGGCTTGAGGTTGGGCGTGGTGGGCGCGGCGCTCTCGCCGGAGTCCTGCGCCTCGATGCGGCGCAGGAATCGGCCACGGACCACGTCCAGGTTCCGCATAAGCCGCCAGACGAGGTCGTCGTCCAACCGGTGGACGGCGACCAGTCCGCCGATCACCAGCGCCTCTTCCTCGAAGAGGGCGTCGATCAACTCGCGGGCGTCGCTCTTGCTGATCATCTCTCGCCCCCTTCGCAGTCCGCGTTGACGTTCGTCTCCAGACATACAGAGGGCAGTGAGTCCGGTGGGTGGGGACAGGTCTTCCGGCGTTTTTCGGAACTCTCGAAGCGGCGAATGGCCAGTTCCGCCCGCTGGCGGCGCTTCTTGGCCAGTTGGTAGTTCAGGCCGATCTCCTCGGCGCACTCCCGGAGGAGCCGGCCGTAGACCAACGTCCCCACGAGGAGATGGAAATCGGCCTCGGTGATCCGGCCGGCTTTCAGCTGCTCGGAGAACCGGGCAGTGCGGTGCTCGTGCTCATCGCGAAGGTCCACCTCGGCGAAGCCGGGATGCACGGTCTCGCCCGCCAGGTATTCGATGACGGACGGATCGGCGAGCATCTCGATTTCGTTCCGCCGGCGCGCCCGCTGATACTCGCGGCTCAGTCGCCAGGTCGTTGTGTTGGTGATCCCCTGGAAGAGCCGGTCGGGGCGTCTGGCGATGTCCCATTCGCAAACGGCGCGCAGGAACGCCCAGACGGTGTTCCCCCACAGCACTTCGGCGTCCTGATCCAGGCTGGACCGCCTGATGCAGGCGGCCTTCAGCCGCGACCAGAAGAGGAAGAGAAGGATCGTTCGCCATCGCGCGTCCCGATCCGCGGCGTGAGCGGCCAGTATCGGCCGCAGCACATCATCCTTCCGCGGGTCGTCCGACGCGCCCTTCCGCATGAACACCGCGACGGACTCCCAGGAGCGGAACCTCCTGAAGGCCCTTTCGCTCGTGCGGAGCCGCTGCAGAAGCGCCCCGTACTCTGCCTGCTTGACCTCTCGACCCAGTTCCTCACGCTCGACGTCTCTCGGGCCCACGACACCCTGCCTTTCAGGCCGGGCGTCGTGCGCCTCACTGGGGCCAAATCAGGGCGTCGAGCGCCTCTGGTTCAGGGGGACTAGTTCCTCAGCTTGCCATCCGAGCAGGCCGAGGCGTGTTGCTCGCGCAGTTCGTTCAGTCTGTGGCAGCCGCGGCAGATGCCGGCAGCTGGCAGGCTTACACGGTACTCGTGGCTCCGCGCAAACCGGATGTGCAACCGGTCGCCTTTCAGAATGCCCATCAGCTTTCCGCACTCCTCGCACCGCCATTCGCGCTCGCTATGCATCTCCGACTCCTTTGCACACCGACCTGGTTTCATCCGCGGCGCAATGCCGCAGATCACGCCTGCATTTTTCGCGCGGGGAGAGCGGTGCGGAATGACGGGATGCTGACGAGCGCCTTACTGACAACAAAGCCGCCCCGGAGGGCGGCTTTGTCAGGGTCTTGTCAGGGTGATGTCAGAGCTGCAAGACGCCCAATAGGGCGGCTTAGGCCTGTTCTCCCATATGGGCTTTGAGCTCGTCCATTAACTTCTTGTGCTCGGGCAAGCGCCGAATGACCATGTCAGCGTCCACGGTTATGTTCCGGGGCGGCACCGAGAACCGGTACTGCTTGGCGCGGTTGTTCTCGACCAACTTGTCCGCGTCGACGTCTGCGGCCTTCAAATCCTGCTTCAACCGTCGGATCACTTGGTGGTATCCGTCCGGTTCGCCCAACTGCCCCGCCGACGCCCAGCCTACCTCGGTGGTCTTCGCTGCCACGGCGAGCTTCAGGGCCGCCGAGAACGACTGTTCGGTGAGCCACGCCTCCTTGCCATCGATCCTCACCAGATGCCGGCGTTTGTCGGCACGCCCGTCGATGTGGATGTCCACATCCGATTGGTAAGCCACGCCCATATCATCGGAAGGGGGATACTCCTCAGCCCACTCCGGCTCACAGCCAGGCTGTTCGGCTGCGTCCGCTGGGGCGGTTTGTGCCCCGCCATCCTCATCGCCCTTCGTCGCTTCCTCGCGCTGGAACAGGGAGGCCAGCTTGCGGAAGAGTCTCGCTGCGATGGGCCTGGTAACCAACTTCTCAATCTGTTGCCTTGGGGCCTCGGCAACCTTCTCCAGCGTGTCTAGACCGCTTGCCAGTAGTCCCATGATCCGACCGCGGCCGAGTCCTCTTACGCCGACATTGGCCATCTGCACCCCGGGGTGCACCACTCCGTGCCTCAACTGCTCCGAAAGCGCCCCCATTCGACTCACCGCCGTCTCGGGCCAACCGACGATTCTGGCGACCGCGCTAAAGGCTTCCACCAACCAACTGAACTCGCCGGCAAGCCCCACGATGCTGCCTGAGAAGCAGTGAAAGCGCCCCTCTATCTCCCGCGTGGGCAATCCCTGTATCCAGTCATACAGGAGAAGCGTCTTCTTCGCCCGCTTGGAGCCCTCATAGGAGAGAGTGCTGAGGCGGTTGATTTCCGCAAGCCGGCCGCGCGGACCGTCAGGCAGCGCTGCGACCGCCGTTTTGAGCATCTTCAGATACTCTCCCGTCCGATGTTCCTGTGTGGCGAGGTAGAAGTAGACGTCAGCTCCATCCTCCGTCCCCGATAGGCACGACAGAACCTCCAGGGGATGAACATCGTCCGCGCACTCCCGGACCTCCTTGGCAAATTGGGCCAGTTGAATGGCCGTATCGACAGAGAGTCCTTTGACCGCTGCCAGCCGCCCGAGCTCCGAGGCAATCAGGCGCCCATCCTCCGAGCCGATCAGGCCGCCTTCAATGCAATGCTTCATCCCCTTCGATAGTTTCTCGCCGAACTGCACCTCGTTGCTGCCTCCGCGCCAATACAACTCGCCCGTGAACGAACCCAAGAGCGTCTCTTTGATTTCCTCTTCCGTCTGGCACATCTGAGAAGCTACCAGGTTCAGGACGTGGTACGACAAGGGATCATTGCCCAGCGCCGGCTTGATTGTGCCGAGGCTTCCCTTGACGTAGTTGGTGCGGTAAGTGCCGGCCTGGAATTCCGAATCGGCCACGATCATGGCGCGACCGAATTCGCCTTCCAACCCCAGCCTGCCCGCTCGGCCACTGATGTTTTCGTACTCGGCCTGCGATATGGGCACCGGGCTCCACCGGCCCGAGCGGTCATGGTCCCACTTCTCCGGGTCGAGGAAGACGTTCTTGGCAGGCATGTTGATGCCCATTGCAAGCGTCGTCGTCGAGCAGAGCACCGCGATGTCCCCGCGCCGGAACCACCGTTCGATGACGTCGCGTTGGTCCCAATCCAAATCAGAATTGTGGTAGGCGACGCCGCGTTCGAGCAGGCGAGCAAGCCGGTCCTTCCCGAGAGAGTCTTCCAAATACTGCAGCTCATCCAGTGCCTTCTCGGCGCGTTTTCCCCGCAGACCCTTGGCTATGGCGGTAGCCGTATCGACACTTTCCTGACGGCTCTTGCAGAAGACGATGGATTGTTCGCCGGCTCCGACGAAGGCCCGTACCTGGCTAACGAGGATGCCTATTCGGTCGCCTTCGTCCGGAGGGGGCGCCAACTCCTCAACTCCATCCTTTCCGCTGTTGTGTTCCGAGTAATGGAACGCACCATTCCAGAGCACGCCCTTTCTCAGTTCCACCGGGCGGAGATTGGTGTGGCACAACTCGGCGTCCATCCACTTGGCAAGCCTCTCGCTGTTGCCAAGCACCGCCGATAGCCCGATGATCTGCGGCCTGCCTTCCGACAGCTTGATCTTGGTGAGCAAGAGTTCCAGGTCGGCCCCGCGCGCCTTGTCTCCGATCATCTGCAGTTCGTCAATAACCACTAGGCCAACGTTGCGGAGGAGGCCGGGGCTGGTTACCAAGAGCCCCTGCATCTTTTCGAAGACGATCACCGCGATGTGAAACTGGCCTCGATTGATGTCCCGGTCAAACTCTCGCCTGTCACGCGTAGAGATAACCACCCGAACGCCCAGGGGGCCGTAGCGCGACCGGAACTCATTGAACTTCTCCTCGGCCAGTGCCTTCTGCGGCACGAGGTAGACTGCACGCTTGTTCTGTCGGGCAGTTCGGATCGCCGCCATCTCGCCGACGAAGGTCTTGCCAGAAGAAGTGGGCGAGAATACGAGGACGTTGCGCCCGTCCATTACTCGGCACTTCTGCAAAGCATGCTCTTGAACTGGCAGCAGTTCCTCGTGGCCGTCGGCCTGCCACAGGTCGATAACCTTGCCGTCGATGCCGAAGGCTTCCAGCGCTGCGATCCTCATCACAGTACCCTTTCACCAGCCCTTTCCTACCCGGATGCCGTAGCCCAAAAAGAAGAAGGCCCACGTCCCGCGGCATTTGCCCGGACGCGGACCTTAGTTCCCTCTCGCGAGGGATGAAGGTATCTCTACCCTTCAGGCCAGAATGTCTTGCCTACACCCGACCCTCAGATCCCCCACCACAGCGTCCGCAGCATGATAGCATTGCCGATAGTCTCGTCAAGATCGAATTCCTCGCAGAAAAACTGCCAGAACATGGCCATTTCTCCTGTCCCCGCTACCCTCATTCGGTGCCCTCTGAAGAGATAGTGGGGGACGTGGCAGAAATGCCTTGCCTTCCGGCGAACACCGAGTAACTGACTGGGACGCGAAAGGAGCGCAACATGGGCAATGAGAAGCGGGGCGAAGAAACCGGCCCGAGCCGGGTCGCATTCTACACGCGCATCTCGACCGACGAGGACCACCAGAAATACTCGCTCGATGCCCAGAAGGACCGGCTGGAAGCCTACTGCAAGAGCCAGTACGACGACGACTGGCGACTCTTCAAGATATACCGGGACACCGAGTCCGGCACTCACATGAACCGCCCCGGGTTGGAGGAGATGCTCTACGACGCCTCAAACAAGGCGTTCGACGTCCTGCTGGTCTTCCGGGTGGACCGGCTGTCCCGCAAGGTTCGCGAGCTCGCACTGATGGTCGACGAGCTCACCAAGTACCACATCGCACTGAAGAGCATCACCGAGCCGTTCGACACCGCCAATGCCGCCGGGAAGATGATGCTCCAGATGCTCGGCGTCTTCGCCGAGTTCGAGCATGCGACCATCGTCGAGCGTACCAAGGTCGGCATGGAGAAGAAGGCCAAGGGCGGCGACTTTGTGGGCGGCTACGTACCCTTCGGATACCGCCTCGAACCAGAGAAGGGTCTAGTGGTCCGCGAGGAGGAGGCGCTACTCGTCCGGAAGATATTCCAGATGTACGCCTTGGGCCTGGAGGGCACGCAGACCGTCGTGAACAAGCTGAACGCCAGCGGCATCCGGAAGCGCAGCGGCCAGAAGTGGGAGAAGCATGGCCTGCTCCAGATTCTCCGGAACCCGCTCTACGTGGGCAAGCTGCGCTGGCGGGAGTGCATCTACGACGGCAAGCACGACCCCATCATCTCGGAGGACATCTTCAAGAAGGCCCAGGAGATCCTGAAGGAACGCGCCACGGAGGTCAACGGCCGACAGTGGCACAACGGCGAGGAGCGGCTGTTGTCGGGCGTCATCATGTGCGGGAAGTGCGGCACCCACATGGTCGGGGTGAGCACCCAGAAGAAGGACCGCAAGTTCCCCTATTACCTTTGCAACAAGCGCTGGAAGACCCACGACTGCGACCAGGCCTACGTCCGGGCCGACCTCCTCGAGAAGGCCGTCATGATGGACATCACGGGCATGTTCCAGGACGAACAGTTCATGGCGCGCATCTGGGCGGAGGCCAACAGGCGCCTCGGGGCCGAGAAGCCTGACGTGGAGCGGGAACTCGGTCGGGTCGAGGCCCAGATGGACCGGACGCAGAAGTCCCTCGACCGCTACTTCCAGGCCTTCGAGGCAGGCAGCATGAAGCCCGCCCTGTGCAACGAGAAGGTCGCGGGACTCACCGCCCGCCTCGCGGAGCTGGATGCCGAGCGCGCCGCACTGAACGCGCGCCGCCAGAGGCTATCCCTGCCGGCCCTGGACCGGGACATGCTGGCCAAGTGGCTCAAGGAGTTCGAGGAGGTCTTCGCGGCCGGGACGAACCCGCAAAGAAAACACCTTCTCCAGCGCGTGGTGAAGAAGGTGCTCATCCATGACCGCCGGACGGTGGAGGTCTGGTATGGCTTACCAAACTCCCCGTCGGTTCGTACAACGGGAGGTTTGGCTCCCCGAACGCAACCCTCTTAGAACACACATCCTGGCCGTGTTATGGCAGGAGATTTTGTCCAAAGGGTGCTTGTGCGCTTCATTGTTGGGCTCTACTTGTTAACACCGGCTTGATCGAGAT
>JAKLDR010000108.1 GCA_022703445.1 Planctomycetota bacterium | reverse complement strand
GGTAGTACTCGACCTGGTGCAGCGCCCGGCGGCGCGCGTCGCAGGGCACCCGCTCGCCGAGCATCCAGCTCCGGCCGTCACGGGCGTAGCCGGCGCACCGCGGCACCCTGGCCAGCCACGAGGCCAACGCCGAGCCGAAGGAGTTGGGCAGGAGCAGGGCCGAGTCGAAGGCTCCGCGGCGGTAGTCGGCGGCCAGGGTCAGCATCGCCCCCAACCCGCCGGCGCCCCGCCGCACGGGCAGGACGGCGTCGACGTCCCGGGCGGCCGAGAAGAGCTCGGCGAGGTGCGCGGGCAGCGCCAGGGTCAGGTGCATCCCCGGCGCGGCCCGCCGAGCGGCGGCCAGCGCCGGCAGGCACATAACCACGTCGCCCAACCAGTTGGGCGCGCGCACCAGGAGCTTCCGGCAGCCTTCGAACCAGTTGGGCATCGTGGGCAATTCTAGCCCCGCAGAAGGCATAATCAAGGCGGGCGACCACGACGAGAAAGGGTCTGGCTTTGGGCTTTGGGCTTTGGGCTTTGGGCTTTTGGAACGGCCTGCCCGGAGTGGCGACATCGGGTCTCCGCCGTTGTTGTGCCCAAAGCCCAAAGCCCAAGACCCAAGGCCCAAGACCCAAGGCCCGCCCAGTTCTTTCGCCTCAAAAGAGTTGACTACCGCCCGGCGGTGGCTAGAATCCCGGGCGTCGATGGGGTGCCCCGATAGCTCAATTGGATAGAGCACCAGTTTCCGGAACTGGGGGTTGCAGGTTCGAGTCCTGCTCGGGGTACCACCCTCCGCGCGACCGCAGGGAAAGCGAACGGCACCCTGCGAAGCTCAAGGCGCGAAGGGGGGCGTCCTCTCTACCAAGCTTCGGGTGAGGTCGAACACGGGTGGCAGGCCATCCGAAGTCGAATGCGCGGCCGTAGCGGATCGATGCTCGCGCGAAACCGCGGAGTCGCGAAGAGGCCAGCCGGCGCCCAGCATCGGCACGCGGTGAATTCAGTCTCCCAGCCAGAAGTCGATTTCTGTCGATTTCCATCTCGCGGCCTCTTGCCCGGCGCCTCCTTTGGAGGGCTGGAGCCAGACGTTGCAGATGCCAGCCAGGCGGTCATGCAGTTCCACCAGAGCCATGGTGCCGTCACGCTTGAGGCTTGCGCGCACGAACGTGGCTTGATGAGTTCCAAGCAGTCCCAGTTGGCGGGAAGGCACTATGCGCATGACCATCCCGGGGACCGCGAAGACTCCGCCAGCGCCTTCCTCCGTGAGCGTCACAATTCTCGGATCAGGGCCGAGCCAAGGTTCTCGGAGGCGGGGTTCCCGTTCGGCCAGAGCTTCCAGTGCGGCGGCCACGAGCTTCCGTCTGATTTCGCCCTCGGCCGGCATCAGGCGCGTATGACGAAGTAACTGCGCGTCGGTCAGCTTGCTGTTGGTCTGGCCCATCCACTTCTCCAGGTCGGCGGCATCGAACACCCCAGACACATCCTGGCGCCAACTCACTTCGCACAGCGCTTGGCGGACGTAGACGGTCCCCACTGACTCGGCAAGCGCGATCAGTCGGTCGAAGCCGCGCCTGTCGCCCGCGTTGGCGACAACCCGGGCCGCCGCGAACTCCAGATGGCTATTCCGGTAGCGGCCGAACTTGGCGACCAACTGCTCGACGGTCTGAGGCGACACGTCGTGCTCCCAGATGCCCATCGGGAGAATGCCCTGCTCCCACAGGCCGCGGGGCTGACTCGGAAATCCCTTGGGAGGGTCAGGAGCCAGCAGCGCCACACGGACCAGCCGGTCGGCCGCTCGCTCCTCTCCGGCCCCCATCGCCCAGAGCGCCATCAGGTACTCGCCCTCGGGGGTGGCTGCAGACCCAAAGGCCTCAGCCAGCTTCCGGCCAAACTCCCGGTGCCGCCTATCGAAGCCAAGCATGTTGCGGCACTTCTCGCCGTCTGGGCCTCGCAGCAGGTTCAGCAGGTAGCGCTCACCTTCCTCGTCGCCGACCTCCGCCAGCCGTATGGCCGCGGAGACTTGTACTCCGAGGATACCGCACTTCAGGAGCGGCCGCACCTTGTCGGCGTGCCGGGCGACTTCGTCGGGGTGCAGCGCCGTGATGGCCGCCAGGACCCGCGGCTCCCTGTCCGGGTCGAGTTCGAGGAAGTGCAGGATATGCCTGGCGGTGCCGTTGACGTGCAGCTGACCGATAAGGCACAGCACACTGACCTGGAGGTTCCTGTCGATCCGGGGATCAGCGATTAGCACCCGGAGGGCTTCGGCCGCCCTCTCGGGCGCCACCCCGCCGAGCCGGGAGAGAGTCCCGGGCAGACCGTCGAGGATCTCCTTCTCGGCCGCCGCGATCCGGCGCTGCTCGCTGGGGCTGAAGCCTAAGGTCCTGCCGTCCCCGGCGGGGGACGTGCACAGAAGGGCGGGCTCGTCTTGTCCGGGGATCGATGCCTGACGTGCTTCCGCGCCGGGCTCCGGGGCCATGTGTGCCTTGTCGCCTGGCGCAGTCGGGGGCTCGCCTGAACCGCAGCCCACAAGCAGCGCCATGGCGCCCAAAGACGCAACCCGCGCCAAAGTCCGGCGCTCAAACACTGGCTGCCTCCGGCCAGTCGCACTGCCTTTCCCTGCGCATGCCTGTTCGAACGGATCCATGGGAGGGAAGTTTGCGCGAATCCGGATCTTCGGATATGGCAATCGGCCGCCGGCCTCGAGTCGTAGTCGAAGATTCAGCGCCCACCGGTCCGCTCCTGCTCACGTGCCTCCCGGGACTTGATGTCGCACAGCGCGATGAGCACGTAGTAGCTGCAGCCCCGGGGATTCGCCTTGGCGGCCATCAGGGCGGCCTTGGCCTTGGCGCCGCCGAGCCGGCCGAGGCAGATGGCCGACGCATCTCTGGCTTCAGGGCAGGAAGCTGCCAGCCCGGTGATGAAAGCGTCGGCGGCAGAAGGTCCGATATGCATCAATGCTGCGGCCGTGCACTGACGGATGTCCGGATCCCGGCTCTCGCAGAGGACGGCACCAAGGGTGTCTACGGCCCGTTCCCTGCCCACCCGGCCCAACGCACGGATGGCAGCCAGCCGGACCCCCCTATCGTCGTCGTCGAGCATGCCGGCAAGCTCGGGCAGCTGCTCTTGGCTGCCGCTCCGGCCAAGGGCCGCCACCGCGGCGTACCGCACTCCGGGGGCGGGATCGCGGAGCGCCTTGACGAGCGGCTCCGCCACTTCCGGCCCCCCTGTGTCTCCCAGGCTCGTGGCCGCCGCCTGGCGGATGGACGGGTCTCGCCAGTCCATGAGGCCGGCCAGGGCCGGGACCCCGTCGCGGCGGCATAGAACGATCAGTTCCAGTGCCGCCCAGCGGCCTGGCTCCGAGGCCACCGGGGAGCGCAGGTAGAGCGCCAGCTTCCTGACGGCCGACCTGGGTCCGCCCAGCGACTCCAGCATGCGCTCCCCGCCGGGCGGGGGATCGCGCCTCATGTCGATGGAATCGTAGCAGTTCCGTTGTCTGCCGCTTGGCTGCAGTATCACGTCCAGAGGATTGTCCGACGAAGACGAGGCCACGCGAGCCTCATAGAGGGCGCGCTCGGCGAGCACCTCGTCGACCACGGAGCGCGCCTGCCAGACGGGCAAGGCCACCGCCGCTGCGAACCAGCTGAGGCCGAGCGCCAGCAGGATCCCGGCGCTCCTGAGGGCCATCGGCGCCCAGGTGCGGCAACGACGCGGGTCGGCAGTCTCAGGACTCATGCCCGGGATAACGCATCAGGCGGGGATATGGTTCACGCCCTTGCAGCATCACCCGTGGTGGTACTTCTCTCCTCTCAGAATAGTCCAGGCCCGGTAGAGCTGCTCGAGGAGGACGACCCGGGCCAGCTCGTGCGGCAGGGTCATCCTGGAGAGCGAGAGCACCTGGTTGGCCCGCCGGCGGACCGACTCGTCCACGCCGAAGGGCCCACCGACCGCGAAGACCAGCCGGCCGGCGCCGCCGGCCCGGGAGCGCTCGGCGATGAGCGCGGCCAGCTCCGGCGAGGAGAGCTGCTTCCCGCGCTCGTCGAGCAGAACCAGGTGGTCGCCCGGGCGCAGGGCTGCCTCCAGCCTTTCGGCCTCCTTGCGGCGCGAGGCCGGGTCCTCGCCGCGCTCGTCGCGAAGCTCGAGGGCCTCGGCCGGCCCGTAGCGTCCGAGGCGTTTGAGGTAGTCCCCGGCGATGGCGGCCAGCTCGCGCGAGCGGAGCCGGCCGAAGGCGGCGACGACCAGCTTCACGACGGCACCGCCAGCCCCAGCCGTCCGGCCAGGCCGGCCATGTCCGCCGGCAGCGGGGCGGTGATCTCCATCGGCTCCCGGCTCACCGGGTGCTCGAAGGCAAGCCGCCAGGCGTGCAGCGCCTGCCGGTCAATGATCGGTTCGCCTGAGTCGGTCTGGCGCTTCCCTCCATAGAGCAGGTCGCCGGCTATGGGATGGCCCAGGGCCGCCAGGTGCACGCGGATCTGGTGGCAGCGCCCGGTGAGCAGATCGCACTCCACGAGCGAGAAACCGCCGGCGGCGGCCAGCCGAAGCAGGCCCGTCCGGGCCGGCCGGGCGTCCTGGCCGTCGACAGCCACGCGCTGGTTGCCGGCCTCATCGGCCCCCAGCGCGCCGTCGACCACCGTCCGCTCGAAATCGAGCTCGCCGTGCACCAGCGCCAGGTAGCGCTTCTTGACGTTGCGCTTCTCCAGGGCCATGGCCAGTCGCTGCTGGGTCTTCTCGTCCTTGGCGTAGACCAGAAGCCCGCTTGTGTCCTGATCCAGGCGGTGGACCGGCCCGATCCGGAAGTCCGGGTTCGCGGCCTTCTGCTCGCGGAAGCGCCAGAGCAGCCCGTGGTAGAGCGTGCCGGACAGGTGACCGCGGGCCGGGTGGACCACGATGCCGGGCGGCTTGTTGACCACGAAGATGTGCTCGTCCTCGAAGACGAAGGGGATTTCCATCTCCTCGGGGACGGAGGCCTTGGCCTCGGGCAGCATCACGGTGATCTCGTCGTCGGCCAGGAGCCGCCGGCCGGGCTTGGCCGCGGCGCCGCCCACCAGCACCCGCCCCTCGCGGATCATCTCGGAGAGGAACGTCCGCGAATACCCGGTGAAGCGGGTGACCAGATACTGGTCGAGGCGCATGCCCTCGCTCTTGCAGCGGAAGACGTGCGTCTCGGCGCCGGGCCGGGCCCGGGGGAAGTCGTAGGGGCGCTTGCGGGAGCCGCTCACTGGTAGCGGTAGTAGACTTCCAGGCTCATGGTGGCCAGGGCCGTGGAGTAGATCCGGCCGCCCTGCTTGTACCACTTGTCCATGCCCCAGCTGCCGTTGGACTCCTGGGCGGCCCGGAGGGCCTTGACCATCGCCTTGTTCCAGGTCTCCCAGTCCTTGCCGCCGAGGCGGTGGAAGGCCAGGGCGGCGTGGTAGGTGGTGTAGTAGTCGACCTTCTGCTCCTTCTGCTCGGGCGACCATTTCTGGTCATACTCCGGCAGGTTCTCGACCAGCAGCAGCCGGCTCTGGCGGCGGACGGCCACCGAAGACTGGCTCCGGCCCAGGTAGAGCTGGAGCATCAACGCGATGGCCGTGCTGCCGTTGCCCACCCCGCGCTCGGAGGAGGTCCAGAGCTTGTCGTAGCCCACCCGGAAGGTCTCGGCGTCGGTCATGGAGTCCACGAAGCCCAGGCTCTTCTCGAAGGCCGCGGCGGGCACGTTGAGCCCGGCCTGGCGGGCGGAGTACAGGGCCATCACCTGCCAGACGGTCACCGAGGTGTCCGAGCGGCTGGCCGGCAGCTCGTAGTAGTCCCAGCCGCCGGAACGCTGCTGGGCGGTGAGGATGTAGTTGACCCCCTTCTGGGCCGCGACCCGCAGCCGCGGATCCCCGGTCATGGCGTAGGCCTCGGCCATGGCCGCGGTGGCCATGCCCTGGTTGTACATGTAATGGGGGATTACTCCGCCGGGCAGGGCCTTGGGCCCGAAGCGCCCGGACTCGTCCTGATTGGCGACCAGGAAATCGATGCCCTTGCGGACCACATTCGCGTAGGGGTCCTTGTCGTCCGCGCCCCAGGCGTGGCCGTCGCCCAGGAAGGCCAGGCAGGCCAGCGCAGTCACCCCGCAGCGTCCCCAGTCGTTGTTGGGCGAGCCGCTCTCCGACCCGGAGACCACCCAGCCACCGTCCTTGTCCTGCCGGCCGGCCAGGAACTTGAGCCCGGCGGCCACGCCGTTGGCCGCGTCGCGGCCCAGCTCGGCGCCGGCGGAGGTCTCGCGAAGCCGCTCGCGGAACGGGTCGCGGCGCCAGGACATGCCCCGGGGCTCCAGCCTGGGGATCTCGGGCACGGGCACGACCGGCGCGGAGAGGGACGGCTCCAGCCGGCTCTCGTCCTTCACGTCGGGCGGCGGAGCCGAGAAGCTGAACGAGCCGGACCGGTCGCCCGGGAACTTCTCAGGCTTGTAGAAGTCGTTCCACAGGTACAGGCCCACCCAGATGACCACCAGGGCGCCGACGACGTTGATCAGGATGCGCTCGATCAGGTGCAGGCGGCGGTCGGCGACGTCCGCGGCCACCGAGCTCTCGATGTCCTCCAGCCCCACCTCGACCTTCTTGCCGCAGATCAGACAGTACTGCTGGTTGAGGGGGATGTCCTGGTTGCAGTGCGGGCAGAGCATGGCGTCTCTCCGTTACCCTATTCCGTGACCACGAACGACCAGACCTTGGTGGTCTTGGCACCGCGCTGGTCGCCGACCGAGACGGTCACGTCGTAGTGGCCCAGGCCGATGTCGCGGGTGGTGGTGAAAACGAACTTCTCCTCGCCGGCCATGGCGTTCTTCTTCATGTCCATGGGCTCGTAGGTATACGTGTAGCGCCCGCCCCGGACCGGGAAGTCGGTCAGCAGGCTCTGGGCGCCGGCCTTGCCGGTGCGGATCTCGATCTCCACCGAGGTGGGATCGACGCCCGAGTACTTGTCCTTGCAGACCACCACCAGCCGCGGCCGCGGCCCCTTGGTCGAACCGCCCGAAGCCGGCTCGGTCGAGGCGATCTCCGGCGGGGAGGCGTCCACCAGGAAGCGGATCTCGCCCTTGGCCTTGTGGCCCATGGCGTCCTCGCCCTCGGCGGTCAGGACGTGCTCGCCGTCGGCCAGTTCGTTATCGGGCATGGAAAGGTACTCGGTGCCCCAGAACGTGCCGGGCTGGGGAGTCCCGTCCAGCAGCAGCCGGACCTTCTGGGGATCCAGCGGGATCGGCCCCGTATTGGTCCGGAAGAGCACGCCCAACAGCGGCTTGGGCGAGCTGGCCAGAATCGGACCGGCCTTGGCGCCGATCGACGCGGGGCGGAACCCGACGATCTCCAGCGGCTTGGCGAACTCGTCGGCGATGGCCCGCAGGTCCGGCTGGGCCCCGTTCCGGCCCAGGCTGCGGTTGAACTTCTCCAGGCCCTCCCGGACCCGGCCGGCGTTCAGGTCCCGGATGCCGGATAGCCTGATCAGGCGCGCGTCTTCCGGAAACTTGGCCAGGCCCTCGGCCAGCATCTTGTCGGCCTCGGCGAGGAGCTTGTCGGCCTTGGCCTTGTCCTTGTCCTTCTCGGAGGCGGCCAGGCGCAGGCGCATCTCGACGCAGTTCAGGATGACCTGCGCATGCATCTCCGGCGTCGGCGAGCCCTTGGCCAGGTAGTCCGGGGCCAGCTTGTCGAAAGCCGCCTCGGCGGCGGCCAGCTCGGAGCGGGCCTTGGAGACGGCCTTGACCTCGGCGCTCTCCGCCGACTGACCCACGGCCTTCTTCACGGCTTCGTCGAACGCCTCGCGGCACTTGGTCAGACTGGCACAGCGCACGGCCATCAGGTTGGTGAGGATGTCGATCCGGGAGGGATCGATCTTGACCGCCTCCTCCAGGCGCGCGGCCGCGGCGGCCAGCTCGCCCAGGTGGAAGTGGCCGCAACCCACGGGGTTGAGCAGCGGGAAACGCTGCGCCGGGGCCTTGACGGCCTTGAGGCGCTCCTCCAGGGCGGCCAGCAGCCGCTTGCGCACCGCCGGGTCCATCTTCTGGGCACCGGCCGTGCCCTCCTCGATGAGCCGGCTGTTGGCGGCCGGGACCTTCCAGTCGCTCCCGCTCTTGGTGATCTCGCCCAGGAACTTCCGGGACTGCTCGGCAGCCTCGAACTCCTTCCTGGCCTCGTTCAGGTTGCCGGCGGCGGCCAGGGCCAGCCCCAGACCGTTGTGCAGCTCGGGGGCCGTCTCCGCCCCCAGCTTGCGACCGGGCTTCAGGGCCTCGGCGAACTGCTTGGCGGCCTCCTCCGCGCGGCCCTCCCAGAGCGCGATGAGGCCCAGGCCGACGCAGGCGTCGCCGGACTGCGGGTCGAGGACCAGGGCCTCCTCGAAGCGCTTGCGGGCCACGCCCAGGCCGGCAGCGCGCATCTCCGGCTTGGCCTTGGCGTCGGTGGCCTCGGCGCCCTCGATCATGCCCAGGTGGATCAGCGCCACCGCGCGCAGCGCCTTGTCCGGATTCCGGTCGGAGGAGATCTTCGTGCACAGCGCCCGCGCCTTATCGAGCTGGCGCGTCTTGGGGCTCAGATACAGCCCGACCAGGGTGGCCTGGATGCCGTACTCGTCGGGGCGGAGCTCGACCAGCCGCTCGAGGGGCTCGATGGCGTTGTCGGGCATGGGCGCCTCCGCGCCGCCGAAGACCAGGTTCTTGTCCTTGCCGGCCAGCGCCGCCCGCGCCTGGCGGTGGGCGGCCCCGGTCTCACGCTGCTCCGCTCCGCCGAAGTAGGTGACCAGGCAGCAGACGACCAGCACCACGACCAGGGCGCCGGTGATGATCAGTTGCAGCGAAATCTTCATGGGCATTCCTCGCGGCGGGTTCGGGCTGCTAGAGCTTGGCCTTGCCGATCAGCCGGTACACCGGAACCAGGCCCGGGCCGGCCACCAGTCCGTTGGCCCGGTTGTCGGACAGCAGATACACGTAGCCGCGGGGCACCTGGAACCGGGGCACCGCCGGAATGCTGGTGCTGGTCCGGATCTCCGCGCCAGGGTAGTTCTCGACCAGATTCTGCTGATCGTTGACATCCTTGTAGCGGATGGCCATGCCGCCGTCGATCTTCATCCAGTCGCCCCCCACCGCCACCACGCGGAAGGGGAAGGCCCGGGCGTCGGAGCCGGCCTCGGCGTAGGCCAGGACGATGTCGCCCACGGCCACGTCCGACTCGCCCCATGCTTCGCGATCATAGCCCAGCCAGGTGCGCGTGCTGCCGATGGCCGGGCGCATCCCCGGGTCGTCGGAGGCCACGCTGTTCATGTCCCGGCAGAGGAACTTGAAGGCCGCGACTATGACCACCAGCAGAACCCCGTACTTGACAAGGGCGACCAGATTCTGCACCACGGCATGAAGCGAAAGTGCCAAGTCAAGACCCTCCCAGCAGCCCAGCGGTCAGACGACGCGGCCATCGGACGCGGCCGCCGAGTCATGGGCTGACGCGTTAAGTCTCAGAGCCAGCTCAGCGCCGCCGGGACCGGGCCGGCCGAGGCGTAGGTCGCCTGCCAGGCCACAACCGGGTCGGGCTCAAGTTCCGGCTCCAACGCCGCCCACTCGGCATCGGAGAGCGCGGCCGGCGACGCCACCCCGGCCTCCTCCGGCTTGAAGTCGATGGTCGGCACGGCGGGCATGACCGCGTGGGCGGCCTCCGCCGGAGCCGGCTCCAGTTCCCGGGCGGGAGCCGGCGATGCCGCGGGAGGCGCCTCCTTCGAAGCGCTGAAGGCCTCGACGTTGGAGGCCAGCTCCCTGGCCACCGGCAGGCTGGAGCCGGCCAGCAGATCCTCCTCGACCAGGCGCAGGGTGACGAGACCGTCGGCGGCGTCCGAAGACTCGGGCTCTTCCGCCGGCTCGGCCGCGCTGCCCTCGGGGCGGTAGTCTTCCAGCCCCGGGGCGACGAGGCGCCCGACCACTCCCTTGCCGGTGCCCATGAGCTTCTGGCGCTCGGTGCGGCGCCGGCGGATCTCGTCCAGGTGCTTGCTGGCCAGACCGCGCTCGGTCTCCTGCACGACCTCGGCCTCGGAGGAGTCCAGCGTATCGAGCCCCTCGATGCGGGCCCTGGCCGGCCCGACGAAGGGCGCGGGCTCGGCATCGGCCGGTTCCTGCGCCTTGGCAGGCGACGCCTTGGCGGGCTCCGGCGCCGGGGATGGAGCCGGCGCGGCCTCGACCGCGATGGGCGCCGGCGCCGACGGCTCGATGGACTGGGCGGCCGGCTCGGGGGCGGCCTCAGGCGCGCCCGCCGGTGCTTCGGCCGGTGCGGCAGCGGCCGCCGCCGGCGACTTGGCCAGCACGTCCAGGGCCTTGCGGATTTCGATCCAGGTGCTGTTGAAGGGCTTGACCTTGAGCTTGGTCAGCTCCTCCACCTCATTGATGGCCTTGCGGTTGAGGCAGTTGGCCATGGAGATGCAGAGCGTGTTGCCCAGCTTCTCGAACGGGACCAGCCGGTGCTCGCGGCACTTCTCCTGCGGCACCAGGGCGGCCACGACCGGGGGTATCTCGACGCGCTCCAGCTCCACCGTGGAGATGCGGAACTGCCGGTTGAGCCCGGCCAGGATGGCGGCCTGCTGGCAGGCGCCCATATTGACCATGATCTGCCCGACCAGGCCCTTGCCACCCTTGTCCTGGATCTTCAGGGCCCGGCTCAACTGCTCGGTGCTCACCGAACCGGCCTGGATGAGCAGTTCGCCGATCGGCTTCTGGCGGCTCTGCAGACGTGTGGGACGCTTGGCCAGGCCATCGCCCCCGGAAGCCGCAGCCGGAGCGGGGGCCGGAGCGGGAGCTGAAGCTGCCGGCTTGGGCGCCGGACGCGCCGGAGCGGCGGGGGCCTTGGCCGGGGCGGGATCCAGGTCGATGGCCGGCTTCTCGGCCGCCTTCGGCGCGGGCGCCGCGGCGGCAGCCGGGGCCGGCGGTGGGGCGGCACCGCGCTTGGAGCCGGGGGTCTGGGCCGGGGGCTGGGCCTGGCGAGACTTCTCCAGGTCGTCCAGGTTGATCTCCGGGAGTCCGGGCAGGGCCCCGGGCCCGGAGCCCTCGCCCGGGGTGCGGATGGACGGCGCCCGGCCGCGCTTGGAGCGGCCGGCCACGTTCTCGTCCTTCTCGCCGGGACCCTTGAAGAACTTGCCGAGCAGACCCATGGTCGGCGCCTACTCCGGCTTCGAAACCAGGGTGAACAGGTTGCCGCCCGCGGGGTTGAGCGCGTGCTCGACCTCCAGCACCTTGGCGGCCTCCCTGAAGCGGGCGTCGCTGGCGGGCCCTCCCGCCGCGAACTCAAGCGGAGTGCCGTAGTCGCTGATCTTGACGGTCAGCTGCTTGCCGTTGGGGATGATGATCACGTGGTAGACGGAGTTGGGGTCGTTGCTGCAGGCGTGCTCGGCGACCACCTGACAGGCGCTGGCGACCGCCACGGCCACCTCGCCGGCCAGATCCTCGGAAAGGCCCTTCTGACGGGCCACGCCCCCGACCAGGCCCTGCAGGCTTTCGGCCAGACCGGGGGTCGCCGGGAGGCTGAGCTCCACCGGCTTGTCCCGGCGCGAGGCGAAGAACTTGAGCTCGCCGCTCTCCTCGGCAACCGCAATCGAGGAACAGCGCGGGCACTTGTAGCGTCCCGGCGCTGCCAGCTTGAGCCCCAGCCGGCAGCGCGGGCAGGAGACGCTCAGCGGGAAGACGGCATGGGCCGGGGCGCGGGCCGCGGCCGGGGCGGGCGCCGCAACCGGGGCGGGCGCCGGAGCGGCCGCAGCGGGAGTCGGGGCCGGTGGCGGGGCGGACGTCTTCGGGGCCGGCGGCTGAACAACTTCCGCAGCCACCTGGACGCTGGCCGGCGGCACTTCCGCTCCGCTGAAACTCTTGAGCGCGATGGCCTCGTCGGAGACGATGTTGAAGAGGGCGTTGAAGCCCAGCATCTCCATCACCAGCATGACCTTCTGGGGCACGCGGGTGAAGACGATGCCGCCGCCGCGTTCGCTGTAGGCATCCACGTACTTCAGCAGGATGCCCAGGCCGGTGCTGTTGATGTACTTGATGCCCGCGCAGTCCAGGACCAGCCGCTTGACGTCCTTCTCAAGCAGCTTGTCCATCACCGAGGAGAAGCTCTCCACGGTGGTGGCGTCAATGGACCCGGTCATCTCGGCCAGGGTGGCCGTCACCCCGTCGGCCGACCGGATGTTCTTGAGGCGAAATTCTATCGCCGCCATGGTCCCCCCGGATTACTTCACGTACTTCGTCAACTTGACCTGGTTGCCGGCGTAGTTGTACTCAAGGTTGTCCAAACACTTGAGCATGAGCATGATGCCCAGCCCGCCGGTCCGCCCCGCCTCGTTGCGCTCGCGGGCCACGGCGACCGCGTTGCCGTGCACGCCGCGGCGCAGGTACATCTCGGTGTCGAAGCCGTCGCCCTCGTCCATGACCGTGATGGTCACCTTCTCCTTGTCGAGCAGGTAGACCACCTCGATCAACCGGCTCTCCTGCGACTTGTTGCCGTGCCGAGCGCCGTTGTCCAGGGCCTCGCGGAAAGCCACGGCCAGGGCCGCGCCGCGCTCCTCGGACATGCCGCTCTGCTCAACCACCGCCCCGATGGTGTCGTTGGCCTCCTCGATGGCGTCGTCGCGGGTCGGCAGCTGGAAGTGCACCTGATGCTGGAAGAAGGTGCGCTCCTCCTGGCTGCGCCGGATCTCGGACTCGGCCAGCTCCACGAGCTCGCTGAGCTCGAAGGGCTCGGTCACCGACTCGTCCTCGCAGATGCGCAGCCCCTCGGTGCGGGCCGCCTCGCTGCTCTCCGAGCGGATCAGGATGATGCCGACCGAGCTGGTCTCCTTGGAGCGCTTGACCGCCCTGACCAGATCCTTGGCGCCGGCCAGGGAGCCGTCGACCACCACCAGGTCCGGGCGGGCGCCGGAGAGGCTGCCCATGAAGGACTCGACGCCCTCGAAGACCTCGGCCTTGCTGCGCGGGCCGGTGAGCCGGCCGGCGACCAGCGAGGCGAAGAAGTCCTTCTTGGGCATGACCAGGGAGATCTTGTAGCCGTCGGGGCGGACTGGGGCGGCGCTGGCGGCCTTGACGCCGGGCGTCGGCGCGCGCCTGAGGACCAGC
The DNA here is from genome assembly GCA_022703445.1 of Planctomycetota bacterium. GTDB lineage: Bacteria > Planctomycetota > SZUA-567 > JAKLDR01 > JAKLDR01 > JAKLDR01. The sequence continues at coordinate 5,410 of JAKLDR010000108.1, read as the reverse complement.
GGAGCCAGAGTCTTGTCCAGCTCGACGCGGTTGCCCTGCTCCAGTTCCTTGGAGGCCAGGTCCAGCAGGGAGGCCACCATCTTCTGCCCCATGTCCTCGGGCGTCTGAGTGGTGGCGGAGGCCCGCCGGATGAGTTCCTTGAGAGTGACTACGCGCATGCCGGATCTTCCTTCAGCCTTCGCGCCCAACGCGTTCCATGAGCTCTTCCAGGGTGATCACCTTCTTCTCCAGAAGCACGCCGGCCAGCGCACGGACCAGCTTGTCCGTGCTGATGTCGATGGGCTTCTCCTCCAGGGGTCCGGTGGAGGGCTTGGAAGGCAGGAAAGCGGCCGCGGGCGCCGACGGCGCATGCCCGGGGCCGGCTCCGCCGGCGCGGCCGCGCTTCTGCGCCGATGCCGGCCCGACCGCGGGAGTGGGCACGGCAGCGTCCTCCGCCCCGGGGACCGGGGCGGCCTTGGGCCGCTCGGCCGCCGGTCCGTGGTAGAAGGCGTGCAGGGCCTTGGCCACCTCGGTCCGAGTGGCCAGTACCGTCTGGATCTTGAGGCCGGTGGTGAAGGCCAGTTCGTCGATGACCGGGTAATCGGTCGGGTCCGGCGTGACCACGGTCAGGGTGTCGCCATCCCGGGACAGCGGCAGAAGTTCGTGCTTCTCGGCAAACTCCCGAGGGATGAACTTCATCAGGGACGGATCTATCCTCCTGTCGCGCAGGTGGATGACCGGGATCTTCTGCTGCTGGGAGAGGAAGTCGGCCAGGCGGTCCTCCTTGATGAAGTTCAGCTTGGTGAGGATCACCCCGAGCTTGCCGCCGATGGCCTTCTGATACTCCAGCGCTGAAGACAGCTGCCCCTTGGATATCAAACCCGCCTGCAGGAGCATGTCTCCAAGCTTGTCACTCATGCTCCACCCCCGCGCAAAGAGGCTCACTGAAGAACCGCAACCAAACGGCAGGGATTCTAAAGAATGAGGTAAGGCTGTCAAGGCCTTTTCATCGCCGGGACTGGCGGCGGCCGGCCCGCACCCGTGCACCTGCTCCGCGGGACGGTTTCCTCCCGATTTTGACCCTTGACACCCCCGTGGACGGGGATAAAATGCGCACGTTCATCAGCGAAAACCCGGACGTGCACGAAGGGCCTGCCAGGGCCTCGGTTGCGCACCCGCAATCCCAGGGATCCATCAGGACGACGAGGAAGCGCTTGGCTTTTCCGGTGCTCTGTTCCCACAGGAACTGAATGACTCAACGCATCTACATCATCGACGCGCACGCCACGATCCACCGGGGTTATCACATGCCCCAGCGTGGCGCCCAGATGATGAGCCGGGACGGACACCCCACTTCGGCGGCCTTCTATTTCGTCCAGGTCCTGACCGGCATGCTCTCCGAGCAGCGCCCGGACTTCCTGGTCATGGCCGCGGATTCGTCCGGGCCGACCTTCCGCCACGAGTTCTACAAGGAGTACAAGGCCAACCGTCCGCCAACCCCCGAGGACCTGAAGTGGCAGGTGCCCAAGGTCCTGGCCATCTGCGAGGGCTACGGCATCCCCGTATATCGCATCAAGGGCTATGAGGCCGACGACATCATCGCCACGCTGGCCGACCAGGCGGCGGCCGAGGGCCTCGAGGTCTACGTGGTCAGCTCCGACAAGGACCTGCTCCAGCTGGTCGGGGGGAAGGTCCGCGTCTACGACCCGGCGAAGAACTTCAAGGAAGGCAAGCTCTACGGCCCCGAGGAGGTCGCCGCCGAGCGCGGCGTGCCCCCCGAGCGGATGATCGACTACCTGGGGCTGGTCGGGGACAGCTCCGACAACATCCCCGGAGTGCCGGGCATCGGGCCCAAGACCGCCGTGGAACTGATCGCCAAGTACGGCGACCTCGAGGGTGTGCTGGCCAACGCGTCCAAGGAGAAGGGCAAGCGCAAGGAGAACCTCGAGAAGCACGCCGACGACGCGCGGCTGTCCTACAAGCTCGCCACCATCAACCACCAGGTCCCGGGCGCGAAGCTCGACCTGGAGGCCGCCCGGGTCAAGCCCCCGGACGTCGAGAAGCTCCTGCCCATATTCCAGGAGCTGGGCTTCAGCATGTTCCTCAAGAAGCTGATGGCCGCGGCGCCGTCGGCCGGCGCGCCGAGCCTGTTCGGGGCGCCGGCGGCCGGGACCGACAGCTTGGCCCGCGACTACCGCGCGATCACCAAGCCCAGCGAACTCCGGACGCTGGCCCATCAGCTGGTCGAGGCCGAGGCCGTCTCGGTGGACACCGAGACCACCGGCGTCGACCCGCTGCGCGCGGAGCTGGTGGGCATCTCCTTCGCGATCAAGGAGGGCGAGGCCCGCTACATCCCGGTGCGCGCCCCGGCGGGCGAGCCGGCCGCGCCGCTCGACGAGGTCAGGCGGCACTTCGGGCCGCTGCTCGAGAACCCGCGCCTGGCCAAGCTCGGCCAGAACATCAAGTACGACCTGCTGGTCCTCGCCCGCCACGGCATCAACCTGCGCGGCGTGGGCTTCGACACCATGCTGGCCGACTACCTGCTCTCGCCGGGCAAGGGGCTCTACAACATCGACGCCCTGGCGCTCGAGCACCTCGGGCTCCGCAAGATCGCCACCGAGGAGGTCATCGGCAAGGGCGACGGCCAGACCACCATGGACCTGGTGCCGCTCGAGACCGTCGCCAAGTACGCCTGCGAGGACGCCGACGTGGCCCTGCGCCTGGCGCACCTGCTGCGCGGGAGGCTCGTGGAGCGCGGGCTGCTCCGGCTCCTCGAGGAAGTGGAAGTCCCGCTGATCGAGGTCCTGGCCAGCATGCAGCGCACCGGCATCCGCCTGGACGTGGCCGCGCTCAAGACCATGTCCAAGGACCTCGACGGGGTCCTGGCCGCCAAGGAGGCCGAGATCCACGAGGTTGCCGGGCGGGAGTTCAACATCCAGAGCCCCAAGCAGCTGGCCGAGCTGCTCTTCGACGAGCTCAAGCTCCCGGTCAGCCGCAAGACCCGCACCGGGCGCTCGACCGACGAGGCCGCGCTCGAGGCGCTGGCCGGTCTGCACGCGCTGCCCAAGCTGGTCCTCGAGTACCGCGGGCTGGCCAAGCTCAAGAACACCTACGTGGACAAGCTCCCGGAGTGGATCAACCCGGAGACCGGGCGGATCCACTGCTCGCTCAACCAGACCGGGACGTCGACCGGGCGGCTGTCCTCGAGCGAGCCCAACCTCCAGAACATCCCGGTGCGGACCGAGCTCGGCCGCTCCATCCGGGCCTGCTTCGTCCCCGAGCCTGGCTGGCTTCTGGTCTCGGCCGACTACTCGCAGATCGAGCTGCGGATCCTGGCCCACTATTCGCAGGACGAGGCCCTGCTCGATGCCTTCCGCAAGGACAAGGACATCCACGCCTTCGTGGCCGCCCAGGTCAACGGCGTGGCCGAGAAGGACGTCACCGCGGAGATGCGCCGCCAGGCCAAGGCGGTCAACTTCGGGCTGATCTACGGCCAGACCGGCTGGGGCCTCTCGCAGCACCTGGGCATCAGCCAGGACGAGGCCCAGGAGTTCATGAAGGCCTACAACGCGCGCTACCCCGGCGTGGAGCGCTGCCGGCAGGAGATCCTCGAGAAGGCCCGCAAGAACGGCTTCGTCACCACCGTGCTCGAGCGCCGGCGCTACTTCCCGGAGATCAACAGCCAGGAGACGGCCGCCCGCCACGGCGCCGAGCGCGCCGCGGTCAACGCCGTCTTCCAGGGCTCGGCCGCCGACCTCATCAAGGTGGCCATGAATCGGATCTTCAAGGAGCTGGAGGCCGGCGGCGGGCCGCTGAAGTCCCGGCTGCTCCTCCAGATCCACGACGAACTGCTCTTCGAGGCGCCCCCGGAGGAGGTCCGCGAGCTCTCCGCGCGCGCCGAGGAGATCATGGAGAGTGCGGTGAAGCTCTCCGTGCCGCTCAAGGTCAGCGTGGGTTCGGGCCCGAACTGGCTGGAGGTCAAGTAGGCGATGAGCCTCAAGGTCTACCTCTTCACCGACCTGGAGGGCGTCGCCGGCGTGGACCGCTGGGACGCGCGCGACTCCGACCGGCCGGTCGACGCCCGCCGCTGCCGCGAGACCCGCGAGTTGCTGATGGGTGAGGTCAACGCCGCCGCCGACGGGGCCTTCGCCGGCGGGGCGACCGCGGTGGTCCTGGTCCAGGGCCACGCCGACTCGATGATCTACGAACTGGCCGACGAGCGCCTGGAGATCATCAAGGGAACGGGCTATCCCACCTGGCTCCCGGAGCTCGGCGCGGACTCCGGCGCGGCCTTCTTCGTGGGCGCGCACTCGTTCTGCCACACCCCGCAGGGGACGCTGGCCCACACCTTCAACTTCAAGAAGCGCCGGCAGTGGTGGCTCTGCGGGCGGGAGATCGGCGAACTGGGCATGCTGGCCGCCTACTGCGGCGCCCACGGCGTTCCGCTCGCCCTGGCCACCGGCGACGACAAGCTCTGCCGCGAGGCCCGCGAGCTCATTCCCGAGATCGAGACCGCCCAGGTCAAGGTCGGCCTGGGCATCGAAAGCGCCCGGCACCTTTCCCGCGACCGGGCCCGCGAGGAGGTGCGCATGGCCGCGCTGCGCGCCGCCGAGCGCGCCGCCAAGGGCGAGGTCCCGCCCTACCAGCCGCCCGGCCCGCCCTACACCTCGCGGGTGCGCACCCGGGTCCGGAACCTCCACGTCCCGCGGCATCTGCCCCCCGGCGACCGCTGGGTCTCGCCGTACGAGACCGAGCACACCCGGCAGGAGTTGCTCGAGCTCCTGCGCTGCATGACGGACATCTGACCATGAAGATCTACCTGTACACCGATCTCGAGGGCGTCGCCGGCGTGGACCAGTGGGACAACCGCGCCTCGGACCGCCCCGGCTTCGTGGGCCGGCGCCGCGAGATGTGCGAGCTGCTCATGGGCGAGGTCAACGCCGCGGCCGACGGGGCCTTCGCCGGGGGCGCCACCGGCGTGGTCCTGGTCCAGGGCCACGGCGACTCCGCGGTCTACGAACTGGCCGACGAACGGCTGGAGATCGTCAAGGGCTCGGGCTACTCCACCTGGCTGCCGGAGCTCGGCGCCGAGTTCGCCGCCGCCTTCTACGTGGGCAGCCACGCCATGGGCGGCACGGCCGGCGCGACCCTGGCCCACACCTTCTGTTTCGAGGACGGCCGGCGCTGGTGGCTCGGAGACCGGGAGATCGGCGAGTTCGGGGCCTTCGCGGCCATTGCCGGGGCCCACGGCGTTCCCGTGGTCCTGGCCACCGGCGACGACAAGCTCTGCGCCGAGGCCCGCGCCTTCGTGCCGGAGATCGAGACCGCCCAGGTCAAGGTCGGCATCGGCACCAACTCCGCCCGGCACCTGTCGATGCGCCGGGCCCGGGAGGTGGTGCGCATGGCCGCCCTGCGGGCCACCGAGCGGGCC
>JAKLDR010000107.1 GCA_022703445.1 Planctomycetota bacterium | reverse complement strand
AGAGAGCGCGCCCACCAGCCCCGAGAGGTGGACGACCTGCACGCCATCCTTGCCGAAGATGCGCTCCAGGTCGAAGTCCTTGGCGGAGAGGGTCCGCCCGACCTCGCCGGCCCGGTCGTTGTGGACCCGCGGGCCGCGCGAGCCGCAGCCGCTGTCGGCGATGTTGAACTGGTGGCGGTAGCCCCAGGGCCCGCCCTGCTCGAGCTCCTTGGCCTCGACATCGATGTGCCGGCTGGCCAGGTTGTCCCGGATGAACCGCGAGATCGGCGAGCCCTTCACGAAGGCGGTCAGGATCTTGACCTTGAGGCCCAGGTACGAGGAGATGCTGGCCACGTTGCTCTCGGCGCTGGTGGCCTGCATCACGAACGTGTCGGAGCAGTGCACCGGCTGCCCGTCCTTGGGGGTGATGCGCACGCCCATGCTGGTGGGGATGAGCAGGGAGTAGGCGCAGTTCTCGCGGAGCTTCATCTTGGCCATGGGGTGATCCTCTCCTTCAGTTTCAGGTCCCGTGTGGTTTGGCCCGGTTATCGGTTGGGTAATTTACTCAGCCGGCGGGACGGGCGCAACCGGCGATTCAGTCGGGCAGCGATGCGGGGCACACGGCCGGAAGCGGCCCCAGACAAGCCGAGCCCTGAGCCCCCAACCCAGCCCGCAGCCTGCGTGCTCTGCTACGGCTTCTCTTTCGGCACCGAAACAGGCTGCCCGCCGCCCGGCGCCTTCGGCTGCGGATCCAGCACAAACGGCAGGCCGTCGGCCCCGAGAGGCACGTAGATTATGGTGGTGTTGGGCGAACGGGCGCAGGACATCAGGGCGTTCACGTATTCGTGCCGGATGTAATTGGTGGTCAGCGTGTTGTTGATTATCTCCTGCGCCTGGGCCACGCCGCGGGCCTCCTCGATCTTGACCAGCGCCTGGCGCTTGGCGATCTCCACCTGCACAGCCGAACGCTCCAACTCCTGCTGCGAGGCCAACTTCTGCTCGACGGCATCCTGGACCATCTTGGGGTAGGTGATGTTGCCGATCACCACATCATGGACCACGAACGGCGTTTCCTTGCACGCCGCGCGCATGGCCTCGAGGACCTCCTTGCTGATGTCCGCACGCTTCTCCTTCGCCGACCTGCTGTCATGCTCCCGAACCGCGTCGTAGACCCTGGCACGGAACCGCTCCTTGAAGAACTCCTCATACCATTTGCCGCCCCAGTACTTCTCCACCACCTCGCGGACCGACAACGGGTCGCTCTTCGCCGACAGCATGGCGTGAGCGTTGAACCTGATCATCAGATCGTCCTTGGCGAGCACTTCGAAATGCTCGTCCATGGTGAACTGGCGGACGTCGACGCTCTGCGCGTACTTGCGCCAGCACAGGCCCCAGCGGGCCGGCCCGGGCAACGTTTCCAGGAACCTGCCGCCGGAAAGGATCAGCGGCTTGCTGTACACGTAGCCGACGTGCCCCGGCTCGACAGTCACGGAGGTGATGCCGGCGGCCGCAACTACCCACACCGCGATCAGGGCGAGAACCAGACCGATGACCACGACGGCGCCCTTGCCCGACCAGCCGCCCTTCTTCCCGGAGACATCCACCGCCATCTTGCCACCCTCCTGCTTCCACTCGCCTGGGGAACCGCGATCGGCACTTTGCGCTGCCGTCAGGCGCCGCCGGATGCCGCTCGTCCGACTCCGGCCCTGAATGCCTCCGGCACGAACTCGAGGTCCGAGGCCTCGCGCACGGCCAGGCCGATCTGGAAGTCCATGATCTCGCGCGGGATCGGGCTCTGGTAGTCGTCCAGGCAGTCCTTCAGCACCTCCAGTGCCGGCCGGCCGCTGGTGACCGTCTGGCGGTAGACCTTGACGGCCAGGGCCTCGGCGGCGCCGGGGGTGAGCAGCCCCGGCACCAGCGGCTCGAGCGCGGCGAAGGCGCTCTCGTCGATGACCACCTTGCGCTTGGCGCACAGGGCGCGGATCAGCGCGAATCCCTCCCGCGCGGTGGCCGTGGGGAAGATCGGGATCTTGACATCCACCCGCCCGGGGCGCTTCAGGTCCACCTCGATGAGGTCCGGGCGGCTGGAGGCCAGGATCCAGACGATCCGGCCGCGGTTGCGGGAGTTGCTCATCTCCTCGGCGATCATCCCGTAGATGCGCCCGGAGAGGTTGGAGTCGGAGTTGCCCGAGTCGCGCTTGCCCAGGGCCTGGTCGGCCTCGTCCACGAAGACGTAGCAGCGCCCCAGGGCGTGCAGCAGCTGGAAGATCTTCTCGAGGTTGCCCTCGGTGCTGCCCACCCACTTGTCGCGGAAGTTCTTGAGCTTGACCACCGGCACGCCGGCCTCGCCGGCCAGGCACTCGACCATGAAGGTCTTGCCGGTGCCCACCGGGCCGCAGAGCAAGTAGCCCATGGGCATGGCGTCGAGGTCGTTGCGGGACCAGAGCTGCACGTCCTGGCGCAGCCAGGCCTTGATCTTGTCCTGGCCGTAAAGGGCGTCGAGGCTGCGCCGGGAGTCGATGAACTCAATCAGGCCGTTGCAGTCGTTCTCGAGGAGCGTCTTCTTGAGGGCCACCAGGTCCTCGGGGCGCAGCGCCTGCTTCTGGTACTCCTTGGTCCGGAGCAGGCTCTCGACCGATCCGAGCGTGGCGCCGGAGAGCTGCTGCGCCGGGCCGGAGGGGTTCCCGGCGCAGCCGGCCAGCGCCGCCGGATAGTGGCCGGCCAGCAACCCGAACGCCCGGGCCAGTTCCTCCGGAGACGGCAGCGGGACCTTGATCCGCGCCGCGCGGGGGTTGTTGACCAGCAGCTGGTGCAGGTCGGTCAGGCTCTCGGTGACCAGGAAGGTGGCCAGGGAGTGGTCGACCAGGAGCGCATCAGCCCCCCACTCGCGGATGAGCAGGGCCATGGCGCTGACATCGTTGCTCGCCCCCCCCTCCATCGCCGGGGCCACCAGCTGCGCCGAGCGCACGATGCAGCCGACCTGGGTGCGCTTGCGGCCGAGCTTGGCCAGGTTGGCCGAGTAGCGGAAGAAGTGGGTCAGGGCCTCGACGGCGGCGCGCGGCGCCTTGGATATCTCCGGGTTGTCCCGGAACCGGGGGCACTGCGCGAAGACCTCGGCGCCCTTCTCCACCTTGATGCCGTTGCCCAGGTCGTAGCTCAGGATCACGTCGAAGCGGGGCATCAGCACCCGCAGCAGGAAGTCGCCCAGGCCGCCGATCTCCCCCTGCCCGCCGACTGGCAGGAGCATGCGGTCGTTGACGTTGCCGTGCAGGATGAACTGGCTGGCGGCCCCGCTCTCGTAGAGGGAAACGAGCTCCCGGGCCCAGCCGGGGAGCTCCGCTGCGACGGCGGGGGCTGGACCGGCGGCGGCCTTCGGCCCGGTCGAATCCGGCATGGCCCTGGCGTTCCGCTCAGCCCTGGGCCGCGGAGTCCTTCTGCCTGGCGGGGCCCATGGACTTCTCGGCGGACTCCGGGGCAGCCGGGGCGGCCGGACCGGAGACCAAACCCTCGACCGCCAGCCCCTCGGCGGCGGCGAAGTCGGCCAGGGCCTGGTCGGCCAGGGCCTTCTCCTCAGCCTCCTTCATCTGCACGGTCTTCATGTCCATGGAGTCGCGGGCCACCCGGGCGCGGCCGGCGGCCTTGGTGCGCTCCTCCTCCACCATGGTCTGGAGCCGGTCGAGGGTGTCGCCGGCGCCGCCGATCGTGGAGATCATCCCGGCGGACATCTCGGTCAGCTCGGCCATGGCCTGCTTCATCTTCATATCATTGATGCCGCTCTTGAGGGCCTCGATTTTGGCCCTGGCGGCGCTGATGGCCACGTCCCGGGCTTTGAGCAGATTCTTGTAGGTCTCCTCGGCCTGCTTGAGCTGCTCGCGGTTGTCGGCCAGCTCGCGGACCACGTTCTGCAGGCGCAGGGCGTACTGGGCGGCCAGGTCCCGGTTGCCGGCCTTGAAGTTGGCGGTGGCCTTGGCCCGCAGCTCGCGCTCCTCGGCCTCCTGGCGCTTGACCTGGGTCATCAGCCGCTCGCAGAGCCCGGCGTGCGAGGCCAGTCCCTGGTTGTACTTGCCGATCTGCTCGCGCAGGTGTTCCTGCTCGACCTCCAGCAGCGCCTCGGGATTCTTGCGCTCGATGCCCGATATGAACAGGCTGACGAAACCCCTGAACAGGTTGGCAATGCGCTTGAACATGTCCGCCTCCCATCAGAGCCGGCCCGGAGGTGTCCGGGGCACCGGCGGATTCTAGTCTTCCCGTCGGCCTGGCGCAACCGCCCTCAGGCCTCGACCTTCCTGCGCAGTATGTTCGGCGCCGAGTCGCTGGACACCGGCAGGCTGACATCCAGGTCACGGATGGCCTCGTCGGCCACGGTCACGCCCGCGGCGATGCCGTCGACCTGGGCGCCGATGGCCGCGGCGTCGCGGCTGGTGAGCGTGCCCTCGCTGACCGCGGCGATCTTCTGCTCGACGCGGTCGAGCTCGGCCACCACCGTCTCGCGGTTGTCCTTGGCGCGCTGCCGGTTGGTCAGCCGCTGCCGGATGGTCTCCAGCTTGTCCTCGAGGGAGCGGACCAGATGCTCGCCAGCGGCCCCCCGCCCCCTGGCCGACTCGACCTGCTTCTCGCACTCGGCGACCGCGGCGGAGAGCTCCTCGGGGTCGACCGTGTCCAGGAAGCGGTCCAGGGCGTTCTTGCTGATGAGCAGCTTGAGGAACATCCACAGCAGGCGGTCGAGGGCCTCGCTGCGGATGCCGGTCAGCGTCCCATCCCCGCCGGAATCCGGACCGCGCAGCTGCCGGCCGATCTCGTCGAGCGCCTCGCAGCGGCGGCGCAGCGACTCGAAGCGGCCCCACTCCTTGGGAGTGAGCACGCCCCGGATCCTGCCCAACACCGCGGCGGGGTCCTCGGCCACGGCCGCCGTGCGGCCGGCCGCCAGCCCGGCGGCGTCGACCGCCTTCTGGAACCGCGCGTTGGTGGTCATGAGACCCAGGTACCCGACTTCGAGGGCCCCCAGCACCGGGAGCACTACGTCGGGCTTGCCGGACAGCACCGCCAGGACCGCGCCCGCCCCGACCAGCAACAGGTTCCACCGCCAGAGGAAGGCGGTCTTCACGTACTGGAACCAGGAGCGCTTGGCGGGCATGGCTGCGGCCCCTATTCCTTTCCTTCCTTCAGGCCGTCGAGGACCTCCCGGACCCGGAAGACGGTGTCCTGGAAGGCCGGCTCGCGCTGCATCAGCCTGGCCGGCCTGTCCGGCGAGAGGACATGGAACTGGCGGATGATGGTCCCCGGCGAGTTGCTCATCACGAAGATCCGGTCGGCCAGGAACACCGCCTCGGAGATGTCGTGGGTGACCAGGAAGACGGTGGCCTCCACCTCGCGCCAGAGGGCCACCAGCAGGTCCTGCATGTTGTGCCGGGTGGCCGGGTCGAGCGCCCCGAAGGGCTCGTCCATCAGGATGATCCGCGGCTTGAGGATCAGCGTGCGGGCGATGGCCACGCGCTGGCGCATGCCGCCGGAGAGCTGGTGCGGGTACTTGTAGGCGTCCCGGTGCGGGTCGAGGCCCACCTTGGCGATCCACTCCATGGCCGCCTCGCGCCGCGCGCCCGGGGCGGCGCCGAGGCATTCAAGGCCGAAGGCCACGTTGTCGAGCACCGTGCGATTGTCGAAGCAGGTGTAGTCCTGGAAGACCATGCCGCGGTCCGGGCCCGGCCCGCCGGGCACCCGGCCGGCGACCAGCACCTGCCCCACTGTCGGCGGGAAGTGCGGGGCTAGCCCGGCAATCATCCGCAGCACCGTGCTCTTGCCGCAGCCGGAGGGACCCAGCAGGCCGATGAACTCCCCGGTCTTGTCGAGGTCGTCGATCCGGAAGCTGACGTCCCGTATGGCCGTGAACTCCCGGCGCGTCCCGACGCCGTAGGTCTTGGTGACGCCCTGGAACTCGACTATGGGCGGGACGCCCTCCTTGGGCTTGGCCACCGGCCCGTCGATCAGCGAACAGGGCGCGGCGCCGGCCGGCAGGGGCAGCGGACACATGGTGCTACGCGCCTTCCTTGAAGCGGTACGGGAAGAGCCAGCGCTGGCCCATCAGGATCAGCCGATCTATGCCGAAGGCCAGCATGGTGATCAGTATCAGACAGAGGTAGACCTGTTCCGGATGGCCGCGCTTCTGGCACATGTTGATTATGGAGCCCAGCCCGAACGTGGCGTTGATCATCTCCGCCAGCATGATGTAGCCGAAGGCCAGCCCGAAGAGCAGCCGCAGGCTGTTGACGATGTCCGGCATGGCCAGGGGCAGCAACACCTTGCGGATGGCCTGGAAGGCGAAGATCGGGAACCACAGCAGGAATCCCAGGGCGAACCCTCCGCCGGTCGCCATGGCCATGGTCCTGTACCAGGCGGCTGCCAGGTCCGGCTCCTCGGGCCGGCCCACCAGCGCGGCGTAGGCCAGGCCGAAGACCATGGCGTAGCCGACCCCGCAGATCAGCCCCCAGAGCGCCCCGTGCCCGGGCACGAAGCGGGCACCGAGAGTGTATGCGCTGTCCAGATACGAGTCGGACACGCCGTCGACCGCACTGGCCGCGTCGAAGAAGACGAAGGCCACCGAGGCCAGGAAGATGAACATCACCTTCTGGGTCTCATCCAGTCCGAACCAGATGAGCGTCAGGGGCACGAGGGCCGCGATGGGTATGCTCCGCCCGAAGATGGAGAGCGGGTTGAAGAAGGCGTACAGGCGGCGGAAGGAGGCCGCCAGCACGCCAAGGGGCACGGCCACCGCCACGCCCAGCAGGAAGCCACCCAGCACCCGGCCCAGGCTCGCCAGAGCGCCGCGCGCCACGGCCTCGTCGTACCAGAGGGTCCGGAAGGACTGGATGCTGAACGTATCCCCCAGGCTCGGCAGGGTCATGGGGCCGACGATCCGGTCCTCGACCTTGCCGGCGGTCAGGAAGTACCACACGACCAGGACGATCCCGATGCACAGCAGCGCCGCGCCGGCGGCCCCGGCCGTGCAGGGCCGGTCGCGGATCGTGACCCAGCGGCGCAGGTGGCGCAGCAGGCGCTCGGCCAGGGCTTTCATGCGCGGCGCTCGCAGACCGCCCGGAGCGGCGCGACTATTGCGCGGCCTCCAGCGGGTAGACCTTGACCTCCACGCGGCGGTTCTTGGCGTGGTTCAGCGGATCGCCCGGGTCGGCCGGCATGTTCCAGGCCTTGCCCTCGGAGCTGAACTGCTTGGGGTCCAGCGTCTTGAACTTGTTGATCAGCGCCTCCTTGACGGCGTTGGCCCGGTTGTCGGACAGCTCCTTGACCTCCGACTCGGAGACCCGGCCCTTCATGCTCGAGTCGGTGTGGCCCTCGATGACGATGCGGGCCGCGCCGTACTGGCCGGCGAGTTTGGCGATCTCCTCGAGCACGAAGTCCACGTTGGGGTCATAGGCCTTCTCGATGTCCTTGCCGCCCTCCCGCACCGTGATCTTCTTGCGCAGGTCCCAGCTGTTCGGGTAGAAGTGGATGACCACCACCTTGGTGAGGATCTCGCCGCTCTCGGCCTGTATGGCCTTGACGCTCTTGGGCGTGAACTGGACGGTGTACTCGTCCCGGCTGGAGGCGTAGAGCGGCTCGGAGACGAGCTTCTGGACGATGCTGAAGTCCATGACCTTGTCGAAGGTCACCGGGTTGGTGATCTTGCCGATCCGGCGGTAGAGGTAGTTGGCGGTCTCCCAGGTGCGCTCGAAGTTGGTGGGGTTGTTCTGGTTCAGGAAGAACTCGCGGTTCTCGGCGTAGTTGGTGTTGTGTGCGTCGCCGAGCATGCCCATGGCCTCGTCGGCCGGAATGTTGTAGAGCTTGGCCATCAGCTCGGCGGCCTTCTTCTTGCCGTCGTCGGTCTTGAGCGCGGCCATGCCCTCGAAGATGCCGCGGACCAGGCCCTCGCAGATGTCCGGGTTGTCCTTGGCGAAATCGGCGCGGGCGAACCACACGTCGGCGATGAGCTTGTTGGCCGTGCCGGTCGAGACCAGCAGGTGGTTCTCCTTGACCTTGGTCAGGTTGTAGATGTCCGGCGCCCAGCTGACGCAGGCGGCGATGTCCTTCTGGGCGTTGAACGCCGCGGCGGCCTGGAAGGCGTCCTGGGTGTAGACAAAGTTCACCTCGGCGGGCTGGACCCCGCCGTTGATCAGGGCGTTGAGCACGAAGAACTGGCTCGGCGAGTTCTGGGCCAGCACCACCTTCTTGCCGCGCAGGTCGGCGATGGTCGGGCGGTTGGGGTCCTTGGCCGCCGAGCGGCGGATGACGATGCCGTCGCCGCCGTTGGACCAGTCGATCTGCTGGTAGACGCGCGGCCACACCCGGCTGTCCTTCTGCAGCCCCTCCATGAAGAGCGGGATCATGTCCAGGGTCGCCCAGCCGACGTGCACCTTGCCCGCGGCGTAGGCGTCACGCATGGCCACCGGGTCGTCGATGAGCACCAGTTCGACCTTGAAGTCCTGGCCGCCCGGCGTCTTCCAGAGCTTGCCCGGCCCCTTGCCCTCGTTCTGGAGGATGATGGGCGCCCACCCGGCCCAGACGTTGAGCGAGAACTTGACGGTGCGGCCCTGCAGCGGTTCGTAGCTGCTGGTGCCCTGCACCGGCGGGAGCTTCTCGGACGGGACGAACTTGTACTCCTTCACCGTGGTCGGGATGTTGGAGTCGGCGGCCTCGGCGCCCTTGCCCCCGCCCTTCAGATCGTCCGGGGTGATCCGGCCGCCGGAGGTGGTTTCATCCTTGCCCTTGGGGAAGAGCTGGTTGCGGAAGCCGTACACCAGCAGGCCCGCAACCACCATGAGGAGCACCACATAGAACCCCCACTTGGGGCGAACGGGAGCATTTTCTTCCGGCATGGCTATTTCTCCTTTCGACTCCTACTGGCCGACGAGGCCGTCGGACGGGTATCGTACATGCGGCCCGGTCGGAGGCAAGGAAGAAAAGCTCCGGAGTTTATACCGCTGGCACTGAGGACGCCCGCAGGCATCCCGCAACGGGCTCCGCTTCGCGTTTGACGCCCCGGCCGGCAGGGCCTATATTCCACGTTCTGCGTATTCCGGAGACCGCCATGCAGCCACGCCGGCGAGGTTCCGAACGTCCGTGACCCCTCCGCCCCGCCCAGGCGGCGCCGGAGAGCCGTCCGACCGCGAACTCGTCTCCGCCGCCAACCGCGGCGATGCGGCGGCCATGGAATCGCTCTACCGGCGCCACCGGGACTGGGCCCATGCGCTGGCGCTGGCCATCTGCAGCGACCCCGAGGACGCCGCCGACACGACCCAGGAGGTCTTCTTCTACCTGTTCCAGAAGTTCCCGGGATTCGAGCTGACCTGCGAACTGCGATCCTTCCTTTACCCGGCCGTCCGGAACACCGCCATCCGGATGCGCCGCAAGCGCGTCCGCCTGGCGCCGCTGGCCGAGGAGACCGAACCGGCCGCGCGGACAGCGCCGGCCGATGAGTCCGGAGACGACCGGCTGTCCGCCCTGGTTGCCGGCCTGGCCGACGAGTTCCGCGAGGTGGTCATGCTGCGCTTCGGCGAGGACCTGCCCCTGGAGGAGATCGCCGTCCGGCTGGGCCTGCCCCTCGGCACGGTCAAGTCCCGGCTGCACAGGGCGTTAGGGCAGCTTCGCGAGAGACTGACGTCGCATGCATGACCGCAGGGGCGCAGCATGCCGCGCCCCTACAGGTTTCCACCGGTTTCCAGGAACCTTTCGCCGTTTGGCTGACTGAATGAGCCGGAGAACGCGATGGGCACCGAAGGACACGACCTGAACCAGGACCGGCAACTCCAACAGTTGGAGTCGGCTCTGGGCGCCGACCTGCGCCGGGCTCTCCGGCCAGAGGCCGCCGAGCCGCCCGCGCGGGTCGACGCCGCGGTGGCCGAGATGATCCGGACGCGCTCCGGGGAGGTCCGGAGGCAGTTGGCGGCCGGGCGCACCAGGCGCTGGCCGGTCTGGGCGGCGGCCGCCGCCGCGCTGCTTCTGGCCGCCGGAGTCTGGACGGCCGCGGTCATGGGACGCGGCGCCGGAGCCCGCCGGCCGGACATCATCGACGCCTACCTGCTCGAACGCCGGATCGAGTCCGGCGCGCGGCTCGACGCCGCCTCGGACCAAAACGGCGACGGCCGAGTGGACCGCGCCGACGTCGAGGCCCTGGCCCGGCGGGCGGTGGAGGTCCGCAGGAAGGAAGGCGCCTGATGCGCGCCCCCCTGCTCCTGGCCGCCCTGGCCCTGCTGCCGCTCGGCGCGGCGCTGGCCGCCGGCGAAGCGGCAGCCCGGCCAACAACATCATCATTCCGCGCCGTCGACGTGTGGGTCGACAGCGGCACTGAGCGACTGGCCGCCTACCAGGTCGAGGTAACCTACGACGCTGCGCGGGTCCGGATCGTCGGCGTGGAAGGCGGCGAGCCGGCCGGCTTCCGCGACGCGCCCTGGTTCGACGAGGCCGGCAAGACCGGCGGCCGAATCGTGCTCGCGGCCTTCGTGCCCCAGGACTCCCAGGCCGTCAATGGCGCCCGGCGCGTCGCCCGGCTGCACCTCCAGGTGGAGGGCGACGCGGCGCCGGCGCTTACGGTGAAGCTGGTGGCGGCCGCCAAGCCCGGAGGGGAGAGAATCAAGGCGGGGGCTGTACCGAGACTTGCCGAGGGAAGCAAATAGTAAGGAGCCCGTCATGAGAACCTCGACCGTTCTAGCCCTCATATCGCTTGCCATCTGCGGATTGGCCGGCATGGTTATTGTCGGATGCTCCTCCCCGCTGCCGGGAAACCGCTACGAACCCTGGAAGGACACAGGAGAGGCGGTACCCGGAAGCGCCGGGATATTCCCCGAGCGACCCATGATCGCCGCCACCGGCCGTATCACCGGTCAAGCTTCAGGCACAGCGGGACCGGGCACCGGGGCATCTGCCACATGGAAACGAGCCGCCTCACGGCCCAACGCCACGAGGCTGAAGGTTGGCGACGCCGAGGAACTCCCGCTCAAAGCCGTGCAGTTCAGCGTCCGGGTCGATGGCTTCCGCGCCCGAGTCCTTATGGACTGCTTCTACCACAATGATCGCAACAGGCAGTTGGAGGGGACCTTCCAGTTGCGTCTGCCGGATGGAGCCTCGCCCTACTATCTGGCCTTCGGCAATACCGCATACTCAGCCCGTGAGGTGGCTGCCGGCCGTGCCGGAGTCCTGGCTCAAGGCGGAGGAACAAAGGCCTTCGAGCCCGAAGACATCATCCGGGTGCGCCGCGATGGCTGGAACGACGTGATGGAGGCCCGGATGGTCCCGCGCGAACAGGCCGGCGCCGCCTATCGCGAAACGGTCCACCGCCGTGTAGACCCGGCGATCATGGAATGGTCCGGTGCCGGAGTCTTCAGTGCCAGGGTCTATCCTCTGATGCCGGGACAGGTCAGCCGCGTGGTGGTCGGCTACGACCTGGACTTAGTGCCAGTCGGAGAGGAGCTCGAACTCTGCCTGGGACTTCCGACCAAGGTCCCGAACTGTGTGGTGGATATCGACGTGGCAACTCCGCGCGGGATCAGCTCCCGGATAGTCCCCGAGGCATTCCCGGCAGCGGCCGTCGGCCGGGAGCCCTACCGACTGGTCAACCCCAAAGCCGAAGCGATAACGCTTCGGCTGTCCCGCAAGGGGGACCTGTGCCTGGCTGGCTCCGACTCGGCCGGGGCCTTCTTCGCCGCAGAGCTTCGCCCGCAATTGCCTGAGGACGCTGGCACCGGAGCCACGCATCCTGCGGTCTTCATGCTGGATACCTCGCTCAGTTCCGCCCCCGACAAGTTCGGCATCTACCTTAAGCTCATGGCCGCCATCCTTGAGGCTAACCGCGATGGGATGAAGGAGTTCGCGGTACTGGCGTTCGACGTGTCGCCTCGCTGGTGGAAAGCCGGCTGGACAACAAACACCGCCGAGAACGTCGCGGCGCTGCGCCAGTGGGCTGAGGGGCTCTCCCTGGAGGGGGCCACCGACATGGCCGCCGCCCTGCGAGAAGCCACCAACCCGTCATGGTTCGTCGGTGACGCCGCGCCGGCCCGGGACATATTCCTGCTGGGCGACGGCGCGGCGACCTGGGGCGAGGTCGCGCCGGCAGCGCTGGCCGAATCCCTCCGCAGTGCAAACGGCTCGGTTCTCGCCTACCGTCTGGGGCTGGGAGGCAGCGAAACCCAGGTGTTGGAGACGCTGGCCCGGTCCTCCGGCGGCGCAGTCTTCGCGGTGACCGGCGAGGACGAAGTGGCCGCCGCGGCCCGCGCCCACCGGGCGCGTCCCTGGCGCCTGGGCGCCGTGCGGCTGGCGGGAGCGAGCGACCTCCTGTTGGCCGGACGGCCAGAAAGCGTCTACCCGGGCCAACGCCTGATGCTCGTCGGCCGGGGGCGGCCGGCAGAGGGCGCCGAGTGCGAGATCGAGGTCGAGCAAGCCGGCAAACGCCGTATTGTAAAGACGCGCCTGGCCTCAGTCCTGGAGTCGCCGCTCGCTCCCCGGATCTACGGACAGGTGGCTGTCGGCCAGATCGAGGAACTGCTCCCGACCAACGAAGAGAACGTCCGGCACTACGCATCCCACTTCCGGGTGACCGGACAAAGCTGCTCCCTGCTCATGCTCGAGAGGGATGGCGACTACGCGCGCTTCAACCTGGCCCCCGCCGCCGACTCTGCCGTCACCAGGGAGATCACAGCGGCCGGGCTCATCGCCGCCGCACCCGCTCCGGCTGCGGGGCGCAAGGCGGGTACCGCGGCCAAGGCCGAGTTCCTGGCCATGATCTCGCGCCTAGAGAAGGCACAGGGGGGCAGCCTGGCCTTGCCGCCAACACTCCGCGGGATACTTGCAACCCTGCCGGCAACGAACTTCGTCGTGGAGCCGGAACGCCTCGCTCCGCGTTGCCTCTCCCGCACCAACTGGCCGCGGAGCTATGTCAAGACTCTATCCTCCGAGGAACCGGGCTACGAGGAGGTCTGGGATGAAGCCGCCCGGCGCCTGAAGGAGTTCGGTTCGGCCGACGCCCTTCGCGCGGCAAGTTCACTGGTCGAGTCGCGCCCGGGCGATCAGGTCCTGGCCCGTGATGTGGGCTTCTCGGCCATGGAGTGGGGGCTGAGCGGCCACGCCTACCATCTGTTCCGGGCCCAGGCTGCTGCCCGGCCCACGGACCCCCAGAATTACCGGGCCATGGCCCTGGCTCTGCACGACATGGGCCGCGCGGACCTGGCCCTGACCTGCTACGAACTAGCCCTGGCCGGCCGCTGGGATACACGCTTTGGCGAGTATCACCGAATAGTGGCCCTTGACTACCTACGATTGCTCCACGCCATGGACCGCGGCAAGCTTGCTGGCTCAACGCTCGGTCTGGCCCGAGACCGGCTCAAAGAGCTCGGCCCGACCTACGACCTCGGCGAGGTCGACTTGGTAGTGGCCGTCACCTGGAACGCCGACGCCACCGACGTCGATCTGCACGTCACCGAGCCCTCCGGCGAGACCTGCTTCTATCAGCACAACCGCACCAAATACGGTGGCAGCCTTAGCACCGATGTGACCACCGGCTACGGGCCGGAGATGTACACCATTAAACGCGCCCCGGCCGGAGACTATCGTATCAGGACGCACTACTACGCCTCAGACCGAAACCGAACCAGCGTTCGCACCCGGGCCTATGCCACCATTGTCACGGGCTGGGGCACCGAGCGCGAACAGACCTGGCGACGCACCGCGCTCCTAAAGGGCAGCGGCCAACTCCAGGAAGTAACCACGGTCAAGCTCGAAGGCAAGAGTTCGTCCAAGTAGGCAAAGAAGGAGTCCTGCAATGCGCCTGAAGACTGTGGTCCTGGCCATGGGTGGAATTCTGTTGGTGGCAGCGATTCTGTACGTTGCTGGCTGTCAGATGGCAGGAGACCAAGTCAGCACCTCTGGCGGCATTCGCACCGGTTGGCCATATAGCCCCAACCCGTCGTCCACCATGTCCAACGCCCGCGCCGCCGAGCCCTGGGAGCGCACCGGCATGTCCGAGGAGCTCTGGGTCATCGAGCGCACCGACCCCAACTTCGCGCCGCCGGCCAAGGGCAAGGACGACCCGGGCCAGGGCGAGCTCCGCGCGCGGCTCGCCGGGGACAAGGAGGTGCCGGTGCCGCTGGAGCACACCGACGTGAAGGCCGCGGTCTCGGCTTTCATCTCCACGGTGAGCGTCGTCCAGCGCTACAAGAATCCCTATGACACCAAGATCGAGGCGGTCTACGTCTTCCCGCTGCCCGAGAACGCCGCGGTCACCGACTTCGTGATGACCGTCGGCGAGCGGCGCATCCGCGGGGTCATTCGGGAGAGAGAGGAAGCCAAGCGCATCTACGAGGACGCCAAGAAGCAGGGCTACGTGGCCTCGCTGCTCACCCAGGAGCGGCCCAACATCTTCACCCAGAAGGTGGCCAACATCGAGCCCGGCAAGAGGATTGACGTGACCATCACCTACTTCAGCCCGCTCAAGTACCGCGAGGGCGAGTACGAGTTCGTCTTCCCGATGGTGGTCGGCCCGCGCTTCAATCCGGCCGGCTCGACCGAGGGGGTGGGCGCCGTGCCCCGCGGCGCCGGCGGCAGCTCCGGCCAGGCGACCGAGGTCCAGTACCTCAAGCCCGGCGAGCGGAGCGGCCACGACATCGCCGTGGCCGTAGACATCGACGCCGGGGTCGCGATCGAAGGCGCGGCCAGCCCCAGCCACGCGGTCGAGGTCAAGCGGGTGAGCCCCTCGCGGATCTCCGTGGCGCTGTCCCCCAACGACCGGATTCCCAACAAGGACTTCGTCCTGCGCTACCGGGTGGCCGGCAGACAGATGAAGACCGCGGTGCTGACCAACCGCGGCGAGAAGGGCGGGCACATCGCGCTGGTCCTCCAGCCGCCTGCGGAGCTCGCCGACCTGCCCCGCGTCCCGAGGGAGATGGTCTTCGTCCTGGACTGCTCCGGGAGCATGAGCGGCCAGCCCATCGCCAAGGCCAAGGAGGCGACGCGCCGCTGCCTCCGGAAGCTCGGACCCGACGACAGCTTCCAGATCATCACCTTCTCGATGAGCGCCTCGGCCATGGGCAAGGCGCCGGTCCAGGCCACACCAGAGAACGTCGCCAAGGGCGTCAAGTACCTCGACAAGCTCGAGGGCGAGGGCGGCACGATGATGATCGAGGGCATCCGCGCCGCGCTCGACTTCCCTCACGACGAGAACCGTCTGCGCATCGTCTCCTTCATGACCGACGGCTACATCGGGAACGAATCCGAGATCCTGGCCGAGATCAAGAAGCGCCTGGGCCCGGCGCGGATCTTCAGCTTCGGCGTGGGCAACGCGGTAAACCGCTATCTCATCGAGGAGATGGCCCGGACCGGCCGCGGCGCGGCGGCCTTCGTGGGGCTCACCGAGGGCGCCGGCGATGCCGTGGACCTCTTCTACGATCGCGCCGCGCGGGCGGCGCTGACCGACATCTCCGTCGACTGGGGCGGACTCCAGGTGAGCGACGTGTACCCGCGGCAGATCCCCGACCTCTTCGTGGGCCGGCCGGTGCTGGTGGTGGGCCGCTTCACCGGCTCGGGCGCAACCGAGATCCGGGTCAGCGGCCGCGCTGCCGGCAAGCCGGCCAGCTACACCCTGCGTGCCGACACCGAGGCGGCCGGCGCACAGCACCCGGGCGTCTCCGGGGTCTGGGCGCGCTGGAAGATCGCCGAGCTCTCCGACCGGGAGCTCACCGAGGGCGCCGGCGAACTCCGCGGCGAGACCACCGCCGTCTCCATCGAGAACCGGGTGCTCTGCCGCTACACCGCCTTCCTGGCGGTGGACAGCCTGACGAAGACCTCCGGCGACCACGGGGTGACCGTGCCCGTCCCCGTGCCGGTGCCCGAAGGGGTCAGGTACGAGACGACGGTGAAATAGCCGCTGGCGCCGGCGGCGAGCTCAGAGCCCGAGATCGCTGGCGGCCTCCTTCATGGCCGCCAGCGCCTCGGAGAGGAAGTCGTCCAGGCTCATGCCCAGTTCGGAGCACGCCGCCATCCCCTCCCGGCTGGCCCGGGCCGCGAAGCGCTTCTCCTTGAAGCGCTTCTGCATAAAGGCCAGGTCGACGGGCGCGAGGCTCTTCTCCCTGGTGATCAGCGCGCAGGCGGTGATGAAGCCGCTCGTCGGGTCGACGGCGTAGAGCGCCTTGGCCATGGGAGTGGTCCGCGGGGCCTTGTCGTTGTGGCCCTTGACCGCCTCGACGATCTCGGGGCTCAGCCCCCTCTCGGCCAGCCACTCTCCGCCGACCGCGGCGTGCTTCTCGGGGTCCATGCCGACGACGTCGTAGTCGATGTCGTGGAGCAGCCCGGCCAGGGCCCACTGGTCGGCGTCTCCGCCGAAGCGCCCGGCCAGGCGCCGCATGATGGCCTCGACCGCCAGGGAGTGTTTCCGGAGGTTCTCGTTGGAGACCTTCTCAGCGAGGTAAGCCAGCGCTTCTTGACGGTCCATACGTGCTCTCAGCGCAGAGACGCAGAGACCGCAGAGAACGGCCGCAGAGAACGGCTTCTCCTCTGGGTTGCCGTTACATTGGCCATCGCCGTTGTTCTCCGCGTTCCCTCTGCGCACTCTGCGTCTCTGCGTTGAGAGTGCGCGCTCGGAGAGGACTGCGCCCTAGCCGACGAGCCGCGGCAGGCCGATGTCGGTCATGAGGTGCAGCCCCGGATCGGTCTTGGCCAGCTCGGCGACGCGCGGCGCGAGGTTCACGAGCATGGCCGCGGTGGCGAAGTCGCCGGCCACGCCGCCGAGAAGCCGGCACTCGATCGGAGGGGTGGACTCGAGCAACACCCGGTCGCCGGGGTTCTCGGCGCCGACGTACATCTTGAGGTCCAGGCTGATGCGCTCGGCCCCGTTGGAGGTGATGCTGCCGGTGTTGTGGATGCCGGCCACCTGGCCCTTCTTGACCTCCAGGTACTCGGTGCGGATATCCTTGGGGGCGATCATCGGCTGGAGGTCCTCCTCCAGCTTGTCGACCGGCCAGCCCAGGCCGTGGGCGATCAGCGCCATGCTCTCGGGCAGCCCCACGTGGCCGATGCCCTTCCGGGCCTTGAGCTCGTTGAACTGCTCGACGGTCATGCCGGCGCCGACCTTCTTCTGGAGCGGCAGCCGGCGCGTGGAGGCGTCCACCCGGCGCTCGACGGTGACCTTCTTGACGTCGTAGCACACCGCGGTCATGAGCAGCGCGAGGGTGTCCATGACGAAGCCCGGGTTGACGCCGGTGCCCAGCACCACGGCCTTCTTCTCGCGCGCGAGCTTGTCGAGCTTGGCGGCCAGTTCCGGGTTCTTGAGGGCCGGGAAGAGCAGCTCCTCGGTGGAACTGACCACCGAGGCGCCCGCCGAGACGATGGCCTCCAGCTGCGGGTAGACCGCGGCGAACCCGGAACTGGTGGTGTGCAGCACCACGTCGGGCTGGGCGCGGTCCAGGGCCTTGGCGGCGTCGTCGGTGACCTGCACGCCGATGGGCCGGCCGCCGTCAAGGTCGCCGACGTCCTTGCCGACCTTGTTCGGATCCACGTCGACGGCCGCGACCAGCCGGAGGGTGTCCTTGACGGCCACCAGCCGCGCAGCGCGAACCCCGATGGGCCCGAGCCCGAACTGCATCACCTTGAGGCGAGCCATCCCTTGTGCCCTCCACGCACCGGACCGGCCGGCGCCGCCGCGGCTCAGCCGCCGCCGGCGTAGCTCCGGACCGTGATCTCCAGCCCTCTGTCGAAGGAAACGCCCGGCCGGTAGCCGATGAGCTCCCCGGCCAGGCTGATGTCGGCCTGGCTGTCGCGCACGTCGCCGGCGCGCGGCGGCTCGAAGCGCGGGCTGGCCTGGCGCCCGGCGATGCCGGAGATCCCGGTCAGCAGGTCGAGCAGCGAGAAGCGCTGCCCGCACGCGATGTTCATGGCCTCTCCGGCCAGTTCCCGGCGGGCTGTCGCGGCCAGGATGTTGGCCTCGACCACGTTGCCCACGTAGGTGAAGTCGCGGCTCTGCCGGCCGTCGCCGTAGACGGTCGGGTGCGCGCCGGCCAGCACCGCGGTCACGAAGGCCGGGACCACCGCGGCATACTGGCTATTGGGGTCCTGTCGGGGTCCGAACACGTTGAAATACCGCAGGCAGGCCGTCGACAGGCCGTGCAGCCGGCTGTAGGTCCGGGCGTAGAGCTCGCAGGCGAGCTTGGCGGCGGCGTAGGGCGACTTGGGGGCCGGCGTCTGGCTCTCGCGCTTGGGCAGCTCCGGCTGGTCGCCGTAGACCGAGGAGCTCGAGGCCAGCACCACGCGGCGGACGCCGGCGCGGCGCGCGGCCTCCAGGATGCACAGCGTGGTCGAAAGGCAGTTGTGGTGGCATCCCAGCGGGTCGGCCACCGAGCGCGGCACGGAGGGCAGCGCTGCCTGGTGCAGCACGCAGTCCATGCCGGCAACGGCGGACGCGGCGGTCGCCGGGTCGGCGGCGTCGCCGCGGATCAGCTCGATGCGGTCCCGGAAGGGCTGGAGATTTTCGGGTTTGCCGGTGAGGAAGTTGTCGAGCACGCGCACGGACTCGCCGCGGGAGAGCAGAGCTTCGACCAGGTGCGAGCCGATGAATCCCGCACCGCCGGTCACCAGGTACTTCACGCCCGCTGCGTCTCCAACTCGCCCCTCCTGTGTGCGTCCGCGTGAGAGCGGA
>JAKLDR010000106.1 GCA_022703445.1 Planctomycetota bacterium | reverse complement strand
GGCGGCGGAGCGGATCTCGACGGCGACGACATTCGTGCCCTTGCGCAGCAGCTTGACCGGGATGTCCACCGCCGGCAGCGAGCGGTCGCGTACCGGGTCGCCCCCCTTGCCTCCCGGCCACTTGATACCATAGCCGCCCGGGGGGAACGCCTCCTGGGCATAGTCCTCGGCCACGGTCTCCGGGCCGAACTTCTCGCCGGGGGCGTGGGCACGGGCGACCTCCGTGCCGTTGACGTATACGACCGCGCCGCCCCAGTAGGTCAGCGCCAGACTGCAGGCCTGGACCCTGGCGGTATCGGTCACCTCGAACGCGCCCCGCATGGCGATCAAGGCGGTGTCGTAGGGGATGCAATTGAACGGCCGGGGATTGGCCCCCCGCGGCGTCATCCGCGGCTGCGGCAGACGAAGGCGCGTCCAGAGCCCGTCGTCGAATCCCGGCCCGGTCCAGTCGGCCGGCGGTAGCGGGGAGGGGGCCCCGTCGGGCAGTTTGAACTCCGACTTCTTCCAGACCGGCCGGTTCTCCGGAACCAGCTTGCCGTCGGCGGTGCGCACCAGGCACCACCGGTTGACGAAGAAGCAGCGCCAGAGGCTGTTCTGGTCCAGGACGGCAGCGCCTGCGGGCTCGGCCGCTGAAGACGCCGGCGCAGCCGCCATGACCGCATTGGCCAGGATCGCGCAGACGAAGAACATGATTCCCTTCTTGACCATCGGCGTTCCTCCCTTCACCCCCAACCCGGTCCTATCTCCCGCCCGCCGCCTCGGCGCACAGCGCGAACAGCCGCGCGTCGAGCTCCTGCCAGCCGGCGGCTTCCAGGGCCGGATGCCGGGGGTTGCCGCCGCGGAAGTCGCACTTCAGATAGCGCCTGGCCCGCTCGTCGAGCAGCGCCGCCGCGCGCTTGGCGAAGTCGCCTCCGCCCTTGCCCCCGTCCACGGCCTGCTGCAGACGGATGATGGCCTCGGCCACCTGCACGCCCTCCCGGAAGGCCTCCGCGCGCTCGCCGAACACGGCGCCGTCCGGGCCGGGGCTGACCATGGCCAGCACGTTCTCGGTCATGGAGCAGCCGCCGTACTCCTCGCACAGGGTGACGAACTTGCCATCCTTGTTGCCGGGCAGCGGCCAGAAGTCTCCGCCCAGCCGGCCCAGGCCATGGACGCCGCCCTGCACGGCGCCCTCGGGGAGCAGTCGGTAGAGGGCCAGCCACGAGTCGTCGTGGATGCCAATGCCGCCGGGCGCCACCCCGTTGCCGGACCTGGGGTTCGTGATCGCGATGGGCTTGCCGCCGCTCAGCCCCCACCGGGGATAGACGGGCTGCCTGGCCTTCTTGGTGCTGTCCGGGTCGTAGAGGCTGCCGCTGCCCCAGACCCACTCGTTGCAGAACACCGGCATCCGGTCCTCGGCCGTCGCCCCCTTGAAGAACTCGGCCGGCGCGTGGGCGCACTGCACCCACTTGCCGTCCGGCCAGAGGCGCCTGAAGACCGTGATGTGCTCAGGGTATGGTCCCGCGCAGTATCGGGCATTGGCCATGGCGGCCACGTCGAACCAGCCACGCTTCTCCAGCCGCCTGCGCAGCTCCGTGAAAACCGGCCGCCAGAAGGCCTCGTTCTCCTTGGTACCGTACTCCGGCTGCCGCAGCGTCTCGGTCTTGCCGGTGGCCGGGTCGACCACGGTCACTCCCAGCAGCGGAGGAGCCGGCATCTTCATGCCGCCGCCCTGCCCCTTGGGGCCGAAGTCGCTGCTCTCCCAGGCGAAGAGCATCAGCAGCCCCGGCTTGCCGCACTTCGAGGCGTAGAGGTCGAGGTACTTCTCCATGATCGAGAAGTCCTGCTCGTAGCTCCCGTCCGCCTTCTTCACCCAACGCACCATCGACTGGCTGTTGTTGATGGCCATGCCCTTCTCGACCAGGGGCAGCAGGCAGACCCGGTTCCCGAGCTGGGCCAGCGCCTCCAGCGACCGGCCCATGAGCTCCCAGTGCCGGTCGCTCCATAGCGGCACCTTGTAGTACTGCGCCACCGTGTCCGGCGACTGGTACAGATGGGTCCGGAAGACGAAGTCCCTGGGATCCGGCAGCCGCCAGTCGCTGACCTGGAGCTCGACCGGCACGGAGAACTTGAAGGGCGCGGCCGCCTGGCCCTCGATGGTCAGGATCCCCTTGTACTCGCCGCCGGCGGCGCCCTCCGGCACACGCACGGTGACCCACACGGGCGCCATCACCAGCGGGCCGATCTGGCGCTCGCCGACATAGGGGTTGGCCGGGGCCATCTCCGCCGGGAAGGCCTCGAGCAGCCGGTCGAAGCGGAGGATGCGCTTGTGGTTGGGGCCGCCCGCCCAGCTCACGGCCGGGCTGGCCCAGTCGGCCCAGCGCACCTGCACCGCCGCGCAGGGGATCCTTCCTTTCCCGCCGGCTTCCGCCAGGTCGCTCACCGCGGCCTTCAGACCGCGGACCGGCCCGGGCCCGACCGACTTCAGCACGGCCCGACCCGAGAACGTCCCGTTGCGCGCGCCGATGATGCGGATCGTGCCGACTCCGCCGGGAGACCGCGGGCTGTCACCGGCCTGGACGGTGTCCATCGTCGGGGCGGTCCATAGTTCGACGCCGCCCTGGGCAGCCGCACCGCCGGCCTCGCCGGCCGGGGCGAGAGCCGCGCAGAACATCGTGCAGGCCAGGATAATCACGGTTGTCCTCATGTGCTCAGCTCCTTTGTCGGACGTGTCAGACGCGTCCGACCAGTCAGACTGGTCGGACAGGCTCTCCGCCAGCGCCCTCAACCGCCGGCCTGACCCGGGTCTGGATGTTGACGGTCACCGGAGGCTGCTCGGGGTGCTCGCGCCGGGCCGCCAGGCGGTCGATGGCCATCTCGGCCATGTCCGCGATGCTCCACTCGACCACCGGCGGCACGCGCCCGCCGCGGAAGTGCGAAGCCACCGCCTGGTCGTACTGCTCGATGGACGACCAGCCGACCAGTTCCACGTCGCGGCCGATGGCCAGACCCAGCCCCCGCGCGACGTCGGCCGCCTGGCGCAGGAATGGCTGCCAGAGGGCCACCACCGCGGTGGGCCGGTCGGGACGGGAGAGCAGCTGTCTGAGCCTCTCGGGGCCGTCGGGGCTCGACGCGTTGATCTCGAACTCGGCCGGCAGTCCCAGCCCGTGCATCCGCAGCGCTGTGAAGGCGCCGCCGAACCGGGTGGTACTGTGCACACCCATGTCGACCTGCCCGAACCAGGCAATCCGCCGGTGGCCAGCGGCGACGAGGTGCTCGACCGCCTGGGTGCCGCCCAGGAACCCGTTCTGGAAGACCACGTCGACCTCCAGGCCCGGGTCCCAGGTGTCGACCATCACCACCGGCAGCCCGGCGCGGGCGGCGAGCCGGATGATCTCCGCATCGTGGATCCCGGCCACCAGCCCCCAGGCCCGGCCGGAGACGCACTGCTCGAGGATGCGCTCCGGCTTCTGTCCGGCCGCGCCGACGCCGAGGACCGGCCAGCCGCGGCGCTCGGCCGCCCGCTGGAGTCCCTTCAGGAGCAGCAGATTGAGGTCGCGCCAGTCGGCACCCGGCTCCTGCTCGGCGAGCGCGAAGGCGATCGGGCAGCCGCGGGTCGGGTCGTTGCCGCGGGACAGCACCCGGTAGCCCTTGCCCGGCTCGGCTCGGAGCAGCCCCTCCGTCTCCAGCACCTTCAGCGCCCGGCGCACCGTCATCCGCGCGACATCATGCCGCTGGGACAGTTCACGCTCCGCCGGCATGAAACCGCCGGACCTGATCTTGCCGGACGCGATGCCGGACCTCAGCGCCTGGACCAGACCGGATGACGAACGCCCGCTCCTCATCCGACCCCGTCCGGCATCGTCTCGCACGCTGCTATCGGCGGTATTCATGGCGGTCTCCTGGTGGTCTATTTTACACCACTCAGCAGACACTGTCTGCCGAATTATTTGACAAATCCCCTCCTGTTCGCAAGCCACTGTACAGCTTATTTTTACATGAGCACATGGCTGTCAGCAACAGACCTAGCCTGGGCAGAAACTGGAGACATCAGATCCAGTGCGGAAATGCCCGGGGCAACGCGTAGTCAAGGAGCCAGCCGCGGCATTGATAGCACATGGGGATGCGTCAAGAAGGAGTTTTCGGCCCTTGCCTGGGGCAATTGGCTTCTTACAATCGATCAGCGCGCACGGCGTTATCCGGACAATGCCGCGGGCTAGTCGGAAAAGGATCCGGATCTGAGGCAGAGGATCGACCATGACCAACCGAACCACCCTGCCGGATGCGCGGGGGCACTTCGGCCGCTACGGCGGGCGCTTCGTGCCAGAGACGCTGTTCCCGGCGCTCGAGGAGCTCGAGGCCGCCTTCAAGTCGGCGGCCGCCGACGAGCAGTTCCAGGCCGACCTGGGCTACTACCTCGCCGACTATGCCGGCCGACCCACCCCGCTCTACCACGCCGCCCGGATCTCGGCGCTCCTGGGCGCGCGCGTCTACCTCAAGCGCGAGGACCTCTGCCACACCGGCGCCCACAAGATCAACAACACCCTCGGGCAGGTGCTGCTCGCCAAGCGCATGGGCAAGACCCGGGTGATCGCCGAGACCGGCGCCGGCCAGCACGGGGTGGCCACGGCCACCGCCGCGGCCTTCTTCGGCCTGGCCTGCGCGGTGTACATGGGCGAGGAGGACGTCCGCCGCCAGCGCCTGAACGTCTTCCGCATGCGCCTGCTGGGCGCCACGGTGGTGCCGGTGTCCTCGGGGTCGAAGACCCTCAAGGACGCCATGAACGAGGCCATGCGCGACTGGGTGGCCAACGTGGCCAACACCCACTACGTGGTCGGCTCGGTCGCCGGGCCGCACCCCTTCCCGATGATCGTGCGCGAGTTCCAGTCGGTCATCGGCCGCGAGGCCCGCGAGCAGGTCCTCCGGCAGGAGGGCGCCCTGCCCGACGCGGTGGTGGCCTGTGTGGGCGGCGGTTCCAACGCCATGGGCATGTTCTCGGCCTTCCTGGACGACCCCTCGGTCAGGCTCTTCGGGGTGGAGGCCGCCGGCAAGGGCCTGGGCTCGCGCCGGCACTCCGCGTCGATCATCGCCGGGCGCCCAGGCGTGCTGCACGGCGCCATGACCCGGCTGCTCGACGACGACGACGGGCAGATCCGCCCGGCCCACTCCATAGCCGCCGGACTGGACTACCCGGCGGTCGGTCCGGAGCACGCGTACCTGGCCGAGACCGGGCGGGCCGTCTACCTGCCGGCCACCGACGACGAGGCCGTGGCGGCGTTCGAGCGGCTCTCCCGCACGGAGGGCATCATCCCGGCGATGGAGACGGCCCACGCCATCGCCCGGCTGCCCGAGGTGGCCGCGCAGATCCCCAAGGGGGGGATCATCGCCCTGTGCCTGTCCGGCCGCGGGGACAAGGACGCCGAGACCGCCGAGGAGATCATCCGCCTGCGCGAGTCCGTCAGCGGCGACGGCGACGAGGGCGGCCCGGGAGTCACGCCATGAACCGCATCGACGAGTGCTTCTCCGACCTCCGCAAGCGGAGAAAGGCAGCCTTCATCGCCTACCTGACCTGCGGCGACCCGTCCCTGCAGGTCACGGCCGATGCCGTGCGGACCCTGGCCGACTCCGGCGCCGACATCGTCGAGCTGGGCGTGCCCTTCTCCGACCCCATCGCCGACGGCCCGGTCATCCAGAGGGCCAGCGCGCGGGCCCTGACCTCCGGCGCGAGCCTCTCCCGGATCATCGACATGGTGGCCGCCCTGCGCGGCGGCGGCCTGAAGATCCCGCTGGTGCTCTTCGGCTACTACAACCCGGTGCTGCGCTTCGGCCCGGAGCGCCTGGCCCGCGAGGCGGCCGCCGCCGGGGCCGACGGACTGCTCGTGGCCGACATGATCCCCGAGGAGGACGAGGTGCTGGCGGCGGCCTGCCGCGAGGTCAACCTCCACCGCGTCCAGCTGGTGGCCCCCACCACCCCCGACGAGCGCATCGGCAAGGTGGCCGCGGCCAGCGGCGGCTTCCTCTACGCGGTGAGCCTGACCGGCGTCACCGGCGAGCGCGAGCAGCTGCCGGCCGGGGCGGCGGCGTTCATGAAGCGCATCCGCGCCCGGACCGACAAGCCGGTCGCGCTGGGCTTCGGGATCGGCTCCCCGGAGACCGCCGCGGCGGCCGCCCGGATCGCCGACGCCGTGGTGGTGGGCTCGGCCATCGTGCGCTGCATGGAGGAGAACGCCGCCAACCAGGACATGCTCCGGCGGCTCGGGAACTTCGTGCGCGAGCTGGCCGACGCCACCAAGGGCCGCTCCTCGGGCAGCGGCGACTCGTCGCGGATCCTGCCGGCGGTCAGGTAGCCGGCGGCCCCTGCGCGGGGGAGCCCGCGCCCGGCGCAGCCCGAGCCCCGCATCAAGGAGACTGCCCATGACCCGCAGACCAGCATCGTTCCCCAAGGGGTTCCTGTGGGGCGCGGCCACCGCGTCCTACCAGATCGAAGGGGCCGCGCGCGAGGACGGCCGCGGCCCGAGCATCTGGGACGTGTTCTGCCGGACCCCCGGCAAGGTCAAGAACGGCGACACCGGCGACACCGCCTGCGACCACTACCACCGCTGGAAGGACGACGTGGCCCTGATGAAGGAGCTGGGCCTGAAGGCCTACCGCTTCTCGATCGCCTGGCCGCGGGTCATCCCCGCCGGCGCCGGCCGGGTCAACCCCAAAGGGCTGGCCTTCTACGACCGGCTGATCGACGAACTGCAGGCCGCCGGCATCGAACCCTTCGCCACGCTCTTCCACTGGGACCTGCCCTACGAGCTCCACTGCCGCGGCAGCTGGCTCAGCCGCGACACCGCCGACCGCTACGCCGACTACGTGACCGCCGTGGTCCGGAAGCTCGGCGACCGGGTCTCCTACTGGATGACCATCAACGAGCCCCAGGTGATCCTGGGCTGCGGCTGCCAGGACGGCGTCCACGCCCCCGGCGACAAGCTCGGCGACCCGGCGCTCATCCGCATGGTCCACCACCTGCAGCTGGCCCACGGCAAGGGCGTGACCGCCATCCGCGCCGCCGCCGGCCGCCGCGTCAACGTGGGCATCGCCCCCTGCGCCGGGCCGCGCGTGCCGGCCACGGACAGCGCCCGGGACATCGCCGCCGCAAGGCGCCAGTTCGAGGTGCCCAAGTTCGACGTCTGGAGCTACTCCTGGTGGCTCGACCCGATCATCCTGGGCCGCTGGCCGGCTGACGGCCTGAAGGCCTTCGGGGAGCACCTGCCCGAGGGCTGGGCCCGGGACCTCCGCACCATGCACCAGAAGCTCGACTTCCTGGGGCTCAACATCTACCACGGCCGGCCCGGCCGCGCCGGAAGGAACGGCGAGTGGGTGCCGCTGCCCGCCCCGATCGGCGAGCCACTGACCCGCTTCAACTGGCGCGTCATCCCCGAGGCCCTTTACTGGGGCCCGCGCCTGATGCAGGAGCGCTACCGGCTGCCCATCTACATCACCGAGAACGGCATGTCCGGCGCCGACTGGGTCTCGCTCGACGGCGACTGCCACGACCCGCAGCGCATCGACTTCACCCGGCGCTACCTGCGCGAACTGCGCCGCGCGGTCGCCGACGGCGTCGACGTCCGCGGCTACTTCCACTGGTCGCTGCTGGACAACTTCGAGTGGGCCGAGGGCTACCGCGAGCGCTTCGGCATGGTGCACGTCGACTTCAGCACCCTGAAGCGCACTCCCAAGGACTCCGCCTGGTGGTACCGCGACGTGATCGCCACCAACGGCGAGGAAATCTAGAACCCATCCCAAAACCCCGTGGGGTCGCGTTGCCGGCGCGGCCCCACGGGGTTTTGGGATGGGTTCTAATCACCGCCCGGACGGGGACGCGCCAGCCGCGGAATCCGCGGTCCGGGCCGGCTCCGGGACGGGCATCGGGGCCGGGGCCGGAGCCAGCGTGCGGCGCACGACGAAGGGCCGCCTGATCGCCGCCGGCCGGAGCCGCGTCTCCACGAGTTTCGCAACGTGTGCGCGCCAGGCGGCCTCCAGGGCCTCGCTGTCGGGGAAGTGCCTGCGGAAGATGCCGTCCACGTCCGCCCGGTAGCCGCCCTCGCGCACCTCGGCGAGCATGGCCAGGAAGGACTCCTTGCGGGTCCGGCCCAGGACGGCCAGATCCGCGGGATCGGTCTGCCGGCGCGGGGCCAGCAGCCTGGCCCGCTCGCGGGCGTCGTCGCCGTAGAAGATGAAGTGCGCGAAGCTCCAGATCCGGGCGTAGTCATCCAGGGACATCGCGCCGCCGGGCCCGGAGCCGGCCCCCAGCAGCACGGCCAGCGAGCCGCCGGAGTCGTCCGCCGCGCGCGAGGCCATGGACAGCCTGGTCCAGATCATCCCCCCGCCCAGACCGTCCGCGTCGGTCCCCTCCATGACCGTGGCCAGGGCCTCGGCCAGCCAGCGGCGCTGGGAGCGCACGCCCAGGACCCGCAGCGCCAGCGCGTGAGCCACCTCGTGCCGGATGGTCTGCCGGACGGTCATGCCCGGGGGCTGGCCGTCGGCCTCGCAGGAGATGTGGCACTCGCCGGTCGTGTGGCTGAAGAATCCGCTGCCGCCGCCGGCTCCGGCCGCGCGCCTGGCCTCCTCGTAGTCCCGGAGCCGGGAGTAGTAGCGGACCTTCACCCGGAAGCCCCGGACGGCGGCCGAGTCGCCGGGCAGCTCGAACAGCTGGACGAAGTCCGTCACCGCGGACTCGGCCATCTCGGCGACCTCCCTGGCCAGGCCCTCCCCGCCGTCGGCCGCGGCCCGGATGTGGGCGGTCTCGTGGCTGGCCGGTGGCGCCGGGGCGGGCGGGGCGCCGCCCCCGTTCGTCGCCGGCAGCAGGCGGGCCAGTTCCAGAACGTCCAGGCGCTCGCGGGCGGCGCGGTGGGCGGGGTCGAGCTGCAGGGCGGCCCGGAGCTCGGCCTCCTGCTCGCCGGCCAGTCCCTTGG
Organism: Planctomycetota bacterium; assembly: GCA_022703445.1. Lineage (GTDB taxonomy): Bacteria > Planctomycetota > SZUA-567 > JAKLDR01 > JAKLDR01 > JAKLDR01. The sequence goes on along the minus strand of JAKLDR010000106.1, from coordinate 9,820 downwards.
AGCCGCACCACAGCCCGAGGCGGTAGCGCTCGTCCGCTCCGGCCGAGGGGGCCGCCGCGCGGCGGCGCTGGTACTCGTCCCGCCAGCCGCCGGGGCGGACCTCGCGGACCTTGGCGGCCTCGAACTCCATGGTCGAGCCCGAGGCGGTGCGAACCAGGACGCGGCCCTCCCCCTGGGTGACCGTGCCCTCGAAGAGTGCGCCGTCGGCCAGTTCGACGACGTCCGCCCGCGCCGGAACGGCCATGGCCGCCGCGAGCAGGAGCGCCGTTATCGACACCGGTCTGTGCATTTCCGCCCTTTCCTGGTAACATGACGGCCGGCTCCGGGGAGCATCCCCGGGATTCTCCCCGGCCCGGAGGGAGGTGCGGAATGAGGGCGCTCGTGGTTTTCTACTCGCGTACCGGCAACACCCGCAAGGTGGCCCAGGCCCTGGCCCGCGAGCTCGGCGCCGAAGCCGAGAAGATCAACGAGCCGGAGACCCGCGGAGGGCTCCTCGGCTACCTGCTGGCCGGGCGCGACGCGGCCCTGAAGCGCCTCACTCCCATCGAACCGCTGGCCTTCGACCCGGCCGCCTACGACCTGGTCGTGCTGGGCACGCCGGTGTGGGCCTGGACCATGGCCTCCCCCGTCCGCACCTTCCTGACCGAACAGGCCGCCAAGCTCAAGGGCGTGGCCTTCTTCTGCACCCAGGGCGGCAGCGGCGCCGAGCGCGCCTTCCGTCAGATGGAGGAACTGGCCGGCAGGAAGCCGGTCGCGACGCTCGCGCTCCTCGAGAAGGAGCTCAAGGGCGACTTCGGGGCAAAGGTCAAGGAGTTCGCGAAGAAACTGACGGGGAACGGGAACTAGCCGCAGACTGGTCCGGTGAGCCCGCCGTTGCTGCTTCCGTATTTCGCCATCTGCGGCTGAGCCGCTCCCACAGCCACGCCGCACCGGCGCCGGCCAGGACCTCCAGGAAGATCCACGCCGGCATCCGGTAACGCACCGAGCCGATCCAGATCATGTGGGCGGCGGCCACGAAGAGGACGGGGAGGACGCAGAAGAGGACGGCAGTTTTCAGGTTTCGGGTGTCAGGCGTCAGGGGTGAGCCGCCAACGGCCGGCGCCGTGCTGACGTCTGAAACCCCTTCGACTGCGCTCAGGGCCCGGGCCGTGAGCCTGTCGAACGGCCGACACCTGCAACCTCGCCACGCTCCGAACCCCGCCAGCCCCATCACCGCCAGCCAGGCCAGCAGGCTCGGCAGCGCGTAGCGCCAGCTCCGGTAGTCGTGGAAGTTGGGCAGCGGGCTCCAGGTCCGCGCGAGCTTGACCGCGGCCAGCCGGGCGAATCTCCCCGGGTTCTCCGCGATCCAGGCCCGGGCCTCGCCGCCGAGCAGCCGGTCGCGCTCCAGCTCGCCCATGGGCGGAGCCCCGCGCAGCCGCACCCCGACGGTCTCGGGGATCGCCGGGCCGCCGGTGGCACTGGGCGAGTTGGCCTCGTAGAGCGACTGCCCCCCGTCGGTGGACAGCGGCACGAAGTGCCCGAGGACGCGCCCGTTCCTGACCCACCATGGCGACAGCGCCGCCAGGCACACGGCCATGGCCAGCGCCGCGCGCCCGAGAGCGTTCCGGGGGCGCGGCCGGCCCGCCCCGGGCAGCAGCAGCGCGCCGAGGACGAGGACGATGCCGATCAGCGCCCCGGCCGGCCGGACCAGGGCGACAAGCGCGACGACCAGTCCGGCTCCGGCCGCGGACCATAGCGGGCCGCCCGTGCGCCGCCCGCCGCTGCCGCTGTCGTCGCCGCCCCCGACGGAGGCGCCGCGCGAACGCCAGGCCAGGAGCGCCGCCCAGGCCAGCAGGCAGAGGGAGAGCCCCTCGGTTAGCATCTGCGCCCCGAAGCCGATCAGGAACGGGTCCAGCGCCGAGAGCCAGCCGGCGGCCAGCGCGGCCCGCTCGCCGAAGAGCCTCCTGGCCAGCAGGCACACCGCCAGCACGGTCGCGACGCCCAGCAGCGCCTGCGGCACCCGCCAGGCCAAGTGGGAGCCGCCGAAGGCCGCGCGGCAGCCGGCCAGAAAGAGGGGGTAGCCGGGCATCACCCGGGCCCGGTTGCCGTCGGGGTCGGCCAGCTCGCCGCGCTCCAGCAGGCCCGCGGCCATGTGGGAGTAGGTGACGGCGTCCGGCAGCTCCGCGGGGGAGGCGACCAGCGCCGCCACGCGCAGCGCCGCCGCCGCCGAGATTACCAGGATCAGCCCCGGCAGCCAGCGGCCGCCGTCGGACATCCGGCCGGAGGCATCCAGAACGCTGGTCATGGCTGAGTGCCCTCCGGGCGTTTCTCGATTAGACTTTCGTCGGCGACATTGAAGACCGGCAGGTCGAAGTTGACCAGGAAGTCCACGCCGGGCGCGTCGGCAGTCACCTGGAGCGTCCACTTCACGGCCGGCTCCCGCCCTCGCGGGGTGGTTGACGGCAGACCGGCCGGAATGGGCATCTCAAAGCGCACCGTCCCGGTGGATTCCCGCTCGGGCGCGACCTCGACGACGCCCTTGTACAGCTTCTCGGCACAGTCGTCCTCATCGAACCGGGGCAGGTGCCGGCAGTGCAGCGTGAAGGTGATCGGCCCGCGCGCGTCGAGCCTCCGGTCAAGCAGCAGCGCTGCGGCCATGCTCCGGCCCGGCACGACCGGCATCTCGTTCAGCACCAGCCGCGGCGAGCCGTACTTCCGATATCGAAACGTGAAGTAGACCGCCAGAACCGGGAAGGGCAGCCACATCAGGGCGCAGAATCCGGCAAAGACGCGCCTGAAGACCGGAGAGCCATCCGTTAGCGCAGCGAGTATGATCAATGGAGCCACCAGCGCGGCGATGAACAGACTTGTGCCCCAGATGCGGGTCAAATCAGCGCCCTCGGGGGATGGGAAAACGAAGCCGGCGGCCCAGCGCCGGTCCTCGCGCCAGGGACTTTGCGTCCTGGCCTCTCGAGGATGGGCCCGGCGCCAGCCGAAGACCATCTCTCGGACCCCCGCCACCATGCCGGTTAGGGCCATAAAGGCAACGGCGAGCCCGAAGACCAACATCGCCCAACTGTCCTTGCGGACGGCGGGAAAGAGCAGGCTTTCGCCGGGATCGTCCGGGTTGACCAGGGCCGTGAGGGGCTCGCCCGTCTGCTGGTGACTGAGCAGCACCGCGTGCTGTCGCTCCAGTTCCTCGGGCGGAGGGTGCACGTGATCGTTGGGCGTGAGCCGAGACCCCTGGTGCACCTGCCCGGCGTACTCGTAGGAGTAGGCCGCCTTGAGCTCCCGCCATGAGGCGTGACCGTCAGCGTTGCCTGGATTCTTGAGCTCGACGGACTCGATCCGGGCCGGCACCCGGAGCCAGGATGCGGTGCGCTGGGCAAGTTGGTAGTCCCGGTAGAAGTAGACGGTCATGAGTAGCCCGATTGCCATAAAGGGCAGGCTCCCGGGAATCAGGCAGCCGCCGCTGAACCAGAGTGGGCGTCCATTGAAGATCCGCATGCGGCCTCCGGAGCCAAAGAATAGGCCCGGCCCGCGTGCCTGTCAAAGCCCGAACACAGGCCGGACCCGTCGGACCGGTCCGACTAGTCCGACAGGTCGGACCGCTGCTGTTCCTCCCGCGCTTGCTTGCGGCTCCGGTAGAGGTTCTCGGTGAAGCCGCCTTCCTTCAGGAAGGTTCGGCCCTGGCTCACAATTTGGTTCCTGAGCAGATACGCGGCCTGGTGCGTGGCACACAGCATGGCGTTGCCGGCGAGTTCCGGCTCTGCCTTGCCGACGAAGTCGGCCAGGCCAGCAAGGCCAGTTAGGCGCACGATGCCGGGCTTGGCCGGCGGCAGCTTAGCGGCCCGGTCTTCGCGAAGACGGCGGCGCATGGCCACGGCCTCGCGCAAGTCCTTGGGCCAGACACGCAGGCCGTTCTGACGGAGGAAGCTCTCGTAGTCCCTGATCAGTTCGTCGTTGAGGCTAGCCCTGGCAACGTTCGTAAGCTTCATCTCGGTCTTGCGGGAGGTGGCGGCGGCCCCGCTGCCCTCGCTGATGTTGCGGACCCCGCTGCGAGCCGCCTGGACCATCTGATCGCTGGTGCGCCGGTCGTGGGCCAGGAACCGACGGCAGAAGACCACGGTGGCATCGTAGACCGCTTCAGCCACTACGTAGCTGCGGAGCTTGCGATAGCCGCCGTGGGGGAGAAGAGGGGTGTCTTTGACATTCATAGTGCGCACTCCTTCAAGTCAGACCTGTCAGACGGGTCCGACCGGCCGGACTGGTCAGACGCTTAGTTCACGCGAACACTGCCGTGCCGATTCTGACTATCGTCGCGCCCTCCTCCACTGCCACCTCGAAGTCGCCGGTCATGCCCATGGATAGTCCGGTGCAGCCCTCCGGTGCGAGGCCCTCGGCACGAAGCGCGCCGAGCATCTCGCGCAGCTGCCGGAAGCACGGTCGCGCCGCCTCAGGGCCGCCGTCGAGCGGTCCCATGGTCATGAGGCCGGCCGGTTGCAGGTGCGGGCAGGACTTCAGCTTCTCGAAGATGGCCCGGACCTCGGCCTTGGAGGCGCCGGTCTTCGAGGCGTCGCCGGAGGTGTTGACTTCGACGAAGACGGGAAAGGCCCTTGCGGGTTGCGGGTCGCGGGTTGCGAGCGAGGAGGAAGCGGCTCGTGATAGCTCCTTTTCCAGCGCCTCCGCCAGCCGCACGGAGTCCAGCGAGTGCATGGCGCCGAATAGCCCGAGCGCCTTCTTCGCCTTGTTGGTCTGGAGGTGGCCTAGCAGGTGCCAGCGGAATCGGCCGGCGACATCGCCCAGCGCCTCGGCTTTGGCCAGGGCGTCCTGTACGCGGTTCTCGCCGATGGCGGTGATGCCGCAGTCGAGCAGCGCGGCGGTGGTCTCAGCATCGACGGTCTTGGTGACGACCAGCAGCTCGACGCCGGCCGGGTCGCGCCCGGCGCGGACGGCGGCGGCGGCGATGCGCGCCCCTATCGCAGCAAGGTTCCTGCCGATCCGTTCAGCCGCCGTGCTCACAAGGTTTCCTCCGCCGCTGCAGAATGCAGAATGGTGAATAGTGAATGGTGAAACGCGAGAGAGGCCAACGACCCTCTTTCACCATTCACCATTCACCATTCTCCATTCACCATTCGTCATTGCCCGAGAATGGCCACCATCTTCTCAAGAGGCTTCCGCGCCGCCGCGGCCACCGCCGGGTCGAGCCTGACCGGGTGGGCCAGGTCCTCGAGCTCCCAGAGGATCTTTTCCAGGGTGGTCAGCTTCATGTTCGGGCAGTCGGCCAGTTCCGTGACCGGCCAGAACCGCTTGCCCGGGCACTCCTTCGCCAGCCGGTAGCACATGCCGATCTCGGTGGCGATGACGAACTCCCTGGCGGGCGACTCCTTCGCGAAGCGGACCATGCCGCTGGTCGAGGCGATCCGGTCGGCGATGGCCCGGACCTCCGGCCGGCACTCGGGGTGGGCGACCACCGGCGCGCCGGGGTGGGCGGCGCGGGCCTCGCGCACATCGCGCTCCATGATCCGGTTGTGGGTCGGGCAGAACCCGCGCCAGGGGAAGAGGTTCTTCCGGCCGGTCTCGCCGGCCACCCAATCTCCCAGGTTCCGGTCGGGGATGAAGATGATCGGCCGGTCAGCTGGGATCGACTTCACCACCTGAGCGGCGTTGGCCGAGGTGCAGCAGATGTCGGAGACCGCCTTGATCTCCGCGGTGGTGTTGACGTAGGCGACCACAACCGCACCGGGATGGCGATTCCGCTCCTCGGCCAGCTCCCGCGGGGTGATCATGTTGGCCATGGGACAGCCGGCGTTGGGGTCGGGCATGTACACCGGCCGGTCCGGACGCAGGATGGCGGCGGTCTCGGCCATGAAGTGCACGCCGCAGAAGATGACCAGCTTCGCGGAGTCGTTCTGCGCGGCGATGCGCGAGAGCTCCAGCGAGTCGCCGACCACGTCGGCGACGTCCTGGACCTCGCCAGGTTCGTAGCTGTGGGCGAGGATCAGCGCACCGCGCTCGCGGCGGAGCCGGTCGATCCTCGAGACGATGTCAGCCTGGTTGTCCAACGCTTCCCCTCCTGCTGGACCGGGATTCTAGCCTCCGCCCGCGGGGCGCGCAAGCCGGGGGAGTCGAAGCGCGCCATCGCCTCCCGCCCCCCGCGCTTGCGCCGAGGCCGGCCAGGCTGATAATCCCCTGGCCGCCGGCACCGGCGGTAGCGCCACGGAGATGACCATGGACTGCAACTGCTCCCGACTCACCCCCGGCAAGTGGCCCCTGAAGGCCTACAAGAACACCGAGTTCCTGAACAGCCCCCACGCCCGGCAGATACGCATCCTCTGCGAGTTCACCGAGCCGGAGCGGCGCTTCCGCGAAGCCAAGGTCCGGAACACGGTCTGCTTCTTCGGCTCGGCCCGGATCAAGCCGCCGGAGGGGGCCGAAGCCACCCGCGACGCCCTGACCTCGAGCCCGGAATGGAAGGCCGCCGGCCCCGCCAGGCGCCGGGAACTGCGCGAGGCGGCGGACCGCACCGTGGCCATGGCCCGCTACTACGCCGACGCCCAGGCCCTGGCCTCCAGACTGACCCGCTGGTCACAGGGCATCCGCGACCCGTGGAAACGGTTCGTGGTCTGCTCGGGAGGCGGCCCGGGGATCATGGAGGCCGCCAACCGCGGTGCGGCCGAGGCCGGCGGCCCCTCGGTCGGACTGAACATCAGCCTGCCCATGGAACAGGCGCCCAATCCCTACCAGACCCACGAGCTGGCCTTCGAATTCCACTACTTCTTCGTCCGCAAGTTCTGGTTCTTCTATCTGGCCAAGGGCCTGGTCATCTTCCCGGGAGGCTTCGGGACCTTCGACGAGTTCTTCGAGCTGGCCACTCTCATCCAGACCGGCAAGACCGTCAAACGCATGCCGGTGGTCGTCTTCGGCAGCGAGTACTGGAAAGAGGTTCTGGACTTCGACGCGCTCGCCAGGTGGGGCATGATCGGCAGCGAGGATCTCAAGATGTTCCACTTCTCGGATGACGTTGACGAGGCCTTCAACTACCTGCGCAAGCACCTTGTAGCCCGTTGAGGTGGCGGACTGCCAGGAGCCGTAGACGGCGGCTATTGGCAGCACGAAGTACTTGTCATGTCAACTGGTCTGACCAGTCATGGAGACTGATGCCATTGTGTGCATAACGCACGACATTTAGACTTTTATGATCACGCCCGTTCAGATGCGTTTTCCGTGAACCAGATCAGTTCTCCGGTGTACACCGGACCATGAAACGCTCCGCAAATAGGACCGCAATAGGACCACTTTCCGGCACCCGCCGGTCGCCTTCGACCGTCAAGGTCGCCGAGAACATCCGCCGCCACTACCTGGCCGAGCAGCCGGCCGGCCCCGCAACGGAGTACCTGCCGGGCGAGAGGGAGCTGGCCGAGCGCTACGGCGTGGCCCGGGTGACGGTTCGCCGCGCTCTGCGCAAGCTCACCGGCGAAGGCCTGATCAGGGTCGAGCCCGGCCGCGGCTACCGCGCCCTGCCGGCCGCCAATGGGCTCAGGCCCGGCAGCCCGGTGGCCTACGTGGTCGCGATCGACCCGCTGATCGACGTCTGGACCTCGACATCCCTTGAGCTCAGCGCGGCCATACAGCGGGTGCTGGTCGACCTGGGCTGGCACGCGCTGGCCATGAGCTCGCGAGACATCGCTCCCGAGGAGCTGCCGGCCCGGCTGGTCCAGGCGGGTGTCTGGGGCGTGATCATGGACACCAACAACGACCGCACCCGCCGCGCGCTGGCCGCCAGCGGCCGCCCCTGCGTCTGCGTGGATTCCTTCCCGGGCAGCCTGGACATCGACTGCATCCTGCAGGACAACCACGGCGGCGCGCGGCTGGCCGCCGAATACCTGCTGGACCGCGGTCACCGCCGCATCGGCTGGTTCGGAGACGTGGGCAGAAGCGACCACAGCCTGGAGCGCTTCACCGGCGCCCAGGCGGCGTTCCTGAAGCGCGGGCTGGAGCTGCCCCGGGAACTCATCGCCGAACCGGCCGACGGCGGCGACGCGGCGCTCGACGCCGCCGCCCGGACACTGCTCTCCAGGCCCGACCGGCCGACCGCGGTCCTGGCCATGTGGACCAGCCACGCGGTGGCCCTGGCCCGGGTCGCGCGCGCCCTGGGCCTGGAGATCGGCCGCGACCTGGACATGGTGGCCTGGAGCACCGAGCTCGGCTACCGGGCCCAGCTGGAACGCGAGTTCGGGGCCGGCCGCGCCCCGGCCGCGGTCATCTGGAATCCCGAGGAGATGGCCCGCCTGGCCGTGGCCCGCCTGCACTGGCGGCTGCGCGAGCCGGGCATGGCCAGCCTGCGCATAACCGTTCCGCTGCGGCTGATCCCCGCCGGCTCGGCCCGGGGCTGACAGAAGGAGGATGAGAACCATGAGAACCGTAACCCGCGTCCATCTGACCCTGGCCACCCTTCTTACGCTCCTGGCCCTGACGACGGCCGCGCCATCCGCCGCCGGCGAGCGCCCCAAGGCGGCCGCGGCGGGAACCGCGGCGTCCTCTCCGGCGGTCCTCAGCATGGCCAGCTACGTGCGCTGGCACGCCAGCATGAAGCCGCCGCAGACCACCGACTCGGCCGGCAAGACGACGCCCATCAAGCCGGCGATCGTCAACTACCAGCAGGCCGGCGACGCCCTGGAGAGCCCGGTCCCTACCGAAGATTGGGCCGGGGCCGACTTCGACGACTCGGCCTGGCCGCGCACCCGGCTGGACTGGGCGCGGGACCTGTCCTTCGGCCGGCTGTCGGCCAGCCGGGTCTTCTTCCGGGCCAAGTTCGCGGTGACCGACCCGGGTTCGGCCAACCTGCGCCTCAGCTTCAATTACCGCGGCGGGGCCGTGGTCTACGTCAACGGCCAGGAGCTCGTCCGCGGGAACATGCCACAGGGCAAGCTCGACCCGGACGCGCCGGCTGACGCCTATCCGGATGAGGCCTTCCTCGACAAGGCCGGCAAGGCCATCCCCAGCCCCGAGAAGTTCAAGAATGCCGCTGCCGACGACAAGAAGGACCTGGAGGAGCGCGTCGCCAAGCGCGGCCGCAGCCTGTCCGGAGTGGACGTCCCGGCCAAGCTGCTGCGCAAGGGTGTAAACGTCCTGGCCATCGAGGTCCGCCGCGCCCCCTATCACCCCATCGCCGGCACCTGGAATACGCCGGCCGGGGTAGCCACCGGCGCCCGCTGGGTGACGGTGGGCCTCAACGACCTGAAGCTGGAGGCCGGCGGTGCGGGCGCGACTGCCAACACCTCCCGCCCGGCGGGGCTGCAGCTCTGGAACCAGGACCGCTGCGACCGTGTGGCGCTGTGCGACTACGGCGACCCCAACGAGAAGCTCCAGCCGGTGAAGATCTTCGGCGCGCGCAACGGCCGGTTCTGCGGCCAGCTGGTGCTGGGCTCGACCGAAGCGCTGACCGGCATCGCCGCCACGCCCTCGGCCCTCAAGGGCCCCAAGGGCGAGATTCCGGCCTCCGGCGTCACCGTGCTCTACGGCAAGCCGGACATGCCCTGGTACGGCTACCAGACATGGTTCATGGGCCTGAGCCCCAAGTCGCCGGGACAGGTGGCGGTCGACAAGGGCGCCGGCGCGGCCATGCAGGAGTTGCTCCTCCGGGTGGCAGTCCCCAAGGACGCGGCGGCCGGGCTCTACAAGGGTACGGTGACGGTCGCAGCTTCGGGCAAGAGTTTCGAGGTGCCGATCGAGGTCAACGTCTCCGACTGGACCCTGCCGGACCCCAAGGACTACCGCACCTACATCGGCGCCTACCAGTCGCCGGCCAGCGTGGCCATGCAGTACAACGTGACCCCAT
>JAKLDR010000105.1 GCA_022703445.1 Planctomycetota bacterium | reverse complement strand
GTACTTCCTGGGCAAGCAGCCGCTCTCGGGGTTCGCCAAAGGCTGGAACATGGCCGTGGCCGCCCTGGGGCTCTTCCTGGTGATGTCCATCGCCTGGGCGGTGCACACCGAGTCGCTCTCCTACCGCATGGCCGCCAGACTGCGCCAGGCCGAGAAGGACGAGGCCGCCGGCCAGACCGCCGCCGCCTTCCGCGGCTACACCGAGGCGGCCGACAGCGGGACGGACTCGGCCGCCGCGGCCGGGGGCGCCCTGGAGGCGCTCTTCACCACCAAGCTCGCCACGCTCCCGGCCAAGAACGCCGCCGAGCTCCTGCGCCTGGGCGCGGAGCGGGCTGCCTCCGGCCGGCCCCAGCCCTCAAAGAAGACCGTGCTGGACGCCGCCCGGGCACTGGCCGAAGCCCGGCTGGCCGCCGAGCCCCGCGACGCGCTGCGCATCCTGGACTCCGTCGGGAAGCTGGCCGGAGACTCCAAGGACCACGCCGCCAGGCGCGCCGCCGCGCTGCGGGCCGCCGCCGCCCGGCACCCGGACGACCCGGACCTGGCCTCGGAGCTGGCCGTGCTCCTGGAATCCGAGAAGGACCTGGCCGGCTGCGAGAAGGTGCTGACCCCGCTGGCCGACAAGCTCGGCACCCGCGAGGGCGCCAGGATCCTGGGCACCATCCACGCCGACGCCGGGCGCTTCGACCAGGCCCGCAAGCTGCTCACCGGCTACTGCGAGGGGCGGCTCAAGACGCTCCACGCCACGGTCAAGGAGTACAACCAGGCCCAGCAGGCGGTCGCCGACGGGGCGATCGCCCGGCTGCGCGCCGGGAGCGCCGGCCCCTCGTGGTATCAGGCCTATGAGGCCAAGGCCGCCGACAAGGCCGCCCAGCAGGCCATGGTCGACGAGTACGTCACCCGGGCCATCAACTCCGATCTCCGCCTGAAGAAGCTGGGCGAGCAGCTCAGCGCCCAGGCCGCGGTCGTCCCCGTGGCCCTGGACCTCGGCATGGTCATGCTGCGCCGGGCGCAGGCCATGACCGGCGAGGAGCGCCGCAAGGAACTGCTGGCCGCCGAGGGGGTCTTCCTCGCCGTGCAGGGGGTCGCCGAGGGCAGCGACACCTACCGCATCTCGTACGGCCAGGTGCTCTACTGGCTGGGCAAGGCCACCGAGGGCCGCAAGCTCTTCGACGAATACCTGGCCTCGAAGAAACGCGGCCCCGAAAGCCTGTACGTGGTCGCCCACATCCTGCGGGAGGTCGGCGCCACCTCGGAGTCCTGGACTCTGGGCGAGGAGGCCTACAACCAGGAGAAGGACCCCACCAGGAAACAGGGCATGGCCAACTTCATGGCGGCCAGCTCACGCGACCTGGACACCACCGTGGTCTGGCTCGGGCGCTGCAACCCGGCGGACAAGGACTCCCAGGCCCACCTGGCCAGCTGCCAGGGACATCTGGCCGCGCGCGACGGGAAGGACCGCGAGGCCGAGGCGGCCTACCGTCGCTCGGTGGCCCTCTACGCGGATATCCCCAAGAGCCCGACCACGCTAAACAACTGCGCGCTGGTCTACGGATCGCTCTTCCGGGTCAGCGGCAAGGCCGAGGACTTCCGCCGGGCGGCCTCCATGCTGGAGGAAGCCGTGGGCCTTGAGCCGGACAAGCGCATCGTGGCCGGCAACGCCGCCGACCACCTGGAGGGCTGCGCGGTCCTCACCCTCCTGGAGGGCCGTCTGAACTACAAGGCCCTGGGCCTGTCCCCGGACGAGAGCCTGCTGACCTATTGCTACGACGACCAGGCCGGCCGGGAAGAGGTGGTGGGGCGCTACACGAAGCACCCGTCCTTCCAGCGGGCCCTGGAACTCAGGAAGCGCTCCCTGCTGCTGGCTCCCAGGGACCAGCACTGCGCGGCGGCGCTGATGGGCACCCTCAGCTGGCTGCGCGACGAGCCCGGGCTGCTCGAACTCCAGAACCGCCTCAAGGAGGTGCCGCTGGACCTCGACTCCTACCGGCAGGTCTGCCTGGACGGCTTCGCCGGCAAGAAGGAGACGGAGTCCCGCAAGGCCATGGAAGTGGCCATCGCCAAGCTGGCCAAGGTGACCGCCGAGCCGCGCCTCAACGCGGACGACCTGACCCCCGACGTGGCCGGGGTGCAGCTGCTCAACCTGGAAATGTCCGCGGCCTCCAGCTGGGGCCGGGCGCTGGACCTCGACGCCGCCGTGGCCAGGGCCGAGAAGCTGGTTGCGGCGCGCCCCTGCCGGGCAACCAGGTCGGCCCTGGCCTCGGCGCTCGTCTTCCGCATCAGCCGCAGGCTGGCCGCCGCCAACCCCGGCTATGCGGCGGCGCTCGAGAAGTGCCGGCGCTCGCTAGGCGACGGCCAGGCCCTGCTGCTGGTGGCCGGGAGAGATCCGGCGTTCCGCGCGGCGGCCGCGGCCAATCCGGACATGAAGCGCCTGCTGGCCCTGGACCAGGAGGACCTCGTGCGCCTGCCCAAGCACGTGAGCGTCTGGCAATGGGCGTTGCGCAAGCAGTTCTCGCCGGAGACGGCCAAGGAAGCCGCCGACCTGCTGGCCGGCAACCGGGTCAACCAGCTGCTGATCGAGCTGGGCAGCCAGATCACGCCGATGGATGCCGGGGATTGCTGCGTGCTTCACTGGCTGTTCGCATTCCGCGGCCAGGCCGACCGCGCCGCGGAGGTCCTGCGCGCCGCGGCGAAGGACGGAGTGCCGCTGCCGTAGCCGCCGATCCCCTTCGGCCCGCAAACGCCCGGGGGCGCGGCCATCTGGCCGCGCCCCCGTTCACTTGCGGGCTGAAGCCTGCTCCCCCCGCCCCGCCCCCTCTCCTCCCAGGTCGACCCTACTTGCCGCCGCCCGCCTTGGCCAACTCGGCACACAGGGCGAAGAGCCGGTCGTCGCGCCCCTGCCAGTCGGAGCACTCGAAGGACAGCCAGCTGCACTCCTGGTTGGGCCGGGTGCGCAGGTAGTAGCGGGCGCGTTCGTCGAGGAGCTCCTCGATCTTCCCGGTCAGGTCGCCGGCCGACTTGGCCTCCAGGGCCTTCTGCAGGAAGACCATGGCCTCGGTCACGACCAGCCCCTCGCGGAACATCTCCAGGCGCTCGTTGAACGTGGCCCCGTCCGCGCCGGGGGAGATCAGCGCCTTGATGTTGTTGGCCGGCCCCACCGCCGCGTAGGAATCGCAGATGTGGCCCATCCGGCCGTCCTTGCCGATGGGCAGTGGCCAGAAGTCGCCGCCCACGCGGCCGAACCCGCGGACGCCGCCCTGCAGCGCCGCCTCCGGAGCCGCCCGGTAGAGCACCAGCGGCGAGCTGTCATAGAAACCGTGGAACATGCCCACGCCGTAGCGCGGGTTGGCCACCTCGATGCGCGCCGTGCCCTTGAGCCAGGGCCGCGGGTAGTTGGCGGCGCCCTTGCCCCCGTCCGGATTGTAGAGCCCACCGCAGCCCCAGACCCACTCGCTGTAGGTCACCGGCATGGTGCCCTGAGTGCCGCCGTAGCTGGCCGGGTTGGAGTGGGTGCAGTTCATCCACTTGCCGTCCGGCCAGATGTTCTTGAAGATGTCCACCTGTTCCTTGGTCGGACCCCAGCAGTAGCTGGTGTAGCACATGGCGGTGACGTCGAACCAGCCGCGCTTCTCGATGCGCTTGCGCAGCTCGGTCAGCACCGGCTTCCAGAAGGCCTCATTCTCGGGCGTGTCGTACGGCGGCTGCTGGAGCAGATCGGTCTTGCCGGTGGCCGGGTCCACCACGGTCACCGACAGCGGCACCGGCGGCTTCTTGTCGGTCTTGGTGTGGTGCTCCCAGACGAAGAGCTCGAGGATCGCCGGCTTGCCGCTGACCTTCTCGTAGAGGTCCATGTACTTCTCGGCGATGCTGAAGTCGTAGTCGTAGCCGCCGTCGGCCTTCTTCACCCAGCGGATCATCGACTCGGTGTTGTTCAGGCTCGGTACCTTGACGACGAGGTTCAGCACGCACACCGAGTTGCCGGCCGAGCGCAGCACCTCGAAGGACTTGCCCATGAGCTCCCAGTGCTTGTCGCTCCAGAGCGGCACCTTGTAGTACTGGGCCAAGGTGTCCGGCGACTGGTAGAGGTTGTAGCGCTGGGCGTAGTCCTTGACCTCCGGGGCCTTCCAGTCGTGGACCTTGAGCTCGACCGGCACGCTGAGCTTGGCGGCCAGCCCCTCGGCCTCGACCGTGAGCGCCCCCTTGTACTCGCCGGGAGCGGCGTCGGCCGGCACCTGCACGGTCACCCAGACGGCGGCCACCGCCGTGGGCGCCGGCTGCCACTTGGTGTCGCCCCACTGGTTGCGCAGGCGGACCTGGACGGGCGGGACCTCGGCGGGCGACTCGGCCAGCAGGCGATCGAAGCGCTCGGGGCCGTTCCAGCCCACGTTCGGCTTGCCCGGCTCGCCGAAGCGCACCTTCACCGCCGCCGCCGGGAGCTTGGCCTTGCCGCCATCCTGGGCCAGTTCGGAGACCGAGGCTTTGAGCCCCTTGATGGCCGCGGCCGAGCTGAGCGCCAGCTTGCCGGAGAAGGTCCCGTTGCGCACGCCCACCATGCGGATGGGCGCGGGCTTCTCGGCCGGGTGGGAGTAGTCCCAGGTGGCCAGGGTCTCGAGGGGCTGGGCGCTGGCGACCTCCACGCCCGCGGCCGGACCGGCGTTGGGGACGAGCCCGGCGCCGGAGGCGCTGGTCAGCCGCGCCTGGAGGACGCCGGCGTGGGGCCAGGGGCTCAGCACTCCCTGCCAGGACTGGCCCGACGGGGACCGTTCGATGGCCAGGTCGCTGATCAAAGCGGAGCGGTTCTCGATGGCGATGACGTTGACGCCCTTCCTGAGCATCGAGCCGGGCACGACCACGCCGGCCGGAGCGTCCTTGGGCGGCACGATGCGGTCTCGGGTCTTGATCCGGTCGGCGAAGTCCTTGGAGTCGGTGATGCCGTCGCCGGCGGAGTAGAGCTTGCCGTCCGGGCGGACGTAGGACTCCTCGCCGTAGCGCTCGGCCGAAGTATCGGCCTTGAGCTCCCCGGCGGGCATGTGGCCCCGATGCAGCTCCTTGCCGTTGACGTAGATGACCACTCCGCCGTTGTAGGTCAGCGCGAGGTTCAGGTCCTTGACCTGGGCCGGATCGGACACCCGGAACTTGCCGCGCAGGCAGATCAGGTTCCACTCGGCGGGGTTGCCCGGGGCGTAGATGTCGCCCACGCCCAGCGCCTGGCGGATCACCGCCTGGCCGTGCAGACGCGGCCAGCGGCTGTCGTCGAAGTCCGGGGAGGCCCAGTCGGCCGCCGGCCGCGAGGACGCGCGCACGGGCAACTCCTTGCGGGCCGCATCGTCGACGCCCTTCTTCTTGGGCTCCGGCAGCGGCCGCGGCTTGCCGTCGGCGGTCACCAGCAGAGGGGTCCGCCAGGCCAGGAAGGCGCGGAAGGAGCCGCGCTCCATGTCCAGCACCACCGCGTCGGAGGCGCCGGGGGCCGGAGCCTTCTCGCCGGCTGGCGCCGGCAGGCAGGTCGCGGCCAGAAGCGCGCCCAAACAGAGGGAGACCAGGGGCTTGCCGATCATCGGGGTTCTCCTGCAGGGTGGAAGGGAGCGGCCGCACGCGCGGCCGGTCCCCGGGTTGTCCGGTCTGTTCCTGTTATACACGCAAGCGTGCCGCATGTCAGGAGAAAAGGCAGGTTGCCACGGGTTGTCAGTGCCGGACATCCTTGCCGTAGTGCTCGGTGTGATACCCCGGCCAGACCCGCGCGCGGCGCTCGGCGGCCGAGTCGCCCCGGAGCGCCCGCTGGGGCAGTCGGCCTTCCGGGGCGAAGCCGGTCTGTCCTTCGGCGTGGCGCCGGCGAACCTCCTCACGAAGCTCGGCGCAGCGCGCGGCGTGTTCGGGCCGCCCGGCGAGGTCCTCGAGCTCCCGGGGATCGACGGTCAGGTCGAAGAGCTGCTCGGCCGGGCCCTCCGGGTAGTACAGGTATTTCCAGCGCCCGTCGGTGCCGCCCATGGACGCCGGAGCCTCCGCGCGGCCAGTCACGCCATGCAGGAACCGGCGCGGGGCGACTTCCCCGCGGAGGATGGCCAGCAGATCGAGACCGTCGCAGCCGGCCGGCGCCCTCCCGCCGCCGGCCGCGGCCAGCAACGTCGGCAGGACGTCCGCGTGGGTGGCGGGCGCCTCCGAGGTCTGTCCGGGGGGCAACCCCCAGCTCTTCGGAGGCCGGACGACGAAGGGCACGTGGGTGGCCCCCTCGTGCAGGAAGCTCTTGGCCGCCAGGCGGTGGTCGCCCAGGAACTCGCCGTGGTCCGAGGTGTAGAGGATCAGGGTCTCGTCGAAGAGGTCGAAGTCCTGGAGCGCGGCGAAGACCCGGCCCAGGTTGTAGTCGACCTGGGTGATGAGCCCGTAGTAGGCCGCGCGGGCCTCGCGGAGCACCTCCGGCGGCAGCTGGTCGGCTGACCATTCCTCGCTGGCCCGGCGCACCGCCTCCGGGCAGCGCTCCGAGTCGCGCCACTCGCCCACGGCCGGCTCAGGCATCGGCGAGTTCCGGTACATGGAGTAGTACGGCTCCGGCGGGTCGAGAGGCGGGTGAGGTTTGGAGAACGAACACCACACGAAGAAGGGTGCCGTCGGGTCGCGCCGCTCGCGGATGTACTCGACACACTGCTCGGCCGTCCAGGAGGTCAGGGTCAGCGCCTCCGGCACGGTGGCCATGGCCGGATAAAGCTCGTTCTGGCCCAAGCCGTGGCGCATCGGCCGCCAGGGGTGGGCGGCGCGGTCCATCTGGCGGTAGTAGTCGGCCGGCAGGATCATCTCATCGAAGCCGTGACGGCTCCGCTCCGGCCCGAAGTGCATCTTGCCGATCGCCGCGGTGGCGTAGCCCTGCGCCCGGAGCAGCGAGGGCAGCGACTCGTCGCGCGGGATGAAGGGGCCGGTCGGGCCGTTGCCCGTCTGGCCGTGGGTGAAGGACTGCTTCCCGGTCATGATCGAGACCCGCGCCGGGACGCAGAGCGGGCAGTCTGAGTACGCCCGGGTGAAGGTCACGCCGCCCCGGCGGAGATGGTCGTAGTGCGGGGTGCGCAGGAAGGCGGGGGCAGCGCCGCCCGAGGCGTCGTAGCGCTGCTGGTCGGTGGTCACGAGCAGGATGTTGGGCTTGGGTGTGGGCATGGTGTGCTCCTCAGTGGCCCGTGGCGGACGAGCTGATCATGCGGAAGACGCGGATCATCTCCTGTACCGGAAGGCCCAGACCTCCCCGCCCATGGCCGCGGTGTCCAGGAAGACCTTGTGGCGTCGGTCGAAAGCCAGCATCCCCGCCACCTTTGGCATCGGCGCCTTGAGTTCGACGGTCTTCCAGGCGTTCTCCTTGACCAGATACGCCATAGTCCTGCCGTCGCCCACGCACAGGACGACGTCGTTGTCCGGATCGTACGCGCTGGCGGGGGCGCGGGCGGGGGGCGTGTCGCCCTTGGGAGACAGGTCCTTCCACTGCCCGTCGGCAACGTTAAGTGCGAAGGTCTTGGCGGTCACCTTGTCGCCCCCGGGTTTGACCACCAGCATGATCTTTATGCTGTCCACGAAGCAGGCGTAGGTGTAGTTCTGCCCGGTGAAGGGCGGCGGCTGGGCCAGGGGGCTCCACTTCCCGGTGGCCGGGTCGCAGCCGTTGGCCCCACCGCGGAACATGCCCACGACCACGAAGCGCTTGCCCATTGGGTCGTAGCCGGAGATCGTCGCCTCGCCGTCCGGGGCCGGTCCGCCGGCGGCGTACTCAAAACGGTCCCTGAGGCTGTCGTAACGCCAGGTCCCCGCCTTGGAGTCAGCACCTGGGGGATAGCTGCGGGCCAGGGCATTTCCGGCAACTCCTCCCGCGAACCAGACGCACTGGTTCGCCGTGTCGCAGGCATAGGCGCGGGTGCAGCCGTTGGGAGGGCGAGGCGGACCGCAGGGGTCGGTCCAGCGCAGGGCTATCCAGCGCTCGGTCGCCGGATCGTAGGCCGACAGATCGTTGCCGTAGCCGCCGGCGAAGGTGGTGCCCTCGTTGTTGCACCCGCCGTATTTCAGGATGAAGCCGCTGGCCTGGTCGTAGATCAGCGGTATTTCCCCGCCGCCCAGGCAACGGCCGCCGCCGAGCTTGACCCAGGTCCCGGACTCCAAGTCCAGTAGTTTCTTGTTGGGCGGGGCCTGAGGGTAGACTCGCTCAGGGGCCGCAGGCTTGTCGAAGGCGGGCAGGGCGGCAAGCCGGAGCTCCGGCAACGGCTTGGTGCCCTCCGGCCGGACGCGCAGCGCCCAGACCCCGATGGTCGGCTCGGCCAGGATCACCGCCTGGTTCTTCTGATCGTAGTCCATGGCCATGGTCAGCTCGAAACGCTGACCCTGCTCACCGGGGAGCTTGGCGATAATCGGAGCCCCGACGGCCAGTTTCCGCCACTGGCCCACGGCCAGGTCCAGCGCCCACGTGTCGTGAAGCTGCACGCCCTGCCCGCGCGAGAGGTACGGCGCACCAACGCCGCCATACAGGACCACCTGTTTGTTTGCGGAGTCGTAGCAGACGCCGGGGACCACCGCGCCCTGCGGGTTCTCCCTGGAGGTCAGCTTCTCCCACGTGTTGGCTGCGGCGTCGTAGGTCCAGGTCTCCATGGGGGCGTCCTTGCCGGCCGGTCGCATGTAGACCGTCTTGCCAGCATCCGAGGCGAAGACGAAGCCGGCGGCTAGGCCCAGGCTGTCCTTGGGCACGCCCGGAGTCTTGCGCCCCTCCCAGGCGTTCCTGCCGGGGTCATAGACCCAGGTGGTGTCCTTATTGTGGGCCATCCACCATCCGCCCTCGGCGTCGGCCGGCGCGCGGACCACCAGGTCGTTCTTCGAATCGTAGACGATCCGCACGCCGACGCTACCGCCCGGCAGCCCCTTGCTCTTCATGGCCCTGAAGGTCTCCCTGGCGGGGTCATACTGCCAGATGTCGTACAGCGCGGCATTGGACCTCGCGGCCAGGCCCCAGCCTCCGCAGAGCCAGACCACCTTGCGCTTGGAGTCCCAGGCCATGCTCCACCAGGGGCCGGCTCCGGGACGGTCGGCAGGGGCCGGCCACTCGTAGCTCACCGGCACCGGGTTGTCCCACTTGCGACGAGGTAGGTCGAAGCTCCACATCGAGTTGTCGTCGGTCGGCGTGTACCCGCCGAAACGCAACAGGGTGTTCTTCACCCCCTCGAAGCACAGGTAGGCGCCGCGGCCGGGCTCGAGCTCCCGCCCTAAAGGATCGGGCGGAACTTCGGCAATCCTTGTCCAGCGGTTATCGGGGACGGTCAGGGCTTCGGCGGGAGCAAGCGTCACGGTAGGCGGTTCGCCGCCGAAGATCAGGGCAGGTACGAGCAGCAGGCCGGTGGTGATTGAGCATGTTTTCATATCGGACTCCTTCAGTCCGCCGGCTCGCTGGCGGATGAGCGCGCCGCGACGCCGGGCGGGCAGGTGCTTCCCCGGATCATCAGGGTGTCCGGGACGATGACCGTCCTGGCCGCCGGCCGGCCTCCGGCATCGACGAGCGCCTTGACCGCTAGTTCTCCCATCCGGCGGGTCAGGATACGAACGCTGCTCAGGCCCTGAGCCGCGCCAGATCTGCTGGCCGTGTCGCCGAAGCCCACTAGGGCGACGTCCGCTCCAGGGCGACGACCGCAGGCCTCCAGAGCTTCCCAGGCAGCCATTGCCTTGCGATCGTTGCCGGCGAAGACGGCGGTGGGAGGATCGGGCAGTGCGAGCAGCCGATCGACCGCCTCCGGGATGTGGGCCTCGCCCGCGTCGCCGGGGTCGGGGCAGACGAGTCCCGGGTCGTAAGCGATGCCGTTCTCGTCCAGGGCTGCGCGATAGCCGTGACTCTTGGCGTGGGGCGTCTCGGCGTCCTCGCGGGGTGTCAGGTAGGCGATCCGCCGGTGGCCGAGCTTCGCCAGGTAGCGAACCGCCCGGCGCGCGCCCTCGAAACTGCCGTCGACCACGGCGATCACCGGCACGTCGCGGAGCACGCCATCCAGCAGAGCCACCGGCGCGCGCCGCAGTTTGAGGAGGGCGTAGACCATGGGCAGCGCGTGGGCGCTGACCACGGCGAAGGCGTCGCACTCCCTGGCCTCTCCCCAACGCGGCCCGGGACTTTCAGTCCAGACCTCCTCAAGCGGGAGGGGCAGGGCTTCAATGCCTAGACGTTGGCAGCCACGCAGCGCGCCCCGGACCATGTCCCCGTGGTAGGTCCAGCCGGCAGCGGCCAGGTCCGCGCCCGGGGCTATGACCGCCACCCGAACCTTGCCGCCCTTGGCCGCGGCGGAGGATCCGGGCTTTCCCGCCGCGAAGGTCCCCGACCCGTGCCGGCGAATGACCAGCCCGCGGCTCTCCAGGACGCTCAAGGCCGACTGCAGCGTGAACCGGCTTATGCCGAGCTTCCCCGCCATCTCGCGCTCGGCCGGCAGGCGCTGGCCCCAGAGTTTGCCGTCCCGGATGCCGGTCTCTATGTCGGAGACCGCCTTGTCCCGGACGTGCGGTTTGAGACCTCTCAGACCCATGGCAGCCTCCAGCGACGGAAGAGGAGCACGGAAATTAAGTCCGGTCCACTCACGGTCCAATATGGAATACACCGAAGGCCTCAGAACGGTTGGGGAAAATACCCGAGGGAATTCCGGAAGGGGCCAGAGCGCCGCGGAATTGCGATTGCCGGCGGCGCCTGAGCGGATATACATGCGCGGAAGCCGTGTGCCCTGGCCACCGGTCGGAAAGGAGCCCGTCCCTTGACCCCCGAAATGAACAGCCTGATCTCCGCCTCGCTCTTCGAAACGGTCCGCGCCTGCATGGGCGCGGTCGACCGCCGGACCGGCCGGGTCAAGCTGCCGGGGCTGGCCTACCGTCATCAGCACCTGAGCTACCCGCTGGCCTGGCTCTACGCCACGAAGCTGCCCGGCAACGCGCTGTACAGGAGCCCGGAAGCACTGGAACTGGCCATGAAGGTCGGCGAGTTCAAGTTCACCTACCAGACCGCCCGCGGCGGCTACGACGCCGAGGACGCCAAGGAGCAGGGCGACGAGTGGCAGGCCTATTTCCTGTTGCGCACCATGGAGGTGCTCGGCGCCAGGACCATGGGCGCGGCCCGCTGGAAGCGCTGGTCGCGGTCGCTGGAGCGCTACGCGGACTGCCATGGGTCGCGGCCGTTCTTCTTCTCGGCGCCCAACCACGAGGCCTGGAAGGCCCTGACCCTGGACCTGGCCGGGCGGATCCTGCGCCGGCCGGACCTGGTCCGGATGGCCGCCTTCGGCATGAGCCAGCTCCTGCGCTACCAGCTGGCCCCCGGCTTCTGGGACGAGAACCGCCACCACGGCCCGTCCATGAGCTACAACTACGTGATGGCCGATCCGCTCTACATGTACTGGCGCGCCACCGGCCGGGAGGACGTGCGCGCCGCGCTGGAGCGGCTCATCGCCTTCATGGGCCTCTACGCCCTGCCCGACGGCTCCACCTCCGGGGCGCTCGACGGCCGGGTGGCCTACTCCGGCGGGCGGGTCTCGCCGGCGCTGACGCTCACGCCGCGCGGCCGGCGCCTCAACGAACTGGGCTGGCTGAACTGGATCCGTCCGGCCCAGACCTCGCTCGGCCGGGGCGGCGGCGACGTCATTCCCCCGGACGCCGCCTCGGGCGCGGCCTGGACCACCGACCTGCTGCGCTTCGCGGGCCACGGCAGGCCCGAGCCGCTGGGCCAGGAGTCGGACGGCTTCCTGGCCGAGGAGCACGATGGCAACTTCCACGCCCTGGCCCGGCGCCAGGGGCCCTGGCACCTGGCCCTCTCCGGCGTGTTCAGCGACATCCCCAAGGAGACCGACAACATCTTCCGCCTGGAGCGCCAGAACCGCATCGACCTTTGGCACGAGCGCACCGGCCTGATTCTGGGAGGCGGGCACACCCACCGCAACCTGGACCGGCACTTCGCCAACCTCTACCTGGACACCGGCTACTTCGCCGACGTCGACTTCGGCCTGGTCACCGGCCGCTTCCCCGAGACGGTCCGGGCCACCTACTACCCGCGGCTGGCCGACGTATCCTCCCGGGACGAGTCCTCGGTGCTGGAGCTGACCTTCGGGCACGCCCAGGCCGAGTTCGCGCTGCGCCCGCTCTCCACTGCGGAGATGGCCGTCGAGGTCGGCATGGAGAGCGTGGGCCTGCGCCGGGCCTTCGCCGGGCTGCCGCTGGTGATCGCCGGCGGCGCCGACGTGCTGGTCGACGGGCGGCCGCTCGCCGCCGGCTCCGGGCGGCAGGTCCCCGTCCGCCGCAGGATCGAGGTGGCCGGCTCGTTCCGCGGCGCCTCCTGGGAGGTGGAACTGCCGCGCGGGGCGTCCGCCAGGGTCAGCCCGCCCTTCTCCTCGGCAGGGGCCCACTTCGACAGGAAGATCCGGGCGCACCACCGCAGCCTCTACGAGGTGGCCCTGCTGGCACTCGAACTCAGGACCAAGGGCCGGCCGCTGACCGGACCGGTGGTGGTGCGGGTCAAGTGAGCGCCCCGCGGTGAGCCTCGTCGCCGATCTGCTGTGCGCCATCCCGGGCCGGGTAGCGGCCTGGATCCGGAGCCCGGTCACGGCCATCGGCATCGCCCTGCGGGATCCGCTCTATCGGTACGAGTTGCGCCAGCAGAACTGGTGGCGCACGCCGGTCGGGATCCTAGCCGGCCTGGTGCTCCTGCTGCCCGGCGTCTATTGCTGTCTCATCGGCATCATCATCTACACCATCCCGGCAGTGCTGGCCGCCGACGGACTGCTCTCCGAGCGCGACCGCGGTACACTTGAGGACATGCTCATCACACCCATGGGGCGCCTGCGCTGGCTCTGGGCCAAGCTGCTGGCCAGGCTCCGCGGCCTGCTGATGGTCTTCCTGGCGCTGCCGCTGATCGGAGCGTTGGCCGGACTGATCATCGGCATCTTTGCATCGCCCGAAGACACCGTGCTACCGCCCTTGATCGGCCTGGGCATCGGCCTGGCGATGACCGTCTACCTGACTCCGTCGCTGGTATCGGCCGGGGCCATCGGCCTTGCGGCGGCCCTATACGGCCGCACCCGAGGCAAGAGCATGCTGTTTGCCTACCTGTTCGCCGGACTGCTGTACATCGCGGACCAGATGCTCTTCGGAGCCGCCTGCATGTGCTGGGCGTTTGCGATCATCATGTCCATGGACCACCCGGTTGGAGAGGGGCTGATTCCAGCCACCTTCGTGCCATGGCTGTTCATCGTCCTCGGCACACTCACCCTGCTCGTGCTCTTCCTGCGGGCTGTGCTGTATCTCGGGACCATCCCCGGATGGCTCCTGCGCTGGGCGGCCCAGAACCTGGACGAGAAGCTGCTGGCCGACAATTGAGCCGGCTTGGGCTCCAGACTGTCGGTGCTTATCTTATCGGTTCGCCGCCACGATCAGCGCGACTATGCCCACCAGGTGGTAGAGGGTGTCGATGCCGCCCAGCACCAGCGCCACGATGGCGTGGGCCAGGCCGTGCATCGCGGGGTTGCGGCGCCGGTCGCGCAGCCCCAGCGCTCCCAGGACGACGGCGGCCGGCCCGAGGATCAGACCGATCCCCGGCACCAGGCCGAAGACCGCCAGGTAGTAGCCGATGAGCGCCTTGGGGTTCTTATAGGGCACGATCACGCTGACCGGGTCCCCGGCCTCCGCCCGGCTTGGGCCGGACCCGGCCGGCGTCCCGGAGCACTTCGGGCAGAAGTCGCCGCCCGCCTCGATCTCGACACCGCAGTTCCGGCATTCGGGCATCGGAGTTCCTCCGTCGATGGGTCCTGCGCACCCAGGCGGGATTCTCACCGCCGGCGCGGCCGAGTCAAAGTCAGTTCCTTGCCAAGGCCTCCGGGTGTTCTATAATCCAGGCGCGTTCATCCAGCCAGGCCGGAAGGGGCTTCATGGGGATTCTCCGCGGACTCTTGACGACATCGGCGCTCTCGGTCGCAGCCCTGTGCCCGGCGTGCGGGCCCTCGGCGCCCAGCGGAGGCCAGACGGCGGCGGCCAAGCCCCGGCAGCCGGCGGCCCCGAAGCCGGTCAGCGATCCCGCCGCCGCGCCAGCCATTCCGCCCGTCGCCCCGACCGCGCCCAGAGTCCCGTCGCCGTCACCGGCCCGGCAGCCGGCCGCGCCGTTGGCACAACCGGCGACCCCACCCTCCCCCACCAGCCTGTCCGTTGAAGAGAGCGTCCTGGTGGCCCTGCGCAACAACATCGGCCTGCGCCGCACCAAGCTGGCCGATCGGCAGGCGGAACTCGACCGCGCCTCGGCCCTGGCCCAGTTCCTGCCGAGCCTCTCGGCCTCCGTCTCCCGGGAGCATGACGCGGTGGTCGAGGGGGCCGACACCACCTCCGATTCCGTCTCCGGCTCGGTCACGCAGCGGACGCCCATCGGCACGTCCCTGACCGCCCGGGCCAGCCAGTCCCGCAGCGCCGTCTCCGGCGATAGTGACCGGGACTACTCCTCGTCGGCCTCGGCCGAGGTGCGCCAGCCGCTGCTGGCCGGGGCGGGCACGGCCGCGGCCTTCTACGACTTCCGCTCGGCGGACCTGGGCCGCACGGCCAGCGCCCGGGACCTGGAGCGCACGGCCCAGTCCACCGCCTTCCAGGTGCGCCGGCTCTACTGGAGCGCCCTCCAGAACGACCTGTCGGTGGCCGCCAACCGCCGGTCGCTGGAGTCCGCCGACTACTTCCTGAAGGCCGCCCAGGCCCGCGAGGCCGCCGGCCAGGCTTCGAAGCTGGACGTGTCCAACGCCGAGATCCAGCGCTCCAGCCGCGAGGTGGCCCTGACCCTGGCCGAGGCCCGCCGGGAAGGCGGCCTCGACAGCCTCAAGCTGGCTCTGGATTTGCCGCTGGAGGAGCGGCTGGCGCTGTCCACCCAGGTCTCCAGGGCGCCGCTGCCGGCCGACCTCGCCGAAGCCCCGGCGCTGGCCCTGCGCCGCCGCCCCGACCTGGCCGCCGTCCGGACCAGGCTCGAGGTCCAGCGCCTGGACCTGGAGCGCAAGCGCCGCAACGCCTGGCCCAGCCTCGACCTGGTGGGCGGGTACACCGTCACCGGCTCCGGCGGCTCCGCGGACGAGTCCCAGACGGCCTCCGACCACCAGACCAGGGTGGGGCTCGAACTCTCCGTGCCTCTGGGCCTGGTAGCCGCGCGCAATGCCCTGCAGCGCTCCGAGCTCGAACTGCGCCGCGCGGAGCTTGATCTGCGCTCGCGCGAGGCCGACGTCCAGGCCGAGGTCCGCCGGGTGATGCGCGACCTCTCCGCCGCGGAGCGGAACGTCGCCAGCTACGAGAAACGCCTGGAGGCCGCCAAGCTGGCCGCGGCCGCCGCCAAGGCCCTCTACGAGCGCGGCAGAGCCTCCAGCTTCGACGTGGTCCGCGCCGAGGACGACCTGCTGGCCGCCGAGCTCGGTCTGGCCGGCTCGCGCGCCGACTACCTCTCCACTCTGGCCGAACTCGACTTGGCCTCCGGCCGTCCGGTGCACGAATTGCTGCCCGGCGGCAGGCCGCCGGAGATCGGGACCGGCCCCGGCCAGGAGCCCAGCTCCGGCCGGAAGTGACCGGGAGAAGACCGCTATGGCCACCAAGCGCATCCGATTCCAGGGGCAGGCCCAGGCCGCCGGGCAGCCCCACGCCGACGTCCGCCCGGGCCAGCCGGCCGCAGCGCCGGAGCCGAACGGCGCCACCTCCGCCCTGCCCCGCCCCGCCGACGCCGACGGGGCCGACGGCGGCGCGGAGCGTGACATCATCGCCGGAATCGAGTTCACCCAGGGCGTCCGGGTGATCCGCCGCATCGCCGACGGGGGCATGGGCACCGTGTTCCTGGCCGAGCAACTCGGGACCGCCGGGTTCTCCAAGACCGTGGCCGTCAAGGTCATCAAGCGCGACTGGCTGCGCGACAAGCGCGCACTGGGCCTGTTCATCGGCGAAGCCAAGCTGGTGGCCGACCTGGTCCACGACAACATCTGCCAGGTCTACTGCCTCGCCCGGCACAAGGGCCAGCTCTTCGTGATCATGGAGTTCCTGCACGGCCTGGGCCTGGACCGCTTCCTGGACGCCCACTACCAGTCCGGCTACCTGCCGCCGTTCGAGTACTCGGCGTTCATCGCCAGCCGCGTCTGCCGCGGGCTGGCCTACGCGCACACCAAGAAGGGCCGCGACGGCCAGGCGCTCGGCGTGGTCCACCGCGACGTGACTCCCAGCAACGTGATGCTCGACTTCCGGGGCTCGGTCAAGCTCACCGACTTCGGCATCGCCCTGGCCGTCACCAACCAGATCCTGGCCGGGCCCGGCGTGGTCACCGGCAAGCTGGACTACATGAGCCCGGAGCAGGCCCTGGCCATCACCGTGGACGCCCGCTCGGACATCTTCTCGCTGGGCCTGAGCCTCTACGAACTGCTCACCGGCCAGCCGGTCTACGACGCCAACGACGTCAACGAGCTGCGCGAGCAGCACAAGCGCCCGATCAAGAGCCCGAGGGAGATCAACCCCCAGGTGCCGGAGGAGCTCTCGCTCATCACCATGAAGGCCCTGGCCTACAGCCCCGAGGGCCGCTTCCAGACCGCCAGGGACTTCGGCAACTCCCTCGAGTACTTCATGTACCGGGACAAGTGGGGGCCGACCAACGAGAAACTGGCCGAGTATCTGCAGAAGGTCTTCCCGAACATCGACCGGGACCGGATAGTCTGAAATACCATCAAATCAGGCACATAGACGCGTCATGGGGGCAGGCGTCTGACCCATCCCTGTGCTCGCGTCGGCACCTCAGAGAATAGTCGGCATTTGCACCAGCAAGAAGCCCCTGAGCGGTGTAGGTATCACCAGGATACCAGCTGCGGCCCACCAGGGAGACTGACGGATGCGCACCAACGGCAGGACCTCGACCGAGTTTGCCGCCAGGCTGCGGCAGCAGATCGCCAAGGGCGGCGTGGCCGCCGGCAGCTTCCTTCCCTCCGAGCGGGAGCTGTCGGAGAAGCACAAGGTCGGCCGCAAGGCCGTCCGTCTGGCGCTCAAGACCCTCGAAACCGAGGGCGCCATCGCCACCATCCCGCGGCACGGCTACAAGGTCCTGCCGCCGAAGAGCGAGCGCGCCGCGGCCACGCCGGCGGCCTACGTCGCGGAATTCCCCGAGGACGCCGGACGCCTCACCGGACGTTCGCAGGCCCAGCTGGCCGAATTCAGCCGCGCGGCCGACCGCCGAGGCTGGCCGCTCCTGGTCGCCAGCACCCGGGGGCGTTCCACAGCCGAAGTCCTGGACCAACTCAGAGCCGCGGGGACGGTCGGGGCCGTGCTCGACACCACCGACGGCGGACTTATCCGCGCCGTGGCCGGGTCTGGACTCCCCGCCGTCCTGGTCGATGCCTGGCGAGAGGACGTGGAGCTCGACTCGGTCATGCAGGACGGGCACCAGGGCGGTCTGCTTGCCGTTGCGCACCTCGCCGCACGAGGCCATCGGCGCATCGCCTGGTTCGGCTCGACGCTCAACGACGCCCACAGCAAGGACCGCTTCGGCGGCTTCGCGGCGGGAATGGCCGCCGCCGGACTGCCGCTGGAGCGCGACCTCTGCCTGGCGGTCGATGAGCCCGATGCTCCGGCCCGCGCCCGCGAATTGCTCTCCCGACCGAACCGCCCCACCGCTATCGTGGCGCTCTGGGCCGGGCTGGCGGCCCCGACGGCGCGGGCTGCCGCGGAGCTCGGCTTGGCACCCGGCAAGGGCCTTGAAATCGTCGGCTGGTCGATGGCGGAGGTCTTCGAGACCGCCTACGTTCCGCTCTTCGGCGGGCTGAGCGCGCCCCCGACCGTTACCTGGAGCGTGCGGACCATGGCCGAGGCCGCGCTCGCCAGGCTTTCCGAACGACGTCTCAATCCCGGGATGGCGGCGTTGAGGGTGAGGGTGCCGGTGAAACTTAGAGGGGTGGAGGGTTGAAGGTGGATGGTGGAAGGCAGAAACCAGATGAGCCAAGCGCTCCTCCACCTTCCACCTTCCACCTTCACCTTCCACCAAGCCAGATAGGAGGTCCATCATGCGTCTAGCTCTGACCTGCGCGATGACAGCGATCCTGGCGGTAGCCGCGGCCGGTGCCGGCGAGCCCGTGCCGCCGAAGTTCACCTCCAAGCCTGCCGCGACCAAGGCCGGCGAAAGAGTGAAGATCGAGTTCGCCGTCGACCGCGAGACGGACGTGGCCGTCTTCATCGAGAACGGCGGTGGTAAGATAGTCCGGCACTTGGTCGCCGGTGTGCTCGGCAAGAACCCGCCGCCACCGCTCAAGCCGGGCCTGGCGCAGTCGGTCGAGTGGGACGGGCTGGCCGACTACGGCAAGCCCGCCGGCACCGGGCCCTTCAAGGTCCGGGTGGCGCTGGGCATGAACGTCCGCTACGACAACGTGTTGATGAGCGACCCGAACACGCTCGGCAACGTCAAGGGCCTGGCAACCGGGCCGGACGGGACGCTGTACGTCCTCAACCAAGTGGGCGGTGCGGTGTGGCACGGCGAGCAGATCCTGGCCTTCGGCCGCGACGGCAGGTACCAGCGGACGGTTTCGCCGTTTCCCGCGAGCCTCAAGCTCGACCAGGTGAAGGAGTTCGGGGCCTTCGAGGTGGACGGCCGGGCCAGCGCCCTGGTCCACAATCATAGGCTCCAGCTCTTTCCCGGCGAGCAGTCCCCGCGCAAGACCGGCATGGCGGTGACGCCGGACGGCAAGGCGATCGTGCGCCTGGCCGGCGGCAACAACATCTCCGCGGTCGGGACGGCCGGCGACGCGGTCTGGAGCAACCCCGGCGGACCGCCGATGCTCAAGGCC
>JAKLDR010000104.1 GCA_022703445.1 Planctomycetota bacterium | reverse complement strand
TAGCCGAAGGCGTGGTCCGCGGGGAGTACTGCGGGCTCCCCGCGCAGGCCAGGCTGGACTGGTTGAACATCTCCCGCGGAATCATCGACCTCAAGACGGCCGACAACTTGGACTATTTCACGGCCGACGCCCGGCGCTACGGCTACGTCCACCAGGTCGCCTTCTACGCAGCAGTCCTCCGTATGATCGCCGGCGAGAAACTCCCGGCCTGGTTCATCGCCGTGGAGAAGCAGGAGCCGTTCCGCTGCGGCGTGTGGCGGGTGGACGACAGCATCCTGGCGCACGCCCGCAAGGAGAACGAGGCGGCCATCGAGCGCCTGAAGCGCCATGCCGCGGCCAACGAATGGCCGACCGGCTTCGAGTCGCCGCTGGTCATCGATTCCATCTGATCACCGAAGGGCAGGCGGGATGGCGTAGCCGGACCTGGGGCCAACCGGCTCAGACTCCCCGAGCCCGCCTGCCCGCCTTTGAGGAAGGAGAACGAAACGTGGGACTCATGCAGCAGATCCAGACCGGGAGGCAGGTGCTGCCGCCGCGCCTGCTGATCTACGGAACGGAGGGGATCGGGAAGAGCACCCTGGCGGCCGGCGCTCCCAAGCCCATCTTCTTGCAGACTGAGGACGGGCTCTCGGAGATCGCCTGCGACCGCTTCCCGCTGGCCAAGACCGTGGACGACGTCCTGGCCGCGCTGGCCGAACTCGACGCCGAGAAGCATGGCTACGGCACCGCGGTGGTGGACAGTCTCGATTGGCTCGAGCGGCTGATCTGGGATGCGGTCTGCCGGCAGTACGGGGTGGACTCCATCGAGAAGGTCGACGGCGGCTATCAGCGCGGCTACATGCACGCGATGGCCTACTGGCGCAAGGTGGTGGACGGGCTGGACGCGCTCCGCAACAAACGCGGGATGCTGATCATCGCCCTGGCCCACGCCAAGGTGGAGAAGTTCGAGGACCCGGAGTCGGCGCCTTACGACCGCTACAGCCCCCGGCTGCACAAGCACGCCAGCGCGCTCTTGACCGAGTGGTCCGACGCGGTGCTCTTCGCGACTCGCAAAATCCGGACGGAGACCCAGGACGCCGGGTTCGGCCGGGCGCGCACCATCGCGGTGGGCATCGGCAAGGACGGCGGCGAGCGCATTCTCCGCACGGTGGGCGGTCCGTCGTGCGTGGCCAAGAATCGTTACGGGCTGCCCGCGGAGCTGCCGCTGGCCTGGCCGGCGTTGCTCGCGGCGCTCGTGGGCAAGGACATGGAGCAGAAGGGAGCAGAGTCCAATGGCTAACCTCGCAGGGTTCAACGCCAGCAACGTCGAGCCGATGGCCGAGTTCGAGCCGATTCCGGCCGCCAAGTACCTCGCGGTCATCACCAAGTCCGAGGAGCGGCCCACCAAGAACGGGCAGGGCAAGTTCCTGGAGCTGACCTTCCAGGTGGTCGAGGGCGAGTTCAAGGGGCGGCTGGTGTGGGCGCGCCTGAACCTGGAACACCCCAACCAGCTGACCGTCAAGATCGCCAAGTCGGAGCTGTCGGCGATCTGCCGGGCGGTGGGCATCCTCACTCCGGCTGACAGCTGCGAGCTGCACAACGTTCCCGTCCTGATCTCCGTGGCCCAGAAGAAGGGCGCCGACGGCGTGGTCCGCAACGTCATCAAGGGCTATGCCAAGCGCGAGACGGCGGCCGACCGGCCAGCCCAGGCCGCGAACTCCACGCCGCCCTGGCGCAGGTAGGCAGGCCATGCTGTTTGACATCGCGGAATCCGTCACCACACGCGACCTCCTGGCGCGGTGCGAGTCCTGCGGCACAGAGTGTCATGAGAAGACCGTCGAGTGCGATCTCTGCGGTGCGGAGTGCTGCCAACACTGCATCGAGGAGCAGCACGGCTATCGGGTCTGCCGCAACTGCCGGGACTGAAGCCATGATCTGCATAGGCATCGATCCGGGGCTCGATGGCGGCTTGGCCGCCATCGGCCCCGAGGGGCTGGAGCTGGCGGTCATGCCGACCGTGGCGGTCGGCAAGCGCCGGCAGATCGACGAGCAGGCGGTGGTGAGCTGGCTGCTTCGGCATCGGTTGGCGCACGTCTTCATCGAACACGTCGGCGCCCGGCCCGGCCAGGGCGTGGTCTCCATGTTCACTTTCGGCACGGGATGGGGTCTGGTGCGCGGGATCTGCGCGGGCTTGGCGCTGCCCTATGAGCTGGTCCGGCCGCAAGAGTGGCAGAAGACCATGCTGGCCGGCCAGCCCAGGGGCTCGGAGTACCTAGTCGCGAGCCGGCTCTGGCCCTACGCCGACTGGCACGCCACGGAGCGGTCGCAGCGCTTCCATAACGGCCTGGTCGATGCTGCCCTCATCTGCGAGTACGGACGGAGGCGCATCGCATGACGCCAGAAATGGAGGAGCGCTTCCGGGTCTGGGCCTTCCACATCTTCTACCGCCGGTCCTTCAGCGGTGAGGTCGACCGCTTCCTGCGGTTCGGCAAGGCACTGGAGGCCTCATCGCGGGCGATCCTCCGGCCGGAGATGGTCGAGGAGTGGGACCGGCAGTACGGCGGCAAGCCCCTGGCGGCGCTCCTCGAAGAGGACGAGGTGTCGCAGGGCCTGCAGATGACGCTGTTTGCCGCGCCCGGGCGGAGGAGGATCGCGTGATCTGTCTTCGCCCTTACCAGCGCGAGGCCGTGGACGCTGTCTACCGCTACCTTCGCGAGCATGACGACAGTCCTTGCGTCGTCCTGCCAACCGCGTCGGGTAAGACCCATGTAATAGCCACGATCTGCAGGGACGCGGTCGGTCAGTGGGCCGGTCGCATTCTGGTCCTGGCGCACGTGAAGGAACTCTTGGAGCAGGCCGCGGACAAGCTGCACCAGGTCGCGCCCGAACTCTGGCATCAAATCGGCGTCTACTCGGCCGGCCTGGGGAGCCGTGATAAGGACAAGGCCATCGTCGTGGCCGGCATCCAGAGCGTCTATCGTCGGGCGGCCGAACTCGGTCACGTCGACATCGCAATCGTGGATGAATCCCATTTGATTCCGCCCGAGGGTGACGGCATGTACCGGACGCTCCTGGCCGGATTGAAGGAAGTCAATCCGCGGCTGCGGGTCGTCGGCCTGACCGCCACACCGTTCCGTATGTCCTCGGGGCCCATCTGCGGGCCAGAGAACATCCTGAACGCTGTCTGCTATGAGGTCGGCGTCAAGGAGCTTATCGTCCAGGGCTATCTGTGCCCGCTGGTGAGCAAGGCGGGCAAGGAGAAGGCCGACACGGGCGGGCTTCACGTCCGCGCCGGCGAGTACATCGCCGCCGAGGTCGAGGCGCTTATGGACAAGTCCGGGCTCGTGGAGTCGGCCTGCAGGGAGATCGTCGAGCACACCAGCGACCGCAAGTCCTGCCTGATCTTCGCCAGCGGCGTGGAGCACGCCAGGCACGTGGCAGCCACGCTGGAAGGCATGGGCCAGCGCTGCGGCACGGTCTTTGGCGAGTCGGCCGACGCCGACCGCGACCGACTCCTGGCCGAGTTCCGATCCGGCTCGCTCAAGTACCTGGCCAACGTCAACGTCCTCACGACCGGCTTCGACGCGCCCAACATCGACTGCGTCGCACTGCTGCGGCCAACGCTCTCGCCAGGGCTCTACTATCAAATGGTGGGGAGGGGTTTCCGGCTCTGCGAGGGCAAGAGGAACTGCCTGATCCTGGATTTTGGCGGCAACATCCTACGCCACGGGCCGGTGGACGCGATCCGCACACACGATCCGAAGACATGCTCTGGCGGCGAGGCACCGGCCAAAGAGTGCCCCCAGTGCCAATCGGTCATTCACGCCGGCTACGCCAAGTGTCCTGACTGCGGCTACGCGTTCCCTCCGCGGGAGGTCCCCCATGAAGCGAGCGCCGGCTCGGAGGGCATCCTTTCCGGCCAGGTCACGCTCACCACCCACCCGGTCGAGGGCGTTACCTACACCGTCCACGTCAAGCGCGATGCGCCGGAGGATGCGCCGCGTTCTATGCGGGTCGAGTACCAGCTCGGCTGGAGCAAGTACCAGTCGGAGTGGATCTGCTTCGAGCATGCCGGCTACGCGCGCCACAAGGCCGAGGAGTGGTGGAAGCGGCGCTCGAAGCTCCCCGTCCCCGACTCGGCCGAGGATGCCGTATTCCTGGCCAACTCCGGCGCGCTGGCCGAGACCAAGTCCATCACCGTGCGTTCCGTCGCCGGCGAGAAGTACGCCCAAGTCGTCGGCCACGAGTTGGGCGAAGCGCCCGAATGTCCCGAACCTGGCTGGAACGATGGAGAGCCCGTCGAAGGGGCGTGTGCGACGGCCGACGACGAGATACCGTTCTAATGTCCGGCCCGAACCGCTTCCTGTCCGCGGCCATCCACTACGCGGAGCTGGGTTACCCGGTCTTCCCGTGCGTCCCAGGCACGAAGCGGCCGCTCACCGAGCACGGCTTCAAGGACGCCACGACCGATCCGGCCCAGATCGACGCGTGGTGGACTGAGCACCCCGACGCCAACGTCGGCATCGCCACGGCCGGGCTCGCGGTCATCGACATCGATGGTGCGGAGAACACCTGGCTGGCCGGCGATCACGAGAGGTCCGAGTCGCTGGCCTGCGGCCCGATGTCGCTGACTCCTCGCGGCGGGCGGCACCATGTCTTCCGGCAGCCGGCTGGCAAGGCCTGGGCCTCCAGCTCCGGCAAGCTCGCGCCCAAGGTGGACGTCCGCGCCAATGGCGGCTACATCATAGCCCCGCCGTCCGTGACGGAGGATGGTGCCTATTGCTGGGCAGAGACCTTCGAGCTGGACGTGCCGCCAGACAAGCTCCCGGAGCCGCCGGCCTGGCTCGTGGCATTGCTCGACGCCCAGGATCGCCCCCAGCCCGCGCCCGCTACCGCCGGCAACGCCATCCCCTCGGGCCAGCGCAACGTGGCCGTCGCGCGGTTGGCCGGCGCAATGCGTCGCGTCGGCATGACCGAGGCCGAGCTGCTTGCCGCACTAGAACGCGTCAACGCCGACCGCTGCCAGCCGCCGCTGACCTCGAGCGAGATCCGCCGCATCGCATCGAGCGTGGCGCGCTACCCACCTGACCAGATCTCCGTCGCCATGGCCGAGGACCACTTCGGCCAAGACTTCTCGCGTAGTCCAGCGGCCAGCTACCTGGCTGTGGCCCAGCTCCTGAAGGAGTACACGAGCATGTGCAAGCCGATCATTCACGGGCTCCTGCGCGAGGGCGAGATCATGAACGTGATCGCCGCCCCAAAGACTGGCAAGTCGTGGATCGTCCTCGACCTGGCCCTGTCCATCGTCAACGGACGGCCGTGGTTGGAATTCCCCACGACCAAGGGCCGTGTGCTCCTGCTCGACAACGAACTCCACCCGCAGACGCTGGCCAACCGCATCCCGCGCGTGGCCGACGCCCTGCAGCTGGCGCCTGGCGGCTGGGATCTGGATTTCTGCGTGAAGACCCTGCGCGGCCAGCTCCAGGACCTCTTCAAGATGGAGGAGTACTTCAAGGCGCTGCCGACCGGGCACTTCAAGCTGATCATCCTGGACGCCTTCTATCGCTTCATGCCACGCGACATGGATGAGAACGACAACGGCACGATGGCCAACCTCTACAACCTCCTCGACAGGTGGGCAGCGCGCCTGGAGGCAGCCTTCGTCCTGATCCACCACACCACCAAGGGCCTGCAGTCCGACAAGGGCGTGACCGACGTGGGCGCTGGCGCAGGCAGTCAGTCGCGCGCCGCCGACTGTCACTTGATCCTCCGGCCGCACGAGCAGGACGGCTGCCTGTCTGTCGATGCCGTGGCGCGCAGTTGGCCGTCGCCGCCGTCCTTCGTCCTGCGCCAGCAGTTCCCGCTGTGGGTGCCTGATCACACGCTCGACCCGGGCAACCTCAAGAAGCCCAACAAGAGACCGAAGCCAGCGGCGGAGTGCCCGCCTGATGAGGCAGCGCCTGCGGACTGGACCGCGGAGACATTTGCTGGCGCCTTCATCGACGCCGAGCCCAAGTCGAAGGCCGCGATCCTGCTTGCTGCCAACGAGCACGACCTGAGCGATTACCGGGCCGGCAAGTTCCTAGAGCGCGCCGAGGCATTGGGGTTCGTTCACCGCTGGACACTCGGTCACAACCGCGTCGGATACGCAACCACGGCACAGCCCTCTTTGGATCTCGACGGCGACGCCGAGGACGTACCGTCCAAGCGCAACAAGGTCATGGCCGCGCTTCGACAGACCCCCAATCCGTCCAGCCGCGAGGTCGCCGAGCAGTGCGGTGTCTCCAAGCGCTACGTCAACAAGGTCCGCCAGAGCATGCAGGAAAGCGGGAACTGAAGTGGGAACAAGGTGGGAGCAACCGGCGGGAACTGGGCCCTTTCCGGGTGGGAACAAAGCCTTGTTCCCGGTGGGAACTGTTCCCACCGAGTTCCCGCCCTTGTTCCCACCCCTAACGCCTTGTCGCGCCCGGAGTTATAGGCAGGTGGGAACAGAAAACACTGGTCTTCGTCTCAAATCCCCCCATACCCCCCTATACGCGCGGGGCCTGAAGGCCCGCGCGCGAGGGGTGGGAACAACATTTCGCTTCGAGTTCCCGCTTTTGTTCCCACCTGCGGCTGCTCCCAAACGTGGCAGCGTGCCATTTTGGCATAGGTACTCCGGCGCGGAAGGGCGCGGAGACGGCGCGCGGAACCGTCGCGCTTCCCGACACAGTTTGGGCTGGGGAGTCCGACTTTTCCGCGCCGAGCGGATCGTGAACCCATGAACAGGCAGGACCGCCATGACGAAGCGACCGTCTTCGAGAAGCTGGGCGAGGGCCATCCGGCGGCTGCGTTCGCGCCTGGACACGGACTTTCGCAACCACCGGATGCTGGCCGACCCGTGGGGACGGGCCACCCACAGCATGGTCCAGTCCTGGCGGATTCGGCACAGCATGGGGCCGGGCCGGGGACCGAAGCATCCGCCGGTGGTGCCCCGGTCGTGGGAGGAATTCGCGCGGCAGGCTGCTCTGAGGGCGAGCGCGGGTGCCGCCCGGCCTCTGCCGGGGACGTGGGCGCACTGGGCCAAGCTGCGGACCCATACACTGGTGAGGTACATTCCGAAACGCGACCGGTGGATTTGAGCGCCAGACTGCGTCCCACCGACTTGGTTCGACTGCTCAACTCAACGCCTCTGGGACAGGTGATCGGCGAACGGCAGCTATATCGCCAGCGGATGCGGTCCGGGGATCGCTTCTGCGTGGGTCGCAAGATCGACCTCTTGTCCTATGTTGCCTGGCTCATCGAGCAGAAGCGGCCCGGGGAGAGGCAAAGGCGCCCTCGCCGATCCGAGACGGTATCCGGCGATGCCGTGCAGCAGATGTTGCGTGCCCAGCAATACCGATGCGCGCTTTCCGGCCGCCAACTGACGCCGGACTCTGCCTCCCTGGACCACATCGTGGCAATCAGCCGGGGCGGGGAGCACCGCATCGAGAACGCTCAGGTCCTGCACAAGGACGTGAATCGGGCAAAGGGTGCGATGGACAACGATGAGTTCCTGGCGCTGTGCCGGGAGGTCGTGGCTTGGGCCGACCGGCGGGTGCCGGCGGAGAAGCCAGAAGGGAGCCAGACATGTGCAAAGTAGGGCCCGGCGCTTTGCACACAGGGCGCGCCCTGGCCGCCCGTGCGCGCCGGGAGCCGATCCAGCCGGGATCTCGCCACGTGGGCCGCCCGTGCGCGCCCCGTGGCCAACCCTTGACCCAGAACGCGGAGGTGACGCCATGAAACGGGATACCGCCAGCCGCATACGCACAAAGTGCACTGAGATCGCCGGCATGCTCGTGGCCAAGAACCGGGCCTACGGCAACTCGGCGCTGGAACCCGTGCGGGTTTTTGCCCAGGGCGACCCGGAAGAGCTCATCCGGGTGCGGCTCGACGACAAGCTCAGCCGCATCCGCAACAACCCCGCCGCGTTTGGCGAGGACCCCGTACTGGACCTGGTCGGCTACCTGGTCCTGTTGCTCATCGCCCGCGAGGACAAGGCCGCCAAGGCGCGGCAGTAGGAGGCGAACCGTGAAGATCGAGATGCGCAGGCTGTCCGAGATCAGGCCCTACGAGAAGAACCCGCGGGTGAACGACGGCGCGGTGGACGCCGTGGCCAACTCCATCCGCGATTACGGCTTCCGACAGCCCATCGTGGTGGATGCCGAGGGCGTCATCATCGTCGGGCACACGCGCTGGAAGGCGGCGCAGAAGCTCGGGCTGGAGACGGTGCCGGTCCACGTGGCACTGGACCTGCCGCCGGAGAAGGTGAAGGCCTACCGCCTGGCCGACAACAAGCTCGCCGAGCTGGCCGAGTGGGATCTGGATCTCCTGCCCATCGAGCTTTCGGAGCTGCGGGGCATGGACATCGACCTGGGCATGCTCGGGTTCGCGCCGGACGAGTTGGAGAAGCTGCTGGGCGCCGGCATCCACGGCAACGAAGGCCTGACCGACCCGGACGCGGTGCCCGACCCGCCGGACGCGGCGGTGACGCAGCCGGGCGATCTGTGGGTGCTGGGCGACCACCGGCTGCTCTGCGGTGACAGCTCGAAGGCCGAGGACGTGGACCGGCTGCTGGGTGGGGTACGCATCCAGCTGGTCAACACCGACCCCCCGTACAACGTCATGGTCGAGCCCCGCAGTAACAACGCCATCGCCGCCGGGTTGAGTTCCTTTGCCGGCTACGGCAACACTGACCCCGGCCGGGACGTCCACCGGAACCCCAACGCGGCCAACCCCACGCATGCCAAGATGCGGGCCAAGGACCGGCCGCTCGAGAACGACTTCGTGTCGGACGAGGAATTCGCCCGGCTGCTCCATGCCTGGTTCGGGAACATCCAGCGGGTGCTGGAGCCCGGGCGGGGCTTCTACATCTGGGGTGGCTACTCGAACATCTCGAACTACCCGCCGGTGCTCAAGGCCTGCGAGCTGTACTTCTCGCAGATGGTCATCTGGGTGAAGGAACACCCGGTACTGACCCGCAAGGATTTCATGGGGAACCACGAGTGGTGCTTCTACGGCTGGCGGGAGGGTGCCGGGCACCAGTTCTTCGGGCCGAACAACATCCCGGACGTCTGGTCGGTGAAGAAGGTCAATCCGCAGTCGATGGTGCACTTGACCGAAAAGCCTGTGGAGCTGGCGGTACGGGCGATGCAGTACTCGTCGCAGCCCGGCGAGAACGTCCTCGACCTCTTTGGCGGCTCGGGCAGCACGCTCATCGCCGCGGAGAAGACCGGCCGGAAGGCGTTCCTGATGGAGATCGACGCGCTCTACTGCGACATCATCGTGCGGCGGTGGGAGGAGTTCACGGGGAAGAAGGCCGAGCGGATTGCCGGGAGCGAGACCACCCCGGCGGAGGCCGGGGTGGGTGTGGCGGGGGAGGCCGGGCTATGAGCGGTTCAGCCCTCGTCCTCCTCGTCTTCGTCCTCGGCCCGTTCGAGCTGCTCTATCCACCGGTCGATGTTGAAGTCGCGGCTGATGAAACCGTGGTTCTCGGTGGACAGGATGCGGAGGTGGTCGACGAAGTAGGCCCTGGCGTGGTCGTCGTCGGTGGCGTCGGCGACCTCTTCGGCCAGGCTCACGGCGAGTTCCATCGCGGCTTTGGCCAGCTGGAGCTTCTCCACGTTCGTGGCCTTCTCTTCGTCGAAGCACTCG
The DNA here is from genome assembly GCA_022703445.1 of Planctomycetota bacterium. Classification (GTDB taxonomy): domain Bacteria; phylum Planctomycetota; class SZUA-567; order JAKLDR01; family JAKLDR01; genus JAKLDR01. The sequence goes on along the minus strand of JAKLDR010000104.1, from coordinate 9,666 downwards.
ATTTCGGTCATCAGGTCGTTGGCGATGCTGGCGCTCATGGTTCATCCTCACGTTCTTTTTGGCCGGCCGGTCCTTCGCGCCCAATGCGCTCTTGGTATCGGCTTCTGCACACATCATTGCCATGTCTTGGCGCGAACATCAAGTCGATCCGGCCAGAATCGGGCGAATTCGGGGCGGTCGCATGCGGCGCGATGTGGCGGCATGGGGCGAACTTCCGGCCTGGCCGCCGGAATGCCGCGGGATCTCTTGGCGAGGAAAGCGCCGTGACGGAGCGCACCCCAGCCGGGTTGCCGGCCGGGGTGGCTCTTGGGGAGGGTGCGTAGATGCTACTTGGCGACCGTGAACTTGCCCTTGTCGGCCTTGGCGAAGCGGCTGGCGTCGCCCTTGACCTTGATCTCCCGGAACATGGCCGAGTAGATGGTCGCGGCCGGGGTCTTGCCCTCGGTCTTCCAGAGGCCGTTGGCGATCATCCGGTCGGTGATTGCCTTGGCGCTCAGCGGCTCGCCGGCCTCGGCCAGCACCTTGGCGGCGGCGTCGAGGCCCGAGAGCTTGCCGTCCTTGGCGACCGGCGCCTCCGGGGCGGCCGCGGTTACGGCCTCCGGCTGCTCGGCCTTGGTCTTGGCCTTCTTGCCCTTGCCGCTGCCCTTGCTGCCCTTGCTGCCCTTGGTCTTGGTGGTCTTCTTGCTGCTCGACATGGCACTTCTCCTTTCGGTTCCGTCTGCGGCGACGCGCCGCAGCTCAAATCACACGTTGGCATCCAGCCAGACATCGCCCTTGCGCACGTGCCGGTAGCACCAGCGGCCGCTGCGGAAGAGGTAGACGTATTCGGTCCGGGCCTCGCGCGCGCCGGCCAGGAATGCGTCTTCGGAAGCATGGACCGTGGCCGCGGTGTTCTCTCCGCCCGCGTCGCGGCCGTAGGCCACGCACCAGTTCTTGGCCTTGGGGTCCAGGGGACGCTTGCGGGCGTCGTGCTTCCGGCCGAGCTTCGTCCCCAGGGCGTCCAGGTCGCCGAGCGCCAGGAGCGCCTTGACGGCTCGTTCCGTGGCGTAGTGCCCGGCCAGGATGGGGCCGTGGTGCTCGGGGTAGCCGTCCCAGTGGCAGTAGATGGCTTCGATGCCGTTCGGGGTCTCGCGGCCAATCAGGCTTCTGGTGCTCATCGTTCTTCCTCCGTCTTTCGTCTCCGGCCGGCCTTCGCGCCTATGCGCTCTTGGTATCGGCTTCTACACACATCATTGCCATGTCTTGGCCGGAACATCAAGTCAATTCGGCCGGAATCTGGCGAATTCGGGGCGGTCGCATGCGGCCACAGTGCGGCACATGCGGCGAGGTCGGCGGACATTCGGCTAGATCGCCGTGAATCCGGCGATGAAGAAGTAACCCCGGGTCTTCGGGTCGCCCAGGCTCGCGGCGAATGCCCGTGCCTCGGCGGCCGACCGGAACGGCCGGGCGAGCCCGTAGCCGCCGAACGCGCTCTGGGCGTCGTCGCAGACCAGGCAGGCCCCCTGGCGGTCGAGCACCAGCACCCAGCGCATGCCGTCCTCGAACGTGCCCTCGGCCAGGAGGGGCTCGGAATCCGGCCAGCGTTCGGCGCCGCCGAAGCCATCGAAATCGTGGCGGGTGAACTCGCGCAGTTCCATGTTCCGTTACTCCTCAAAGACCAGCGAAGCCATGCAGCGGGTGCAGAGGTCCATGGTGACGCCGTCGCCCCAGGTGATGCGCCAGAGGTGGACGTTGGCATGCTCGGCGTGGAGGCTGCAGGTGCCGCGCTCGTGGATGGGCTGGGCCTCGACGCCGGCCATCGGCTCGCCCTTCGCCCGTTCGGCGGCGTCGCGACGGCCGAGCGCCGTCTTGACCTTCTCGCAGGCGGCCACGCATCCGGTGCGGTAGCGGTTGCCGTCCGGCAGTTGGTTGGCCGCGCCGTAGGCGGCCAGGAGCAGCTCGTCGGCAACCTCGGCCAGCTCGCTCTGGTCGTCGTTCACCGGCACCGTCATGGTCAGGTTGCCCTTCTTGCAGAGGTAGGCGAATCGGATGCCGGTCTCGGCCATCCGGTCGGCATCGGACTTGGCGACCTCGACGCGCCGGCCCTGCAGCAGGATGGTCACGCGGCCGACTGCGGAGGCCGCCTTGCCGGCGGCCTCCGTCGCGCTCTGGCCTTCAGCGTTGCGCTTCTTCATGGTTCGCTCCCTTCATGCCTTGACCGGCGTGGTGTCTGCGAAGCCGCACTCCACGAGGAGGGCGCAGAAGCCGGCCGGGTCCATCCGGTCCGCGGCGGCCTTGGGCAGCTTGGCCAGCCGGCTGAGCAGCCGCTTGAATTCCGGCCGGGCCAGAGCCGCGAAGCTGTCGCTGAAGGCCTCAATCCGCGCGACGCCGTCCTCGTTGCCGGTCAGCCAATGCCAGCTCATGCACATCTCGCCGAAGCATCCGCCGTCGGCGTAGTAGAGCCCGAAGGTTACCTGGTCGACGATGCCGTCCTTCCGCAGGTGCGGGAGGTTGGCGTCGGCGTACCAGGCCCGCTTCAGGTGGATGAACCGGGGAAGGGCCTGTTCGTTCTTGGCGGTCTTCATGGTCGGTGCCTTTCAGTTCCGAAGGTCGGCCAGCGCTTCGGCGATGGCCATTTCATTGTTGTTGGAGAGGAAGGTCAGCGCGTCGACCAGGCGCATCCGCACCTCGGTCAGGTCTCCGACCAAGCCCCAGTTCCGCGGGTCGGCCTTGGCCTTCTCCTCGTGGACCTCCAGCTCGTCCTGGAGCCAGCCGAGCAGGGCGCCGATGTCCTGCGCCCGTTCCTCGTAGGTCTGCATCGCGGTCTTCTCGGTCTTGGCGGCCATGTTCATGTTCTCCTTTCGCTCCGTTGGTTACCGGTTGATGGCGTTGTAGAGCCGGCAGGGAATCTGGTCGCGGACGATGGTGTCCAGCCGGTAGGCGATGGCCGCCGCGCGGCGGTAGTCGCCGGCCTTGACGGCGGCGGCCAGGGCGCGCAGGTCGGCGGCGTCCTTGGCGTGGACCCGGGCCATCTCGGCGTCGCCTTCGGCGGCCCATTCCTGGCCCTGGCGCTCCCACCGGGTGATGGCCTGGGCCAGGCGTTCCAGGTCGCGGCGTTCGTTTCTCTTGGCGGTCTTGGCGTCCATCTTTCTCCTCCGTTCCTTTCCGGCGCTCAATGCGCTCTTGGTATTGCCTTCTACACACACAGTGCCATGTTTCGGTCAAAACATCAAGTCAATTCGCCAGTAATCGGGGGGATTCGGCATGTCCGTAACCGGCCATAATGCGGCGCTTACGCCCAGCCATTTGGCCATTTCCGACCTCCTGGCGGTGCTTCGGAAGGCCGGTTCTCGGCACCTTTCCGAGGAGGCGCTGCGGCGGGATCTCGCGGCCGGCGCGCCGGTGAACCCGGACGGCACGGTGAACCTCCTGCACTATGCGGCGTGGCTTGCCCGGGAGGCCGGCCGTGGCGATTGACCCCCGGCAACTGAAGCCCACCGACCTGGCGCGGCTCCTGAATTCCACGCCGCTCGGGGCGGTAATAGAGGAGCGCCAGCTCCACCGGCACCGGACCCGGGCCGGGTTCCGGATCGGCGACGGCCGGCGGGTGGACCTCTTCAAGTACGTGGCGTGGCTCGCCGACGAGCGGCACAAGCCGAGGCCCGTGAAAGACCCCGCGGCCGAGTACGAGGCCATGAAGGAGGCCCAGGCGGCGCGGAACCGGGTGAAGGCCCTGGCCGGCCGGGACATCGGCGAGTTGCCGGCGGTGGGCGATCCGGAGCGGAGGGCCCGGGCCGAGCGGGAGTTCCGGTTCTTCTGCGAGACCTACTCCCCGCTGACCTTCCATCTGCCCTGGTCGCCGGACCACTTGAAGGTGATCGCCAAGGTGGAGGCGGCGGTCCTGCACGGCGGGCTATTCGCGATGGCCCTGCCGCGCGGATCGGGAAAGACGTCCATCACCGAGTGCGCCTGCCTCTGGGCAGTGCTCTACGGGCACCGGGACTTCGTCTGCCTGATCGGGGCGTCAGAAGTCCATGCGGTCGAGATGCTCGAAAGCATCAAGATGGAACTCGACGGCAACGACCTCCTTGCCTCTGATTTCCCGGAGGTCTCCCATCCCATCCGGTGCCTGGACGGCATCGCCAACCGGTGCTCCGGGCAGCTCTACAAGGGTGAGCGGACACATATCGGCTGGACGGCAAACGAGGTGGTCTTGCCGACCATCCCGGACAGCCTGGCCAGCGGGGCGATCATCAAGGTCGCAGGGATCACCGGCCGCATCCGGGGCATGAAGTACAAGCGGGCCGACGGCAAGACGGTGCGGCCGTCACTCGTGGTCCTCGACGACCCGCAGACGGACGAGTCGGCCCGGAGCCTGTCGCAGTGCGCCACGCGGGAGCGGATTCTGGCCGGGGCGGTGTTGGGCATGGCCGGGCCAGGGAAGAAGATCTCGGGGATCATGCCCTGCACCGTGATCCGCCCGGGCGACATGGCCGACAATATCCTCGACCGGGAGAAGCACCCGGAATGGAACGGCGAGAGAACTCGGATGGTCTACGGCTTCCCGACGAACGAGAAGCTATGGACGAAGTATGCGGAAGTCCGCGCGGAGTCCCTGCGCATGCACGGCGACATGCGGGAGGCGACGGCCTTCTACGTGGCCAACCGCGAGGCGCTCGACGAGGGTGCCCAGATCGCCTGGCCGGAGCGGTTCAACTACGACGAGGCCTCGGCCGTCCAGCATGCCATGAACCTGAAGCTCCAGGACGAGGCGGCGTTCTTCGCCGAGTACCAGAACGAGCCGCTGCCGGAGAAGGGCGTGGAGGACGAGGGGCTGCTCTCGGCCGACCAGATAGCCGGGAAGGCGAACGGGATGAGGCGGGGCGAGCTGCCGGTAGGGGCCACGCAACTGGCGATGTTCATCGACGTACAGGGCAAGCTGCTCTTCTGGCTGGTCGCGGCCTTCGAGGAGGACTTCACCGGGTATGTGATCGACTACGGCGCCTATCCGGACCAGCGCAGGCCCTACTTCACGCTCCGGGACGCGCAGCGCACGCTGGGCACTGTGGCCAAGGGCGCCGGCCTGGAGGGGGCGATCTACGCGGGTCTGGAGGCCCTGACCGGGCAGTACCTGGAGCGGGAGTGGCGGAGGGACGACGGGGCGATGGTCCGGATCGACCGGTGCCTGATCGACGCCAATTGGGGCACCTCCACCGACGTGGTCTACCAGTTCTGTCGGCAGAGCCGGCACGCGGCGGTGCTGCTGCCCAGCCACGGTCGGTTCGTGGGTGCCTCGTCGATCCCGTTCAGCGAGTACAAGCGCAAGCGTGGCGACCGTGTTGGCCACAATTGGCGCATCCCGAACGTCCAGGGGCGGCGCGCAGTGCGGCACGTGGTCTTCGACTCGAACTACTGGAAGAGCTTCGTCCACGCGCGCCTGGCCGTGCCCATGGGCGATAAGGGCTGCCTATCGCTCTTCGGCCGGGACCCGGAGACGCACCGGCTCTTGGCCGATCACCTGACCGCGGAGTACCGGGTCAAGACCGAGGGGCGCGGCCGGGTGGTGGACGAATGGAAGATGCGGCCGGAGGCGGTCGAGAACCACTGGCTCGATTGTCTGGTGGGCTGCGCCGTGGCGGCGTCGGTCCAGGGCGCGGTCCTACCCGGGACGGATGCCAGGGAGGCCGTCCGGCGCGAGAGGGTGAAGCTGTCGGCCCTGCAGCGGGGCAAGCGATGATGATCGATCTTGCCGAGACCAACAAGCTCCAGGAGAAGCGAGGCCTGGAGCGCTCTTTTCCGCCCATTATTTTTCGATTGACTTTGGGGTTAGGCAGGTGTAAGTACGGTGTGGAACTGGGGTTGCTGGCAGGATAGGGGCGTTTGGCGCTGCGAGTGGGGCGGTATGCCGGACGCGACGGAGGCAGCCTAATGACCGAAGAACATATCCAGCCTGACGAGGGTCTTCAGCCAGCGGAGAACGCCGGATCTCCATTGAGCGAGGGAGAGGCGGAGGCGGCCAAGGGCCGTTGCGGTCCGAACAACCCGAATCACTGCAAGGACTGTGGCGGGTGTGATTGTCCGCCACTGACGAACCCCAACCCTCAGTGTTGCCTGAGCAAGATACCGGCGAAGGAGTGCTCCTCGTGCGGCTGTACCCCGTCGTTGGACCTTGGTGCCGGGGAGACGGCGGTGGACGTGCGCCTGGGTGTGAGTTTCCCGTCGGCGCTGGCCATGCCGGAGGACAACTCCAAGCTCTACCATCGCTCGATGGCTCCTGGCAACAGGCGCGTGCTGGCGACAGAGCAGTACTTGCAGGAGGACGGCGGGACCGGGAACGTCACGGTTTACGGTCGTGGCGGCGGGAAGTACACGTACACCTATGCGGCAGGGAGCTACGCGTCGGAGAACGGCACTCTGACGAAGTTGACCGGCCAGGTGGGTGGTCCGTGGGCGGAGGCTTATCCAGACGGGAGCCAGCAGGTTTACGAGAAGCTCTCCGATGGCTACGGCCACATCAGCCGGCGTGCGGACCGTCACGGGAACGCGGTTTACTATGGGTATAACGGCAGCGCGCAGCAGGTCGCCGTCCACAACGGCCTGGGTCTGTGTACCTACCTAGAATACGATGGCTCCGGCAACCCCGTGAAGGTGGTGGATTTCAAGGGCCGGACGACATACCTGGAGTACAATGGGGCGGGAGATCTGACGAAGATCAAGCGTCCTGGCGGGTGCCAGACGCAATTTCTCTATGATGCGAACAAGAAGATCCTGGCCGAGGAGGACGCGGACGGATTCGTCACGTACTTCGACTACGGGGGCGACGCCTACCTCGACAAGATTTCGCGGGAGGACGGGGCGAGCGGCCAGGCGCGGGTGACGTACTACAGCTACCCGAGCGTGGGCGCGAACGCCAAGGCCATCGACGCGCTGGGCCGGGTGACGTACTATGCGCTGGACGGGGCGTACAACATCAAGTCGGAGAAGAACCCTGCTGCCGAGGAGACGCAGAAGGGCTGGACGGGTAATTTTCAGCTTTCGCGAGAGCAGGACGCGCTTGGGAACACGACGTACATGGAGTATGACGCCTATGGGAACGTGTCGAACCGGAAGGACCCGCTGGGGCACGTTTCACAGTTCCAGTACCAGGCGAACCAGGAGCTGCTGAAGAGCACGGACCCGCTGGGCGGGGTGAGGCAGAGTGCCTATGACTCGGTGGGTAACCGAGTGGCCGAGGTGGACGCGCTAGGGCACGTCACCTACTTCCAGTTCAGCGCCGGCGGCTTGCTGATCAAGCGGGTGAACGCGCTTGGGCAGGCGGGGTACTGGGAGTACGACAGCTACGGGGAGCGGACGAGCGCGAAGGACGGTCGTGGGAACCAGACGCGGTTCGGTTACGAGTGGAACTGGGACGGCCAGGGCGGGCGGAAGGACCGGACGCAGGACGCGAACAACAACACGGCTTACCTGGTGTTCGATGCCTGTGACCGGGTGGTGAAGTCGATAGACGAGCTTGGGAACTATGAGGAGAGCGGCTACGACGGCCGTGGCAACCAGACGGTGGGCCGCGACAAGCTGGGGAACTACAGCTACTTCGAGTACAACGCGTTCGGCGAGATGGTGCGCCGGCGCCAACTGGTGAGCGGGCAGTGGGAAGAGAGCACGACGTACTTCGATGCCGGCGGCCAGGTGGAGCGGACGTTCGACGCGGAGGGCCAGGCGAGCTACTTCAGCTACGACCCGGCTGGCCGGCCGACGGTGGTTTCGGACGCCTTGGGTCGGGAGACGCAGACGGTCTATGACCAAGCCGGGCGGCAGGTGGCCCGGGTGGACGCTGCCGGGGCGGCTACGTACTTCATCTTCGACGCGGCCGGGCGGCAGGTGGGAACGGCCGGGCCTGCGGCCGCGTCGGAGGTCGAGAGCGTCGCGCTGCAGGATGGCTTGAACGGCTATGCCGGCACCCGCGACAACTACATGTACTACTATTATCTGGACACCAATTACGGGACGGCGACGGACCTGGTGGTGTTCGGGGACGGCTACCGGAGTCTCTTGAAGTTTGCGGTGTTCGAGTCCGAGGGCGGGCCGGTGCCAGACGGCTCGGTGATCATCTCGGCGGCCTTGAAGCTTTACAAGTACGGGAGCTACCCGTCGGAGCTTTCGGCATTCGAGGTTTTGAAGGCCTGGGAGGAGCTGGAGTCTACGCCGCGGCGGGCCTCGAACCTGGAGGAGTGGGCGGTAACGAGCTGCCGGGGTCCTGGCGAGGACCACGCGGTGGAGCGTGTGGGCTGGGGGCAGCTGAGCTACACGGCGGGGCAGTGGCTGACGCTGGACGTGACGCGGAGCCTGAGCCGGTGGGGCTCTGGGCTGCTGCCCAACAACGGCTGGGTGCTTCACGACTGGTATCCGTATGACACTCAGAACCCGCGGCACTACTACTCGCGGCATTACACCGGCGACACGACGCTGCGGCCGAAGCTGGAGATCATCTACGCCCCCAGAGGGAGCTACACGGAGCTGGACGCGAATGGCCGGGCGGTAGCGTCCTGGTCGTCCGGCGGGGGCGTGGCCGAGGCTGAGTACGACTTGGCCGGGAACGTCCTGGTCAGCCGCGATGCGCTTGGCCACGAGACCCTGTTCGCCTATGACGTGCTCAATCGACAGAACAAGATCTTCGCGGCCGATGGCGGGGTGGTGGAGAGCGAGTACGACGCGGCGGGCAACCGCATCAGCTTGAAGGACGCGCTCGGGAACATCACCCAATCGAGCTTCGACAAGCTGAACCGTCTGGCTTGGCAGCGGGACGCGGCCGGGTACTTCACCTACTACGAGTACACGGCGCGGAGCGAGCAGAGCCAGGTGAAGAACGCACGCGGCGCAGCGGTGAAGAGCTACTTCGACGCGGCCGGGCGGCTTTTGAAGCAGACCGACGCCTTGAACGTGACGACGTACTTCACGTTCGACGAGGCAGGGCGGACGACGAAGACGCACCTGCCGGTGCTCAATCAGGTCGCCTATGCGGAGTACGACAAGGCCGGGCGGCAAACGCACAGCAAGACCACGTCGGACGGATCGACTGTCTTGGACACCCAGACGGTCTACGATGCTGTAGGCCAAGTCACGAAACGGATCAACCCGAGGGGCTACACGGCCTACTTCGAATATGACCTCGTGGGACGAGTCCAGAAGAGCAAGGACGCGCTGCTGAACGAGGCGTACTTCGGCTACGATGCCGCGGGCAACCGCGTCGTCACGGTTTCGCCCCGGGGCTACGCCAGCTACTTCGGGTTCGATGCGGGCAACAAACTGGCGGCGGCCAAGGACGCCGATGCGGTGGTCAGCTACTTCGAGTTCGACGCCAACGGCAACCAGACGGCGGCGGTGATGGGCCTGGGCGCGGAGGCTCGGCGGACGGGGTTTGGCTACGATCAGATGAACCGGCTGGAGAGCGTGACGGCGCCAGACGGCGGGGTCACGGTCTTCAAGTACGACCTGAACGGGAACCGGGTGGAGGAGCGCAACCCGATCTCGGCGGCCACGAAGTACGGCTACAATGGGCGGAACGAGCTTGTCCGGGTGCAGGACGCCTTGGGCGAGACGGCCTATTACGAGTACAACGAGGCCGGGAGCCTGAAAAAGTCGACCAGCCCGGCCGGCCGGATCGGCAACTTCGAGCATGACTTGGCGGAG
>JAKLDR010000103.1 GCA_022703445.1 Planctomycetota bacterium | reverse complement strand
CTGTCGGCGGACCTCGCGCGCGCCGAGCGCTTCCTGGCGCGCTTCCCGAACGCCTGCTTCGACCTCGCGCCCGGGGTGGAGCTCATCTACAACCTCTCGCGCGACCCGGCGGCGGCCCGCGACTTCTTCGTGCGGCACGCCGACCGGATCGTCTTCGGCACGGATATCGGCATCCTCCCGGACATGACCCTGCGGCAGTCCGAGCGCCGCGCGGGCCTGGTGCTCCGCTTCCTCTCGACCGGCGCGGAGTTCGGCGTCGACCCGGAGGCCGACTTCCTGCTCGAGCCGCCGCCGGGCGCGGTCGGACGCGGCCTGAATCTTCCGAAGGACGCCCTCGGGAAGGTCCTCGCCGGGAACTTCGAGCGCCTGGCTGGCCGCGCGCCGCGGCCGCTCGACCGCAAGCTCGCCCGCGAGGAGTGCCTGCGCCTGGCCAGATCCTTTGACGCGCTGCCCGGCGAAAAGAACCCGGCCCTGCACCCCGCCAGGGCGGCGGAACTGCTCGGCTGAGGCCGGGCCAGGAGGATTCGTCCCGTGCGCACCGACTACCGCCACATGATGCTCGACTACTACATCGGCCGGCTCCGCGAGGTCCGCAGCCGGCGCGCCGAGGAACTCTTTCGGATCCGCCGGCCGGCCCAGGCCCTGGCCTATCGCGCCAAGGTCCGCGCCGCAGTCCGGCGGGCCTTCGCTCCGCTCCCCGCCCGGACTCCGCTCCACGCGCGGGTGACCGGCGTCCTCGAGCGGCCGCGGTATCGCATCGAGAAACTCACCTACGAGAGCCGCCCGGGCTGTCTCGTGACCGCCAACCTCTACCTGCCCCGGGTTGCCGGGCGCGTCCCGGGGGTCCTCGGCACCTGCGGGCACAGCGAGGACGGCAAGGCCGAGCCGCGCTACCAGGCCTTCGCCCAGCGGCTGGCCGCGGCGGGCATGGCCGTGCTCCTCTACGAGCCCTTCAACCAGGGCGAGCGCGACCAGTACGAGCGGCTCGCCCGGCGCGAGTGCGTCGCCGGCTGCTGCCAGGCCCACAACATGATGGGCAAGCAGATGGAGCTCCTGGGCGACTACTACGGCGCCTGGCGCGTCTGGGACGGCGTGCGCGGCCTGGACTACCTGCTCTCCAGGCCGGAGGTCGACCCGCGCCGGCTGGGCGTCACCGGCAACTCCGGCGGCGGCACGATGAGCTCGTGGCTGTGGGCCTCGGATCCGCGGCTGACCATGGCCGCGCCGAGCTGCTTCATCACCACCTTCATGCGCAACCTCGAGAACGAGCTGCCCGCCGACGCCGAGCAGTATCCGCCGGGAGTCATTGGCGCGGGGCTGGAGATGGTCGACCTGCTCATCGCCGCGGCGCCCAAGCCGGTCATGCTCCTTGGGCAGGACATGGACTTCTTCGACCGTCGCGGGCTGGAGGAGGCCCACGCCGAGCTAGCGCGCTTCTACCGCGTGTTGGGCGCGCCGCGCGGCAACACCGCTCTCTTCATCGGCGCGCACGACCACGGCTACCACGACGACGCCCAGGAGGCCATGTCCGCCTTCCTCTGCCGGGCGGCCGGGCTGGGCCGTCCGCCACGGGGCTTCAAGGCCGAGGAGCTAAAGCCCGAGCAGCTCTTCTCCACGCCGAAGGGCAGTGTGCTCAAGGCCGGGGCCCGGCCGGTCTACGAGCTCCTGGCCGAGTGCGCCGCGTCGGTTGCAGCCGAGCGCCGGCGGCTCTCCGGGGGGGCGCTCCGGAAGACGCTCGCGCGCCTGCTGGCCCTGCCGGCCCGCGGGGGCGCTCCCGAGTACCGGATCCTGCGGGACTGCCGCGTGGGCAAGACCAAGTGCGCGCGCTTCTCGATCGAGACCGAACCGCCGGCCCGGGCGATCCTGCGCAAGCTGCCGGCCGTGCCCGGTCCCTTCGTGCTCCGTCCCGAGGAGCGCCTCGAGCTCTACCTGCCGCACCTCTCCGCCGAGGAGGACCTGGCCTCCTGCCGGCACGCCCGGGCGCTGGCCAAGCGCGGCCCGCTCTGGGCTCTAGACGCCCGCGGGCTGGGCGAGTCGAGCCCCGAGGAGAACTTCTTCGGGCCGTACGGCCTCGACTACATGTTCCACGGCCACGGCGTGCTCTTCGGCGAGAGCTACCTCGGCCGGCGGGTCTTCGACGTGCTCCGTACCATGGACCTGCTGGTTTCGCTCGGCGCGCGGGAGATCCGGCTGACTGGTCGCGGGCAGGGCTCGCTACTGGCGCTCTTCGCCGGGCTGCTGCACCCAAAGGCCGGCAGGGTCGCGCTGGCCAACGCCCCGCGGAGCTACGCGGAGTGGATGCGCTCGCCGCTCGTCGCCTGGCCGGCGGCCAACTTCCTGCGCGGCGCGCTGCGTCACTTCGACCTGGACGACTGCCGCCGGGCACTCGGCCGGCGGCTCCGCGAGGTTGAGCCCTGGGGCCCGGACATGAAGCCGGTGAGGTAATTGCCTGGACAGTTCGGATGAGTACAGCGGCCTGGGCAGGCTGGCGTGGACGTGCTGCTGCGCGGGCAAGGACGCGTTGGGGCTTGCTGACTTCCACGCAATCTGCTTGTTCCACTACGGTCCACTGGGCTGCTAGCTCCTTGACTTCCCGTTGTGCAGGCGCTATACAAAGAGGCGATTGAGGTCGTCACGCATCGCCGGACCCTGTGGAGAGAGCCTGCATGTTCAGCCTGATGCCCCGCGAGAAGGTCTTTTTCGAGCTCTTCAACAAGTCAGCGGCCAACGCCCATGCCACGGCCAAGGCGTTGCAGGCGCTGCTCGAGGACTTTACCGACGTGGATACCAAGGTTCAGCGCATCAAGGACCTGGAGCATGCCGGCGACGAGATCGCCCACGAGATCTTCGATCGGCTGGCCAAAACCTTCATCACGCCGCTGGACCGCGAGGACATCCACGCCATCACCTCGGAGCTCGACAACATTACCGACATGGCCGACTCCGCCGCCAGCCGGCTGATGCTCTACAAGGTCGGGGTCCCGACCGATGACGCCAGGGCCCTCGGGCGCGTGCTGGTCCGGGCCACCGGCTCGCTGGTCGAGGCCTTCAAGCTCCTCGACAACCTCAAGAACTCCGAGGCGATCCTCAAGCACTGCATCGACGTGCACACCCAGGAGAACGAGGGCGACCGCATCAACCACCACGCGCTGGCCGCGCTCTTCGAAAACAACACTCCGCCCGCCGACATCATCAAGTGGAAGGACATCTACCACATAATGGAGACGGCCACCGACGTCTGTGAGGACGTGGCCAACGTCGTGCACACCGTCGTGGTCAAGAACGCGTAGGCGCCAGCCGCCAGCCACCATGCACTGGGACCTCTGCCTGGTCGTCGGCCTGACCATCCTGTTCGCGGTCTTCTTCGCCGTGGCCAACGGCTGGAACGACGCCGCCAACGCCATTGCCACGGTGGTGTCCACTAGGACGATGGCGCCGTGGGCCGCCGTGGCCATGGGCGCGGTCATGAACCTGGTCGGGGCCTTCATCAGCGGCAAGGTGGCCAACACCGTCGGCGGCGAGATCGTCGACCACCGGACGGTGACCCTCCCTGCCACGGTCTTCCTGGCCGCAGTGATGGTCGCGCCGCTCTGGGCGGTGGTCTGCACCCTGCGCGGGCTGCCCATCAGCTGCTCCCACTCGCTGCTCGGCGGGTTGATCGGGGCGGTGGGCGTGTCCGCAGGCTGGAGCGCGCTTCAGGGCGGCCAGGGCCTCTACAAGATCCTCTTCGGCGTGCTGATCTCGCCGGTCATGGGCTTCGTCCTCGGCTACCTGATGATGCTGGCCCTGTCGTGGATCTTCCGGCGGCTGCGCCCGACCACCGCCACCAGCTTCTTTGGAAAGCTGCACATTCTCTCGGCCGGCTCGATGGCCCTGGCCCACGGGGCCGGGGACGCCCAGCCGCCCATGGGCATCATCGCCGGGGCGCTGGTGGCCGGCGGCTTCCTGACCCGGGTGTCCGACGACGCCTTGCCGATGCCCTGGTGGATCAAGCTGACCTGTGCCCTGGCCATGGCCGTGGGCACGGCGCTGGGCGGCCGCGCGGTGATCAAGACCCTGGGCTCGGGCCTCTCCAAGCTCAAGCACCACCAGGGCTTCTCGGCTTCGGCAGGGGCGGCGACCACCATCCTGGTCAACATCATGGCCAAGGGCATCCCGGTGAGCACCACCCACTCGATTACCGGCGCGATCGCCGGCGCCGGCGCAACCAGCGGGCTGCGCTCGGTGAAGTGGGGAGTGGGCCGGAAGATCGTGACCGCCTGGGTGCTGACCTTCCCGGCCTGCATCCTGGGCGGGGCGGTGCTCTACTGGCTGCTGCGGCTGATCTTCCCGGGACTGGAACCCGCGCCACCGGCGGCGCCGTAGCGGCACGGCTCTCGGCATTCGGATCTACCCGGCCGCCCTGAGGTCCTGTAAGCAGGCCCCGCGCCGCCCCGGATTGCGCTGCACTGCAGGAAGATGAGATCCGCTCAGACTACTGCCTCGCCTATCCCTTGCCCCCAAACTTCTTCGCCATCGCCCTCCCGATCTCCTCCATGTACCCGGGCTCGGGGATGGTGTAGGGCCGGAACTTCTCCTGGGTGCCGCCGCTCATCGAGGCGAGGATGGCATTGTGCAGGCCGAGGTTGCCGGCGGCGGCCGAGTCGATGAGCTCCGAGGAGTCGGCAGCGCTCATCTGGAAGAGGACGCGCAGGTCGAACTCGCGGAGGGTCTTCCGGCTGATCGCCCGGTTTATGTTGTTCAGGGTATCGCACCAGACCAGGACGTGCACGCCTTGTTCGGGGCCGTCGCGGATGACGTTGGCGAAACGCTCGCCGGTCGAGGCTCCCTCCTCGCCGCCGCCGATGCCGAAGTCGTCCTCGTGGCGGAGCGCCGCGAAGCGCTGCAGGCCGAAGACCATGAGGCAGACGAGCTGCTCCGGGGGCTTGCCGGACTCCTTGGCCGCCGCCACGCCGGCCTCCAGTTCCGCCACGATCTTGGGGATCTCGCGCGCGGCGGGGAGCTCGATCCCGCCGGGCAGGACCTTGGCCAGCCGGTCCAGGGCCTCCGTGCCCTCGGCGTCGCGGCCGTCGGCCCCGACGGCGATGAGCCGGATCCTCGCCGGGCGGTTGGCCGCGGCCAGGCTCACCGCCGCCGAGCAGATCATGGCCAGCGCGGCCTCGCGGTGCTGACCGATCATGAGCAGGTTCGCGCCGCTGGCCGGGATCAGGTCGATCTCGGTCGGGCCCTTGATGGCGTTGGCCTCGCCGAGCCAGACCCGCCCGCAGCCCGGGCCGGAGTCCGTGGCGGCCGGAACAGGGGAGTCCAGCAGCTCGCGCAGGGGCTGGTTCCGGCCCAGGTCCGCGGGCACGTTGCCCTCGAAGACCACCATCGGTTCGGGCGGGCGGTAGCCGGCCTGGCGGGCCCTTTCGACCACCCCGCGCAGGGTGGCCTCGTGGACGTCGTCGGGCAGCCAGACCACCTGGAACGGGCTGTTGCCCTCGACGAGTCCCGACATGTCGTTGTAGATGGCGTCTCCGGGCCGGGTCAGGAGCCGCGCCGCGCCGTTGTCCTCGGAGAGGATCATGTGCGAGTCGGCCTCGTTGCACTGCAGTGCGATGCGTACGCCCATCTGGCCGAGGGTGCTCTTGGCCAGCGTGTACATGCCGCTCAGGGTCTGCGACCCGAGGATGGCGTGCACCCCGAAGGCCCGGCCCTGGCGGACGAAGCGGTCCAGCAGCAGCGCCGCATCGCGGGCGATGACGTCGTCCTCGGTGAAGAACTCCTGGAACTCGTCGATGATCAGCAGCACCCGCGGCAGGTGCTCCGCCGCGCCGCTCTTCCGGTAGGCGGGCAGGTCCTGGACCCCGTGCTTGCGGAAGAGGTCGCCGCGGCGGTTGAGCTCGCGGTTGATGTGGGCGAGGACGCTCAGGCCGAACTCGCGGTCGCTCTCGATGGCCACGACCCGAGCGTGGGGTAGCCCGGCGGTCGCGTAGGTCTTGAACTCCACGCCGTGCTTGAAGTCGATGAGGTAGAACTCCACCTCCGCCGGGCTGAACCACATGGCCGCGTTGGTGGCGATCACGTGGAAGAGCGTCGACTTGCCCGATCCGGTCCGGCCGCCGATCAGCGCGTGCTGGGCGGTGCCCCTTCCCAGGTCCAGGTGCTGCAGCCGGTCGGCGCCGGAACGGCCGATGGGCACGCGGAAGCCGGCGTCGGTGCTGGCGCTCCAGAGCTTGCCATCAGGCGGCGTCACCGCCGTGAAGGGGACCTCCACGCGCTGGCTCTCGCGGGCGCCTTCGCCGATGGTCTTGAGCAGTCTGGCTACCAGCGCGCCGTCCGGAGGGGAGTCCGGCGTGAAGGCCCCTCCCCGGAAATCCTCGCCGTCCACGAGGAACTTGGCTTCGCCCGGCTCGGCGGCGACCAGGGCCGGGCCGGAGCTCCTGAGCCGGGCCTGATCCAGCACCGCCGGGAGCTGCTGGGCCGAGTCGTGGAAGATCAGCGTGAAGACTCCGCAGCGCGGGCCGCTGTTGACGATGCTGGCCAGGCGTTCGAGGGCCAGGTCGTTGAATCCGGTCGGGAAGTCGGCCACCACCAGGAACTGGTAGGGCTCGGTCATCTCCCCGGCCTCGCGGTTGTACTCGTCGATGGTCGCGTAGCGGTTGCGCAGGTACTTCTGGATGACCTTCTCGATGTGCTCGGTGAGTTCGCCCATGCGGCGCTCGATGTGCGCCGGGTCGGTCCAGATGCGCGCCCCGACCAGGGACTCGTCATGGTCGGCCAGGTGCATCAGGGCCGCGAAGCTCTGGCCCAGGCCGATGGGGTCGACGATGGTCAGGCGGGCCTTGCCCGGCGGGAAGGAGGCCAGGATGCGCATGGCCGCGTTGAAGACCGCCTCGAGCGCTCTGGGCCGGGCGGCTCCGGAGGCCTGGACCAGGAGGGAGCCGCAGTCCGGAAATCCCAGCGCCAGGGGCAGAACCGCGCGCGCCTCGCCGGGCGGGGGGAAGCGCGGGTGACGCTCCGGGTCGTCGGCCAGGGCGGCCACGTCGACCAGGACGGAGCCGAGCGGGGCCTCGGACGGGAAGGAGCGGGGCAGGGCGGGGGTGCGCCAGTGCGGATCGGACCAGGCGGGGTGGCGCCCGCGGCAGTCTGCCGGGGCACGGCGGGCGAACCCCGCGAAGGAGTCGAGCTGTTCGCGCCAGCGCGCGGACAGTGCCGAGATGGCTGCCTCCTGTTCGTCGCGCAGGCTCTGTCGGGCCGCGACGTGCTCGGCCTGGGTCCGGGACGCGTCAGCGGCGTTGGCCTCCCTGATCCTGGCCACCGTCGCGGCGTGGGCGGCCTCCAGTTCGCCCATGCGTCCGTCCCGCTCCCGGGTGATGCGCGCGGCGAGCCGGTCGTGCCGGGTGCGCAGGCCGGCCACGGCATCGTCGCATTCCTGGCGGCGCTGGGCGGCCTGCCCGGCGACCTGTTCGTCGATGACCATGATCCTGGCGATGCGCTCCTCGACCTTGGAGCGGTTCTCAGCCAGGTCGAGCTGGTCCAGGGACCAGCGCAGGTCGGTGTGCAGCCGGTTGACGGCCGAAGCCACCCGGCGCCGCGCGGCGAAGGCCAGCAGGAGCGCGGCCGCCAGGGTCACGAGCAGGGACCCTCCCGCCCACGCCAGGCGCGTCCGGTCCATGTCCAGTTTGACGATGGCCGCGGCGGCGCCGCCGTGGGCCAGCAGGATCAGGCCGACGATGACCCCCGCTGAGACGGTCTTGGCCAGCTCCGGCCAGAAGGCCTGGCTGAGCTCCAGCGCGGAGCGACGGATGCGCCGGATGCCCTCGGCGATGCGATCTACCGGCTGCTCGGTGCCGGTCTCCGGCCCGGACGCGCCGGGCCCTCCGGACTTGGCCTCGGGGATGCGCACTCCGTGATTCGCCGCGAAGCGGCCCAGCTCCGAGGCCAGCTCCTGGGCTGAGCGGCGCAGCGGCTCGATCTCCGCCTTGACATCCGAGTTGTCGTGCTTCGAAGGCTCCTGATTGGCCCGCTCCTTGGCCTGCTGCAGGCGCTCGTTGAGCACCTTGAGGTCCTGTTGCAGGCCCTGGCGCAGCCGGCCCTCCATGGAGGCCAGCGCCCTGGCAGCCGCCTTCGAGCGGCGCTCGGCGCGCGCGGCGATGGCCGAACGCCGGGCGGCGAAGTCCTTCTCCTCGGCCTGCAGCGCATCCCGGAGCGAGCGCTCCAGGGCGTTGCGCCGGTCGCGGAAGGAGTTCTCCTCCTGGTACTCGCCGGTGCGGAAGGCCTCCTCGGCCGCGCGGCGCGCCTGCAGTATCTCCTGCAGCTGTGCGCGCAGCCCGCTGATCCTGCCGCCGACCTCCCTGGCGCCGTAACCGGCCATGTTCGCCTCTCTCCGGGTCTCAGCTGCATTCCCTGACAGCCTGCTCCATCAGCCGGCTGATCTCGCCCATGGCCCCCTCGGCGGTCCTGGCCGCGGCGACCAGCCGGCGGATGTACTCCTCCTCGAACTCCTCGCGAGCCGAGTCGTGCCAGCCCTCGGCGGTCGCCGCCCAGTCCCGCTGCAGGTCCTTGACGGCGCTGGCGATGATTATCTCGTTGTGGCTGATCCTGGCCATGGCCGGTCCTCAGCTCCCCCGGGCGGGCCGGTTGGGGCGGGCGGCGTCCGGGCGCACGTAGCTGTCCAGGCTGTCGAGCATGGAGTCCATCCTGGCCAGGGCCCGCGGCGTGGTGGCGTCAAGCAGCGAGGCCAGGCTCAGGCACGCGCCGGAGACGTCCGCGACCTGTTTCTCGATGCTCAGCAGCCAGCGCTTGACCGCCTGCAGCTTGGCCTCGGCCTCGGCCTTGGCGCGGAGCGCCCGGTCCAGGGCCTTCTTCTCGTCCACGGCGCTCTTCTTGCCCTGGAATCCGCCGTCGTTGTGCAGGGCGCTCTGGTAGTCGCGCCGGGCCTGCTCGACCTGCTCCTCGCACTTGCGGATGCGCTGCTTCCAGTGGGCGGTCTGATCGCGCCGCAGCCACTCCTCGATGCGCACGATCTCGCCGCGGGAGCCCTCCAGCGCCCGCCGGCAATCGGCGTCGAACTCCACGAAGCGCGAGCGGAAGCGCCTGATGATCTCCGGGGAGCTGATGTTGGCAGGGCCGCCGGCCATGGGCGTGGTTATCTCCGGTCCAAGTATTCCCTGATGGCCTCAGCCTTGCGCAGGAGCAGCGGGACCTGCTTCTCCGAGGCGGCGGCGAACTTGGCCAGCACCCTGACCATGTGCTCGAAGTCCTCCGCGAACTTGGCGTGCTCCTGGTCCCGCCAGGTCTCGCCGAGCTTGGCGAACTGCCGGTGGATGCCGGTGATCTGGGCCTGCATGTCGCCGTTGAAGCGCTTGAGCTCCGACGCGAAGCGGCAGAGTTCCTCCGGATCGACTATGGCCTTGGCCATGGGTGCCTCCCTGACTCGGAACGCCGGATGTTGAAACTGCGGCGGTCCGCGGATGTCACCGCAATTCCCGTCGGCGGCCGGGCGGCTAGAGCGCCGGCAGGTGTCCGCGGACGAAGTCGGCGCGGAGCACGTCGCGCTCGGCCGAGGCGATCTCCCGCCCGGCCCGGATCTGCAGGTGGGCCGGCTGGCTGTAGATGAAGAGCTCGTTGACCGTGGCCGGCTCCAGGCCCTCGATGATGCCGGTGTGCACCCCCAGGCGCAGCGCGGAAAGCAGGGTCATGGTCTCCTCGCTGGAGAGGACCCGCGCGTGGCGGAGCATGCCATAGGCCCGCCAGACCCGGTCCTCGATGCGCTGCCGGTCGCGGCGCAGCAGGGTCTTACGGGCGTTGCGCTCGTACTTGAGCACCTCGGGGACCACGGCGGTCAGGTCGTGGACGATGCCTTCCTCGGTCTTGCCCAGCGTCGACTGGTTGGAGATCTGGTAGAAGTCGCCGGTCGCCTCGGTGCCCTCGCCGTAGAGGCCGCGGACGTTCAGGCCGATCTTGGCCATGGCCTGGAAGCACTTGGCGATGTGCCTGGTGAGCACCAGCGCCGGCAGGTGCAGCATGACCGAGACGCGCATGCCCGTGCCCAGGTTGGTGGGGCAGCTGGTCAGGTAGCCGAGCTGGGGGTTGAAGGCGTAGTCCAGGTGGCGGTCGAGGAGGTCGTCCACGGAGTTGGCTATCCGCCAGGTCTCCAGCGGCTGCAGGCCGCTCTTGAGAATCTGCAGGCGGATGTGGTCCTCCTCCAGGACCATGATGGACAGGACCTCGTCCTCGCCCACCGCCACCGCCCGGCCCGGACCGCCGTCCTCGTGCTCGCGGCTGATGAGGTGCCGCTCGACCAGGAAGTGGCGTTCGGTGGCGCTGCGCTCCTCCAGAGGGAAGTAGCCATCCGGGGCCACCGCCTTGGAGTCGATGATGCGTTCCCGGATGTGGGCGGCGCACTCGGCGCGGGCCTCGACGTCCAGGCGGGCCGGGAAGTTGAAGCGCTCCAGGTTGCGGGCCAGGCGCACCCGGCTGGAAATGACCACGTCCGACTCCGGGCCGGTGCCCCCGAGCCACTCCCCGAGGTTGTCAGCCAGCTTCCTGAGCTGCATGCCCTGAAGGCTCCTTCCCGCCTCTGGTCTCCTCTTCGATCCGCCTGAGCTGGTCCCGGATCTGCGCGGCTTTCTCATACTCCTCACGCTCCACGGCGCGCTTGAGCTCGCCCTGCAGCTGGCGCAGTTCCTTCTCGCGCTGCACGTTCCTTCCGGCGCGGGCCGGAACCTTGCCGACGTGTTGGGTCGAGTCGTGGATCTTCTCGATGAGCGGCATGATCCGCTCACGAAAGACGGCGTAGTCGTCGGCGCAGCCGAAGCGCCCGCCGGCCTGGAACTCGGCCAGGGACATCTTGCACGACGGACAGCGCACGTCCGGCAGCTTCTGCTTGGCGGCCTGGGTTCCCCCGGAGGCCAGCCCGGCCAGGAAGTCGGCGATCGACATCTGCTGCTTGACCAGCCCCTGCTTCTCGGCGCAGTGCTCGCAGAGGTGGACTTCCTTCTTGGTGTTGTTGACGATCTCGGTGAGGTGGATCGTCGCCTGGTGTTTTTTGCAGCCTTCGCACATCATGGCGGCAGCCTCAGGCCTTCTTCGGGGGGGCGGATGCGGCGGGCTCCTCGGCGGCGCCCAGCCGGCCGTCGCGCTCGGCGCCGATGTATTCCATGCAGTACTCGTCCTGCCCCAGCAGCGCCTGCGTGGCGTAGACCGCGGCCATGATGCCCTCCTCGGTGGGGTCGAGGATGGCGCCGTCCTGCCCCGCGGACATGAGCAGGGTCAGGAAGGTCTTGTTGAGCAGGTTCCTTCGCGGCAGCCCGAAGGAGACGTTGCTCATGCCGCACATGAAATGCACGCCCGGGCACTTGGCGCGGATCTGCCGGACGGCCTCCAGGCAGAATCCGGCCTGGCGCACGTCGGTGGAGATCGGCCGGATGAGCACGTCGAAGTAGACGTCGTCGGCGGGCACGCCCGCCTTGGTCAGGTGGGCGAAGAGCTTCTCGGCGACCGTGACCCGGCCCTCGACGTCCTCGGGCATGCCCGAGTCGTCCATGGTCAGGGCCACCACCTTGGTCCTGAACTCGCGCACCAGCGGGACGATGCCCTCCAGGCGCACCTTCTCGGCGGTGATCGAGTTGATCATCGGCTGTCCGTGCTTGTTGAGCTTCAGCGCCGCGACCAGGGCGGCGGGGTTGGCGCTGTCGGCGCAGATGGGCGTCTCGACCGCACCGGCGACGATGCCGGCCAGCCAGGATATGTTCTCGACCTCCTTGGCCACCGAAGTGCCGGCGTTGACGTCGATGTAGGTGGCTCCGGCCGCCGCCTGGCGCTTGGCCTCGCGGGCGATCCACTTGGCGTCGCGCTCCTCCAGCGCCCGGGCTATGCGCTTGCGGCTGGCGTTGATGCGTTCACCGACGATGATCATCCGGAGGCTCCTTGACTGGGCCGCGCCAAGTAGCAGGCGCCGGCCGGTTCGGAGACAAGCCTAGCGGATACCGGCCGGGTGTCAAGCGTCTCGCAACGCCGGATCGCTTGACGCTGGCGGACGGCGGGAGATACTCCGGTCATGAGCGCTTCGTCCGACAGCCTGATGGCCGCCGCGCGCACCGGCGACCGGGCAGCCCTGGCGCGGCTGCTGACGCTTGTCGAGTCCGATTCGGACCTGGCCATCGCTTCCCGGGGCCGGGATCCGGAGCCGGGGGCAGGCTGTCACGTCATCGGTTTCACCGGGTCGCCCGGGGCGGGCAAGAGTTCGCTCCTCGACCGCCTGGCCGGGGAGTTGGCCCGCAGCGGCGGCGAGCCGGCGTGCCGGGCCGAAGCCCCGTGCTTGGGGCGGAGGCCGGCGATTCTGAGCATCGACCCGACCAGCCCCTTCACCGGCGGAGCGGTGCTCGGCGACCGGGTGCGCATCTCGGAGGAGACGCTCGCCGCCGGCGTCTTCGTCCGGAGCATGGCCAGCCGCGGATCGGTCGGGGGCCTGGCCCGCGCGGTGAGCTCCGCCGTCCGGGTGCTCGCGATCTGCGGTTGCTCGCCGGTGATGGTTGAGACAGTCGGGGCGGGGCAGGGCGAGGTTGCCGTGGCCGAGCTCGCCGACACCGTGGTGGTGGTGCTGGTCCCCGGGATGGGCGACGACATCCAGATGCTCAAGATGGGCATCCTGGAGATCGCCGACGTCTACGCGGTCAACAAGTCCGACCTGGGCGGCTCGGCTGCGTTCGTGGAACACCTGCGCGAGGCGGTCTCCGGGCCGGGCGCCCACGGCCGCGACCGGCACGAGGCCCCCGGCTGCGGAGGCTGGCAGCCGGCCATAGTGGCGACCAGCGCCCGCACTGGCGAGGGCGTCCGCGAGCTGGCCGCGGCTATCGAGAGCCACCGCCGGTACCTTGCCGAGGGCGGGCGCGGTCCGGCGCTGCGCAGGGCGCGGGCCGGCCGGCGGATCCTGCGGGCCATGATGGAGCGCCTGTCCGCGGAGGCTGAATGCCAGGGCGCCTGCCGCACCGGGTTGCGCAAGCTTTCCGCTGCGGTGGCGGCCGGGAAGATGTCCGAGTGGCAGGCGGCTGGGGAGCTGCTGAAGCTGACGGCGGCTGATCAGGGGCGGTCCGCGAGGAGGTTGAAGCGTGTCTAGCCTTCGCGGCTCAGCGTCAGGTCCAATGCTCAGGTCGATCTTACAGACGCGTCTTGGTTAGAACCCATCCCAGAACCTCCTGGAGTCGCGTTGCGGGTGCGGCCGGGATGGCTGCAAGACGCTAGGATGAAGCCGTATCCGCAGCGATACGGCGACGACGAGCAACGCCGCACACGCCCAGTCCCGCCCGCAACCCGAAGGGACGCGGGTTCTGCGGCCCGATGCTTCGTCGTTCGTCGTCGCTGTGTCTTTCAAACACAACGTCTTCCTCTCTCCTCGCCTCCGGCCACAATCCCTCGCGTCGCGACCCGCTCTTCCCGATCATGTCCTTCCTGGAGGACATCGCCGGGAGCTGACCGCCGCTTCCACGGCCAGCCTTGCATCTCCGCCCCGGCGGGCTAGAATCCACCGGCGGTCGAGCGAGCCTCGCCCACGGACGGAAGCCCCGGTGCCAGGAGCCCCACGGTGAGGAAGCCAGCAGCCAAGCGCCGCAGACGGCCCTCGACGCATCCTGAACCCATGCCGGCACCCGGGCGGACCTTGGAGGCCTGGCGGGTGGCGTGCAGCGCCTCCCAGCCCGCTGGCGAGCGCCGCGCCACCCTGAGCGGCCTGCCGCTCGATCCGCTCTACTACCCGGCCGACGCTGCCGCCCCGGTGTGTGCCGAGAAGCTCGGCTTCCCCGGGCAGTTTCCATTCACCCGCGGCATCCACGCCAGCATGTACCGCGGCCGGCTCTGGACCATGCGCCAGTTCGCCGGCTTCGGCACGGCCCGCGAGACCAACGAGCGCTACCGCTTCCTGCTGGCCGCCGGGCAGACCGGTCTGTCCATGGCCTTCGACTTCCCGACGCTGATGGGCTACGACTCCGACCACCCGCGCTGCCTCGGGGAGGTCGGCCGCTGCGGCGTGGCGGTCTCGTCGCTCGCCGACATGGAGACGGTCTTCGAGGACATCTCCATGGGGGAGGTCTCCACCTCGATGACCATCAACGGGCCGGCGGCGGTCCTGCTGGCCTTCTACGTCGCCGCGGCCGAGCGCCAGGGCATCGACCGGAAGAAGCTCCGCGGCACCATCCAGAACGACATCCTCAAGGAATACCACGCCCAGAACTCCTGGATCTTCCCTCCGGCGCCCTCCATGCGCCTGGTGGTCGACACCTTCGAGTTCTGCGCGGCGGAGCTGCCCCAGTGGTACCCGATCTCGATCAGCGGCTACCACATCCGCGAGGCCGGGGCCACCGCGCTCCAGGAGCTGGCCTTCACCCTGGCCGACGGCTTCGCCTACGTCGAGGCCGGGATGGAGCGCGGGCTGGACGTGGACGCCTTCGCGCCGCGGCTGTCCTTCTTCTTCGACGCCCACATGGACTTCTTCGAGGAGATCGCCAAGTTCCGCGCCGCCCGGCGCATCTGGGCCCGGCGGATGCGCGACCGCTACAAGGCCAGGGACCCGCGCTCCTGGATGCTGCGCTTCCACACCCAGACCGCGGGCTGCTCGCTGACCGCCCAGGAACCCTACAACAACGTGGTCCGGACGGCGCTCGAGGCCCTGGCCGCGGTGCTCGGCGGCACCCAGTCGCTGCACACCAACAGCCTGGACGAGAGCTACGCGCTGCCTACCAAGGAGGCCGTGCAGCTGGCCCTGCGCACCCAGCAGATCATCGCCCACGAGACCGGAGTCCCCGCGGTGGCCGACCCGCTGGGCGGCTCGTACTACCTGGAGGACCTCACCGACCGGCTGGAGGCCGGCGCCGAGGAGGTCTTCCGGAAGATCGAGTCGCTCGGGGGCATGTACCGGGCCATTGAGGACGGCTACTTCCGGCGGGAGATCGCCGGCTCGGCGGTTCGCTTCCAGCGCGAGGTAGAGAGCGGGCGGCAGGTGGTGGTGGGCGTCAACCGCTACGGCTCGGCCGGGGAGGACCCCATCCCCGTGCTGCGCATCGACCCGGCCGTGGAGGAGGCCCAGCGCGGTCGGCTGGCCGAGCTCCGCGCCAGGCGCGACGCCGGGAGGGTCCGGCGGTCTCTGGAGGGGCTGCGCGCGGCGGCCGGCGGCGACCGGAACGTGATGCCCGCACTCATCGAGGGCGCCCACGCCGGCGCCACCCTGGGCGAGATGGTCGACGTGCTCAGGGAGGTTTTCGGGGAGTACCACGAACTCGATCGGGTCTGAGTTGGCTGGATTCGTTTTTCAACGCAGAGGGCGCTGAGGTACGCAGAGGTCGCGGAGGACAGCAATGGGTGCTCATCGTAACAACAGCAGAGCCAAACCCAAGCCGTCCTCTGCGCTCTCCGCGTCCTCTGCGGTCAAAGCTCAGGCGTCGGCTAGGCGCATCCGGCTGATCATCGGCAAGTCGGGGCTTGACGGCCACGACCGCGGCGTGAAGATCGTGGCCCGGGCGCTGGCCGAGGCGGGCATGGAGGTCATCTACACGGGCCTGCGGCAGACCCCCGAGGGCATTGCCGAGGCCGCACTGCAGGAGGACGTCGCCGGGGTGGGGCTGTCCATACTCTCCGGGGCGCACCTGACCATTTTCCGGCGGGTGCGTGAGCTGCTCGACGAGCGGGGACTCAAGCACGTGCTGCTCTTCGGCGGCGGGATCATCCCGGCCGAGGACGTTCCGGTGCTGGCCCGGATGGGCGTGGACCGGGTCTTCGGCCCGGGGACGTCCACGGCGGACATAGTCGAGTACGTGCGGGCCCGGATGGGCTGAACGGAGAGTCCGAATGTCCCTGGAATACCTCTCGCGGATCCTGAGCATGGCCAAGCAGGCCGGCCGGGTGCGCCGCCTGGCGGTGGCCGCGGCCGGCGAGCGCGTCTGCCTCGAGTCGGTGGTCGTTGCCCGCCAGGAGGGGCTGATCGAGCCCATCCTCTACGGCGAAGCCCCGGTCATCGGGAAGCTGCTCGGCGAGCTCGGCCAGTCGCCGGCGGACTACCGCATCGTCAACGAGCCCGATCCGATGGCCTCGGCGCGGCTGGCGGCCGAGAGCCTGGCCTCGGGCGAGAGCCAGATAATCATGAAGGGCCTGATGCAGACCAGCGACCTGCTCAGGGTCTACTTCGACAAGCACTTCGGCCTGCGCCTGGACCGGCCGCTCAGCCACGTGGGGCTCTTCGAGGTGCCCGGCTTCGGCCGGGTCTTTGCCATGACCGATGCGGCCATCAACGTGGCCCCCGATGACGACCGCATGACGGCCATCACCGCCAACGTGGTGGGGTTCATGCACCGGCTGGGCTGGAAGTGTCCCAAGGTGGCCTTCGTGGCCGCCTCCAACCGGGTCCAGGAGAACCAGCCGGCCACGGTCCGGGCCGCCAAGGTCGCCGAGCGCTGCGCCCGGGAGGTGCCCGGGGCGGTCTACGCCGGGCCGCTGGCCCTGGACGAGTCCATGAGCGCCGAGGCCGCCGGGACCAAGCGGGTGGACGGCGCCATCCAGGGGGACGCCGACGTCCTGGTGGTCCCCACGCTCGAAACCGGCAACACCATCTACAAGACCCTGACCATGTTCGCCCACGCCAAGGTGCTGGGCGTGTGCATCGGCGGCAAGGCGCCCATCGTCATGACCAGCCGCTCGGACACCGAGGAGACCAAGCTGCTGTCCATGGCGCTGTGCTGCCTGCTGGCCGACGAACGGAAGCCGGGACAGTGAGCCGCCGCGCGGCCGGGCCGGGTCGCCGGCTCATCCTGGTCATCAACCCGGGCTCGACCAGCACCAAGCTGGCGGTGTTCGAGTTGCGGGGATCAGGGGCCGGGGGCCGGGGGCCAGGGCGGGGGGCGGGACTTAAGAAAGGCCCCAGGCTCCTCAACGAGCGGACCGTAGCTCACTCCGCCGCCGAGCTCCGGGGCTTCCGGCGGATGGCCGATCAGGAACCGCTGCGCGCCGGGATCATCGAGGAGTACCTGGCCGAGCGCGGTGTGAGCCTCTCCGACCTGGCGGCAGTCGTGGGCCGCGGCGGGCTGCTGCGACCGCTCCCGGGTGGAACCTACCGCGTTAACGCTCGGATGCTCCGCGAGCTCCGCGCCGCCCGATACGGCGAGCATGCCTCCAACCTGGGGGCGATGCTCGCTGCGCGGGTGGCCAAGGGCGCTAGCTGCCCGGCCTTCATAGTCGATCCGGTGGTGGTCGACGAGCTGGCCCCCGAGGCCCGGCTCACCGGGCTGCCGCAGATCGGGCGCCGGAGCATCTTCCACGCGCTCAGCCAGCGCGCCGCTGCGCGACTGGCCTGCGAGCGCCTCGGTGTCAGCTACGAGCGCGCGCACCTGGTGGTCGCGCACCTCGGTGGCGGCATCTCCGTGGGCGCCCACCGGCGCGGGCGGGTGGTGGAGGTCAATAACGCCCTGGACGGCGACGGCCCGTTCTCCCCCGAACGCGCCGGGACTCTGCCGGCCGGCGACCTGGTGCGCCTGGTCCTCTCCGGAAGGTACGGTCCGGACGAACTGAAGAAGTTGATCACCGGCCGGGGCGGGCTGGTGGCCCACCTCGGGACCAACAGTCTGATCGAGACCCTGGCCCGGAGTGCGAAGGGGGAGGGCAGGGCGCGGCTGGTTTTCGATGCGCTGGTCTACGGTATCAGCCGGTCCATCGCCGGGGCAACCGCGGCGCTGGGCCGCGCGCCCCGGGCCATAGTGCTTGCCGGCGCCATGGCCCGCTCGAAGAAGCTGGTGGCCGCCATCAGCCGGCGGGTCGGGTTCCTCGCTCCGGTGATGGTCTTCCCCGGGAACCTCGAGATGAGCGCGCTGGAGGCGGGCGCCGCTAGGGCCCTCTCCGGGCGGGAGCGGGCGCGAAGCTATTGACGCCACGGGACGTGGTCCCGGTGCCGTGACATCCTAAGAGTTGGCTGGGGCTATCGCTATGGCAGAGAGAAGCGGGGCAGAAACCCCGGTCAGCCGCCCTTGATCTCGGCCGCCATCTCGTCCACGGCGGCGCACAGCGCGGAGTCCCGCTCGATCATCTCGGAGGCCTTGCGCTCGGCGTAGAGCACCGTGGCGTGGTCGCGGTTGCTGAACTCGCGGCCGACGTCGGCCAGGCTCATGCCGGTGTGGCGGCGGGCCAGGTACATAGCCAGCTGCCGGGGCAGCATCACCCTGCGGCAGCGGCTGGCCGAGCGGACCTCGTCGGAGGACACGTTGTACCGGCGGCAGACCACCTTGAGTATGTCTTCAATTCCCGGGGGACCGCTGGACAGGGCGGCCAGCTGCCGGAGGACCGTGCGCGCGCGGGCCGCGTCGGGGGCCCGGCCGTCGGCCCGGGCGGCCGCGGCCAGCATGGCCACCGCGCCCTCGATCTCCCGGACCGAGCCGGAGAAGCGCCGGGCGACCAGTTCCATGACTTCGGCGCCGATCTCCAGCCTGCGCCTGGCCGCCTTGGCGCGGACGATGGCCAGGCCGGTCTCGAAGTCCGGGGCGCCGATCTGGGCCACCAGCCCGCCGATGAAGCGCGTGCGCAGCTTCTCGCTGAGGCGGCTGATCTCCCGGGGGTGGCGGTCGCCGGCCAGGACCACCTGGCGCCCGGCGTGGATCAGGGCGTCGAAGGTGTGGAAGAACTCCTCCTGGGTGTGCTCCTTGGCCTCCAGGAACTGGATGTCATCGACCACCAGGCAGTCCGCGCCCCGGCAGCGGTTGCGGAAGGCCGGGAGGTCGGCGCGCTGGACCGCAGCGATGTAGCCGTTGGTGAACTCCTCGCAGGACAGGTACAGGACCGCCGCGCCGGGCCGGGCCGCGCGCATCTCGTGGCAGACGGCCTGCAGCAGGTGAGTCTTGCCCGTGCCGGGAGCGCCGTGGACGAAGAGCGGGTTGTAGCTTGACCCCGGGCTCTCGACCACCGCCCTGGCGGCGTCAACGGCCAGGCGGTTGGCGTCGCCGACCACCAGCGCGTCGAGCGCCATCTCGCGGTTCAGCCGGGCTCCCCACGCGGCGGCGGCGGGAGCCTCGGCGGGTGCCGCCGGGCCTCCGCCGTTGGCGGCCAGCGGGCCGGAGACGGGGAGCCCCGCCTCCCGGTCCTGCTCCTGGCGGACGCTGCGGAAGAGGCGCGGGGAGATGCCGATGCTCACCTCGGGCTCATCGCCGGTGACGGTTTTGAGGGCGCGGACGATGGCTCGGAGGTAATGCTCGCGGATCCACTCGCGCATGAAGACGTTGGGAACGCCCAGTTCGACGCGGGCGCCGTCGATGGAGATCAGCTCAATGTTCCTGAACCATGTCTGGAAACTGCCCGGGGATATCTCCCTGGCAATTTCAGCTAGCACAGACTGCCATTGACTGGCCGTCAGATTGGACACCGGCGCCCCCCCGCGACCGGCCTTCG
>JAKLDR010000102.1 GCA_022703445.1 Planctomycetota bacterium | reverse complement strand
ACGAAGCGCCGGTCGCTCCAGCCGGACATCCAGTTGGCCGTGCCCTGGCCTTCGGGGAGGACCCGGCGGCCCACCTCGTCGACCGCCTCCTTCCAGAGCGCGGTCATGCGGGCCATGCCGCGGCGCACCGCCTCGGGACTCTCGATCAGGTCGACGGCGAACTGCTCCGGCCCGCGCGCGGCCGAGAGGGCGTCCGAGCCGGTGTGCAGGTCGGGGTAACCCGTGACCCAGCGGCCCCGGCCGTCGGCGACGGAGCGCTCCAATAGCCGCGTGTACAGCCGCCAGGCCTCGCCCGCGCGGTCGATGCGGAGTTCTCCGAGCTTCTCGACGTCCGCCACGTAGGGGTGGACCCAGGAGGTGTCCTCGGCGTAGACGATCTCCGCGCCGGTCCAGCCGTTGACCACGCTGGGGCCGAGCTTCGGCTCGTAGGTGGGCAGGGCGTCGCCGGCGAAGTAGGTGGTGCGGGTCCACTCCCGGACGCAGTCGAAGACGTAGTCCGGGTCCGTCCAGCGCTCCTTGATGGTCGGCGGAGCGGGGATCTCCCGGCGCTTCTCGCCGTTGGGGGCGGTGATCCACAGGACCGGCCGGCCGATGACCTCGCGCCGCCAGTAGGCGCGGTGCCGCGCCAGGGCCTGGTCCAGGTTATCCTTGCCTTCGAGCTGCATGGGTGGCGCCTTCCGGTTGGTGCCGCCGGGCCGCGCCGGCGACCCGATGGGCGGAAGTCTATCAGCCAGTCAGAAAAGCGCCAGGGCGCGCTTGGCGCCGACCGGATCCGACGGATCCGTCGGATCCGACCGATCCGTCGGATTGGTTCCCAGCGTCCCCGTCAGCCCTGGTCGTACCCCTTCATCTCCCGCACCCAGATGTTCCGGAACCGCACCGGGTTGCCGTGGTCCTGGAGGATGATCGGGCCGGCCGCGTCGTGCGGTTCCTTCGTGGCCAGGATCTTGTGCTGGGTCGGGCCCTGCAGCTCGACGTGATGGTGGATGGCCACGCCGTTGTGGATCACGGTGATGAAGGCGGGGCTCGCGAGCTTCCCGCCCTCGAAGCGCGGGGCCTTCCAGATCACGTCGTAGACGTGCCACTTGCCCGGGGGGCAGCAGGCGTTGACCAGCGGCGGGTACTGGCCGTACATCGCGCCGGTGGTGCCGTCGGGGTAGGTCAGGTTCTGGTAGCAGTCCAGCACCTGGATCTCATATAAGCCCATCAGGAATACGCCGCTGTTGCCGCGGCCCTGACTCTCGCTCTCGACCTTGGCCGGGGCGGCCCACTCCACGTGCAGCTGGATGTCGCCGAACTTGCGCTTGGTGCGGATGTTGCCGGTCTTGGCGACCACCTCCATGTAGTCGCCTTCCAGCTTCCAGCCGGCGGGCCCGCCGGTCTTGACCGACTCCCACTCGGAGAGGTGCTTCCCGTCGAAGAGGACCACCGCGTCGGAGGGCGGCGTCACCGGGGCGATCTCGCCGAGGTTGGTGGGCTTGATCACCCGGGGCTGCGGGCGTGCCCCGTCGTGAACGTGCCAGTTGGTGCCGGGGATGATCGGAGTGTCCTGGTATCCGAAGGAAGCCATGGGAGTCTCCTTATTCTCAGTTGCCAGTTGCCAGTTGTCAGTTGTCAGTTGCCAGCCTACAGGCTACAGCCTGCGGCCTGCGGTTTCCAGCTTACGATTGGCAGGAGCCGCGATCGAGACCGACCGCCCGGTCTCGGCCGACTCGCGCAGGGCGTCGAGCATCTGCATGAGCATCACCGCCTGCTCCGGGGTGTTCTGCACCTCGCGGCCCTTGAGCAGGCAGCCGGCGAAGTGCTCCAATTGGAGCATGAGCTCGGTCTTGCCCTTGGGCATGGCCGACTTGATCTCGCGGACCCGGACCGTCTCGGTCTTGCCCTTGCGGAAGGTCAGCCGCGAGTCGTGGATGGAGGCCCCGGCGCGCACGCCGTAGACGTTGAGCTCCAGCCACTCGACCGCGCCCTCGCCCTCCAGCGGCGCGCCGTGGGGGCCGGCGGTGTTCATGGCGAAGGTCGCGGTGAAGTTGAGGCTGGCCCCGTTGGCGAAGCGGATCGTCCCGGTGGCGCAGTCGTCGGCGTCGTAGGCGTGCTCGAGGTTCTGGCCGTCGCCCAGGTGCGGGAAGCTGCAGTGCAGCGCGGCGAAGGCCTCGACCGGCCGCGGGCAACCCATCAGGAACCAGCCGTCGTCGATGGCGTGGACGCCCAGGTCGAGGAGCACGCCGCCGCCGTGACTCTTGTTGACGCCCCAGCCGTGGCGGAAGGGGATGCCGCCGCTGCGGATCCACTTGCTCTCGGCATGGTAGACAGGTCCGAGCCGGCCGCGGTCGACGAGCTTCCGCACCAGCTGCTTGGCCGGGGCGAAGCGCTGCTGCCGGGCGTACATGTAGGTCAGGCCCTTGGAGCGAGCCAGCTCTGCGACGCCGGCCATGTCCGCGGCGCTGGTGGCCGGCGGCTTCTCGCAGAGCACGTGCAGGCCGCACTCCAGGGCGAGCGTCGAGGACTCGGTGTGCATCCCGGTGGGCAGGGCGATGAGCACGGCGTCGAGCTCGGCCATCCGGAACATCCGCCGGTAGTCGGCGTAGAGCGGCAGCGAGCAGAGCCGCTCGTAGCCGTCCTGGCCGCAGCTCTTGACGATCCGCTCCTTCTT
Source organism: Planctomycetota bacterium (assembly GCA_022703445.1). GTDB lineage: Bacteria > Planctomycetota > SZUA-567 > JAKLDR01 > JAKLDR01 > JAKLDR01. The sequence goes on along the minus strand of JAKLDR010000102.1, from coordinate 16,909 downwards.
CTTCTCGAGGATGCCCTCGTCGATGTCGGCCAGGGCGGCGAGTTCCACCCCTTTGGCGGCGAGGCATGCCCGAGCGTGGCTCAGGCCCATGCCCAGCCCGGCGATTCCCAACCTGATCCTGGTCTTCCTGGTTGCCATCTCCGAACCTTTCCTGCTTTGCTCCCGACAAATCTTCGGGCGACTCTCTGGGCGTTGCATAAGAATACCCCTGCAAGCCATTGACATCCAGCCCCTACCGGCGCTAATATTCTTGCCTGGGCAGGAGAAATCTTAGGTGGATGCCAGGCAATTCATCTCCCGGGCTTCGGCGCCCGGCGGGGTCAGGCAGCTGGTCCGGGAAGCCCTGACCGGGCAGGTCGGGCGATTGGCCGGAGGGAGCTGCGTCCCGGTGCTGCCGCTGGCCCGGCGGCCATTCGAGACCTACGCGAAACTGCACTTCCACCAGGGCTTCGAGATCGTGATCCAGGTCCTGGGCGCCTCGCGCTGGGAGCTGCTCGAGGACGCCGTGGAGGTCCCGGCCGACGGGCTGCTGCTCATCCCCCGGGGCGTGCCGCACGTCGAGCGCCTGATTGCGGGGGAGTCCTGCGACTGCAACGTCAACATCTACGTGAGCCAGGAGCTGGTCACCTACCACGGCTTCGCCTGGGAGGCTCCCGACTCCCGGCAGATGATCGGCCAGGCCGAACTCCGCGGCGCCGAGCCGCGGGCCCTCTTCGACATGCTCGCCGAGACGGTCGCGGCCTACGAGCGCGGCGGGCGGGAGTCCACCGCAGTGCGGGGGCTGCTGCTGGCGGTGACCTCGCTGCTCGGGGAGGCCTTCGCGGCTCCGGAGGCGCCCGCCGAGAGCGGCTCGCGCCTGGTGAGCCTCTGCCGCCAGGAGGCCCTGCGCTACCTGTGCAGCACCAAGCTCAACGTCGGCTGGCTGGCCGAGCACCTCGGCTGCAATGCCGACTACCTCTCCCACCTCTTCAAGCGCCACACCGGCCAGCGGCTCAACGCCTTCATTACCGAGGAGCGCCTCAAGCTCGGCCGCTACCTGCTGCAGAGCAGCACCCTGAGCGTCGGCGAGGTGGCCTCGAGCTGCGGCTACGGCGACCCGGACTACTTCTCGCGGATCTTCCGGCGCTCGGCCGGGAAGAGCCCGGGGGAGTTCCGGGCGGCGGCGCGGCACGGGGCGGGGTGAGGCTCACGCGGAAGTGCGGAGGTGGGACCTTGACAGCGCCTGCGCCTCGGGCAACAATCGCCGCCCGCGGACCCGTGAAAAGGCGGGCCTGTCCCAATCGCTGTTCGGCGAAAGAAGGACCGGTCGCGCCTCAGACCTAGGGCAGCACAATGAGACTCCAAATCTCAGAGTCAGACGAAGGCGCCTTCTCCACGGTCATACTGGACCGCGCAGGAAGCCGAGCGTTCAAACTCTTCAAGAGCCAGGCACACCCCGGGAGAATAGGATCTCAGAAGCAGAAGCTTCCGGACGAAAAATGCAGAAGGGTGTTCTCCGCGGAACTGCAGGCCTATCAGATCATCCGTACTTGTGCCGAACTGCAGGAGCACACGCCGAGATTCCTTGGGGCCACATGCCTCGAAAGCGTCACGGACCGAAACGGCGAAGACGTTTCGCAACACTATCTGCTCGACTGCTGTTACTGCATGGGGCTCTGCGAAGGGCAGGCGGTCAAGATCGAGACCTGCCTGAGTTCGTTTCCTCACTTGGAGGACTTCATCGACAAGTTGGGGAGGCGAGGCGTTCGATTCACTTCCGACAGCTCCGTGTTCTCACCGGAATCGGCGGATGGTTTCATCTTCATAGACTTCGCGACGCACAACGCCGCCGAGGAATACGAGCTCGAGAAACAGAACAGGGCCAAGCCCTGAAGCGATAATGGGGCCAGACGGGGGCATGCCTTGCCCGCGCTTCCGCGTGAGCGCCCGCCATAACGCACCGCCAGGAAGACCAAGAGCGAGCTCCGCGCCGCGGCCCGGCTCGGGGCTGAGTCCCCGGGACGGACGGGGGCGGAGTGACGCAGGGAATCGTTCAGTCGTGGCCTCGGTTCACCAACAGGTGCCCAAGGACTGCTCCTCATGGCCCTTGCGCCGGAAGCCAGCGCCGAGGAGAATGGTTCACGCCGGGGATGTAGATGGGTTGGCCTGTTGGGGCCTAGACTGAGGGGCGTATGTACCGCGTCGCGTTTGTTGCCGCCGTAGTCCTGATACCAAGTTTCGCGGGAGGTTGCTTTATGTCCGTCGAGGAGGCGAGGTACCAGGTTGTCAGCAAGAGCAACGGGTTTGAGGTTCGCGACTATGCGCCTTATGTCGTGGCCGAAACCGTAGTGGATGCGCCTTTTGAGGATGCAGGGAACCGGGCGTTCCAGAAGCTGTTTCGCTACATATCCGGGGCGAACCGGTCGCGTACCAAGATCGCGATGACGGCCCCAGTATCACAGGAATCGGCGCACGAGAAGATCGAAATGACTGCGCCGGTCGGGCAGCGGCGTGCCGAAGAAGGTTGGGCTGTTTCCTTCGCGATGCCTGCGTCATACACCATGGAAACCCTGCCGTTGCCAGAGGATTCAAGCGTGAAGTTGCGCCAAGTCGAAGCTTGCCGAATGGCGGCCGTGCGCTACTCCGGGGTCTGGAGCGAGAAGCATTACCTTCGCCACAAGCAGGAGATGGAGGCGTGGATTGAGAAGAACGGCTTCAGAATCCTTGGCCAGCCGATCTGGGCGCGCTACAACCCGCCTTTCACTCTGTGGTTCCTTCGGCGAAACGAAGTCTTGATCCCTGTGGACACCGCTGGCGGGAAAGAGGCCAGTTCGCGCACTGTTACTAGAACCCATCCCAAAACCCCGTGGGGTCGCGACGCGAGGGATTGAGGCTGGAGGCGAGGAGAGAGGAGGAAGCTGTGTTCAAGAGACACAGCGACGACGAACGACGAAGCCTCCGGGCTTAAGACCCGCGTCCCTTCGGGTTGCCGGCGGGGCCGGGGCGTCTGCGGCGTTGCTCGTCGTCACCGTATCGCTTTGGATACGGCTTCCTTCTCGCGCCTTGCATCCGCCCCGGCCGCGCCGGCAACGCGGCCCCATGGGGTTTTGGGATGGGTTCTAAGGACTAGACCGGCGGACGAAGCCGCGAGTGCGGCTGCAACAAGGATGCCGAGCGCCTTCCCCGAGTCCTCATAGCCAACAGCTTCTGGCCTGCCCTCCGACCGGCCTGGGCACTCTTCGACGCCGGCAACCCACAATCCGCCGTCGGGGCGCGGAGGCGCGGAGGTGAGACCTTGACAGCGTCTGCGCCTCGGGCAACAATCGCCGTCCGCTGAGCCGGGCGGCCTGTGGCCGCCTGCGGCTTCGTGAGAAGGTGGGCTTGTCCCAAGCATTGTTAGGGGACTTCACCCGATGACCAGTAGCGAAGCATTGCAGAAGTTCGGCTTGCCAGCATCGCCTGAGCACCGAGACGAGATACGACGGCTTCTTATCGAGGAGATTGAGCGGGAGAAGCGCGGCGAGAGTGGCGAGGAGATGTTGCGGACGCTGTGTCTACAGCTATTCAGCTTAGGGGTTGTTGACGATGCCCTTCTCATTTGGGATGCCAAGCAGTCGAGTTTCGATGCTGGTTGCGGCCTGGACGTTCAGTTTCTTTGCGGCGCAGGATTGGCGACGACGAAAAGATCCCTGGCCAGTTCGACCGCCCCATCAGCATCAGCCGCCTTGGAGTATGTGACTGAGTGTGAGCGAGCAGGCGACTTTGCTGATTGGACGCCGCAGTCGAGCATTGAGCAGTATCGCAGCTACTACGGTTTGTGACATCCACGCCGCCTAGACGTCCTTGGCGGCGGCTCCCCGGAGCGCCCGTCCTCCGCGTCTCCGCGTCTCCGCGTGAGCCCCCGTCCTTCAGCCCTTGCGCAGCTTCCCGGCGAGCTCGGCGGTGTCCCGGGCAATCCCGGAGATGCTCACGTCGTAGTAGCCGGCCACGCCGGTGTGCAGGCGGTCGCGGAGCTGGCTGGTCCAGCGCTCCGGCATCCGCCGCGCGCCGAGCATCATGCCCAGGACGCTGCCGGCGGTGGCGCCGTTGCAGTCGGTGTCGAAGGCCGCGTCGACCGCCAGGCAGATGGTCCGGCCGAAGTCGCCGTTGCCCCAGAGCAGGGCCATGGCCACCACCTCGGCGTTGGAGATGGTGTGGCACCAGTGGTGCGAGCTCTTCTCGTCCCAGCGGCGGTGGACCTCGGCGACGGCCGCCTCGGCCGTCCAGCCCCGGTCGTGGAGCTGGACGATGTTGCGGACCGCGTCGGCCAGCCGCGAGCGCAGCGGGACCTCGTTCAAGCCGGCCAGGACCACGGCGCGCGGGTCTTCCAGGACATAGGCCCAGGCCAGCATCGCGGCCACCCACATCTCGCCGTAGATGCCGTTCTTGACGTGGCTGATGGAGGCGTCGCGCCAGGCGAAGTCGGCGGCCAGCTCCGGCCGGCCGGCGGCCAGGTACCCGAAGCCGTCGGCGCGGATCTGCGCGCCGATCCACTCGCGATAGGGGTTGGCCAGCGTCGCCGACTCCGGCGGCAGGACCCCGGCGGCCAGGTTGCGGTAGGCGACCCGCTCGGCGGTGCAGGTGTGCAGGTAGGGGACGTTCTTCAGCCAGAAGTGGGCCACGTCCTCGGGTGTGAAGTCCCGGCCGTACTCCTTGACCACGGCCAGGCCTATGGTCGTGTAGTTGGTGTCGTCGTCCTCGGGCATGTAGCGCTTGCCATGGGTGCTGGGGAAGGCCTCCCAGGGCCAGGACTTCTTCTTGGCCAGCGCCCGCGGCACACCCGGCCGGAAGTAGCCGGCGAGCGGGAAGCGTCGCTGGTGCTTGAGCACGGCGTGGAGGTCGGCGCGGTGCGCGCCCTCCACGGGCTTCCCTAGATAGCAGCCGCAGCAGCGGCCGAGCCAGGCGCCCAGGATCCGGTCGCGCAGGCGCTTCGACGAGAAGTCGGCGTCGAGCTCGCGCGGCGCCGGGGTCCGGAGTTTCCGGATGCCGGCGAGGTCGGACGGCTCCTGCCCGGCGTAGCTGCCGCGCTCGCGGAGGGCGAGCGTCTTCTCGAACCAGCGGCGGGCGGCGGCCTGGAGCTCGGGAGTGGCCGGCCCGTTCTTCTCCTTGGTCCCGAGGCGCTTGCTGAGCGCGCAGCCCTCGGCGGCGAGCTTGCCGAGTTCCTTGCCCTCGTCGGCGGACTGCTCAAGCTCGATGTCGACGTCGCGCTGATGGATCCAGATCCAGGGTTCGGAGCTCAGCTTGCGGGCCATCGGCGGACCTCCCTCTTCTGCGGCGGGCTACTTGTCGTAGGAGCCGAGCTCCTTGGCCAGCTTCACGAACTCCCCGAAATTCTCCAGGCTGACCGAGTCCGGCACGGAGTGGTCGGTGCTGGCCATGTAGCCGCCGCCGGCCTTCATCGCCGGGATGACCTTGCGCATCTCGGCGTGGAGCTCGTCGGGCTTGTCGTAGAGCACGGCGTTCAAGCCTCCGTGGAAGGCGAGCTGCTTGCCGTACTGCTTCTTGAGCGCCACCGGGTCGACGCCGGCCTTGACCTCGAGCGGGTTGAGCATCTCCACGCCGATCTCGATGAGGTCGGGCACGAACGGGCGGATGTCCCCGCAGGAGTGCAGGTGCACCCGGCAGCCCTTGGCCCGGGCCCAGTCGCAGGCCCGCTTGTGGACGGGCTTGAGCATCTCCCGGTACATGTCCAGGGAGAAGAACTGGGCCAGCTTGTAGCCCATGTCGTCGTACCAGAAGATCTCGTCGAACTTGTAGCCCGCGTCCCAGACCATCTGGAAGAGGGCGATGTCCACGTCCAGCTCGTGGTTCCACATGTCCACCACCCACTCCGGGTCGGTGGCCATGGCCATGAGCAGCCGCTCGGTGCCCACGAAGTGGGCGTGGGTGATGTCGAAGCCGAACCAGAAGCCGGCCGAGACCCACCGGCCGGCCTCGCGCCACTTGGGGTAGTTGACCTTGAGCTTCTCCCAGTTGACCCGGTCGCGGTCCGGGGTCATCCGCTTCCTGGCCTTGGCCCACTCGTCGGGATTGGTCACCAGGAAGTCCATGTACTCGGGCACGCCGCCGCGGTGCTTCCAGTTGCGGCGGGTGGCGCCCCAGGAGGTGGTGCGGATGTCGTAATCCTCGGTGTCCTCGATGACCTTCTCCGGGAAGCGCGGGCCGTTGTCGGCGCTGATCGTGGCGATGTCGTCGAGCCCGAAGTAGTCGCTGAAGTTTACGCCCTCGGGCAGGCCCTCCCGGCGCCAGCGCTCTATCGTGGAACTCCAGGGGCTGTCCATCACCGGGACCCGGTCGGCCTCCCGGTGCTCGTACATGCGCTTGATGCGTTCGTGGCTGGTCATGGCGGGCATGGCGTTCCTCCTGGCCTGCGCGGCGCGGTGGATTCTAAGACGGTCGCCTCCGGAATCAAGGAGGGCAGGGCAGCCCGGCCGGCCGGCTTCAGTTGCATTCCGCCGGGGCCAGCGGCTATAATCCCCGCCCGTTCGGCGAGCAGTTCGCCGGGTCCCGAAGTTCAACCACAGGAGAAGGAAGCAGCCAACATGTCCCAGCAGTACACCGTCGCCATCGCCGGGGCCACCGGGGCCGTCGGCATCGAGATGATCCGGACCCTGGAGCAGCGCAAGTTCCCGGTCAAGAAGCTGAGGCTGCTGGCCAGCGAGCGCTCCATCGGCAAGAAGCTGAAGTTCCACGGCGCGGACGTCGTCGTCGAGGAGCTGACCGAGAACAGCTTCAAGGGCATCGAGCTGGCGCTCTTCTCGGCCGGCGCCGAGCGCAGCCGGACCTTCGCCCCCGCGGCGGTCTCGGCCGGCGCGGTGGTGGTCGACAACTCCTCGGCCTTCCGCATGGATGACACCGTGCCGCTGGTCGTCCCGGAGGTCAATCCCCAGGAGGTCGCCAAGCATCGCGGGATCATCGCCAACCCGAACTGCTCGACGATCATCGCCCTGGTGCCGCTCTGGCCCCTGCACAAGGCCGCCAAGATCACCAGGCTCGTGGCCGCCACCTACCAGGCGGTGTCCGGCACCGGCGCCAAGGCCATCGACGAGCTCGAGGGCCAGGTGCGCGCCTGGGCCGCGGGGCAGCCGATGACCAAGGGCGTCTACCCGCACCAGATCGCCTTCAACGTCCTGCCCCAGGTCGGGCCGGCCGACGCCTCCGGCTACACCCAGGAGGAGAAGAAGCTGCTCCACGAGACCCGGAAGATCTTCGGCGACGGGCACATCCGGGTGTCGGCCACCTGCGTGCGCGTGCCGGTCTTCAGGTCGCACTCCGAGGCGCTCTTCATCGAGACTGAGAAGAAGCTGACCGCCGCCGAGGCCAAGGCGATACTCGCCAAGGCCCCGGGCGTCATCCTCAAGGACGACGTCAACGCCAACCAGTACCCCATGCCCATCGAGGCCTCGGGGCACGGCGAGGTCATCGTCGGCCGCCTGCGCGAGGACAGCTCCTGCGACAAGGGCCTGGCCCTGTGGGTCGCCGGCGACCAGCTCCTCAAGGGCGCGGCCCTGAACGCCGTCCAGATCGCCGAGATCCTCTACGGGATCAAGCGCTAGCGGCGGGGCAGAGGCGGTGACCGGCGCGGCACGGACGATCAAGCTGGTCATCGAGTACGACGGCCAGAACTACGCCGGCTGGCAGGCCCAGAGGAACGGCACCGGCGTCCAGGAGGCCGTCGAAGAGGCCATCTTCAAGGTGACCGCCGAGCGCCTGCGCATCGCCGGCAGCGGCCGCACCGACGCCGGCGTCCACGCGTTGGGGCAGGTGGCCAGCTTCAGGACCGAGAGCCGCATACCCGCGGCCAAGTTCGCCGCCGCCCTGAACGCCCACCTGCCCGAGGACGTGGCCGTGATCTCCGCCGAGGAGGTCCCGGCGGATTTCCATGCCCGGAAGTCGGTGCGCTCCAAGACCTACCGCTACCGGATCCTCAACCGTCCGGCGCGGCCGGCCCTGGAGCGCGGCAAGGTCTACCATCTCGTGCCGAAGCTCGACGTGGCGGCCATGAAGCGTGGGGCGAAGCTCCTCGTCGGCCGGCACGACTTCCGGGCCTTCACTCCGACGGCCGCGGTCAAGCCCGGCGGCTACGAGCGCGAGATATTCGCGTTGGAGGTCGAGCGCCGCGGGGACCTGGTGGACATCGAGGTCACGGGCTCCGGGTTCCTCTACAACATGGTGCGCTGCATCGCCGGCACGCTCATCGACGTCGGCCGCGGCCGGCGGCCGCCCGAGGACGTCGCGGCGGTGCTCGAGTCACGCGACCGCCGCCGCTGCGGTCCGACCGCCCCGGCCTGCGGGCTGTGCCTGGTGCGGGTGGAGTACGGGGCGTGAGCGGCGTGACGTCGGGGACAGGGACCGGGGAGCGGCGGACGGCCATGCCCGGGCCGGTCGCCGCGCCCGATCCCCGCTCCCCCGTCCCCGCATCCCGGCTCAAGATCGTCCACATCATCACCCGAATGATCCTGGGCGGCGCTCAGGAGAATACGCTGCTCTCCTGCGTGGGCCTGATGGGGCTCGGCCACGACGTGCTGCTCATCACCGGCCCGACCGCCGGTCCTGAGGGGGAGCTGCTGGGCGAGGCCCGGCGCCGGGGAGTTCCGGTGGAAGAGGCCCCCGATCTCGTCAGGCCGGTCCGTCCGCTGCGCGACCTCGTCGCCTACCGGGCGCTCCGCCGGCGCATCCGGGAGCTGGCCCCCGACGTGGTCCACACGCACTCCTCCAAGGCCGGGGTCCTCGGCCGAGCCGCAGCCCGCGCGGCCGGCGTCCCCGCCGTGATCCACACCGTCCACGGGCTGCCCTTCCACCCCTTCATGAATCCAGTCGTCGCCCGGACCTACGCCCTGGCCGAGCGCTGGGCGGCGCGGCGCTGCGACCGGCTGGTCTCCGTGGCCGAGGCCATGACCGACCAGGCGGTCGCGGCCGGCGTCGCGCCCCGCGGGATGTTCACGACCATCCACAGCGGCATGGACGTTGGGCCGTTCCTGCGGGCCCGCGAGCGCCGGGAGGAGGTGCGCGCGCGCCTGGGCTTCGGCCCGGGCGACTTCGTGGTCGCCAAGCTGGCCCGGCTCTTCGAGCTCAAGGGCCACGAGTACCTGATCGCCGCCGCCAGGGGACTCTGCGCGGCCCATCCAGAGCTGCGGCTGCTGTTCATCGGGGACGGAGCCCTGCGCGGGGAGCTCGAAGCCCGGGCCCGGGAGTCCGGGCTGGAGGGCCGGCTGAAGTTCACCGGGCTGGTGCCGGCCGCGGACGTCCCGGACCACCTGGGCGCCGCCGACCTGCTGGTCCACGCCAGCCTGCGGGAAGGGCTGCCCCGCGCCGTGCCCCAGGCGCTGCTGGCCGGCACGCCCGTGGTGGCCTTCGATGTGGACGGTGCCCGGGAGGTGGTCCGCGACGGTCAGACCGGGCTGCTGGTGCCGGCGCGGGACTCCGCGGCGCTGGCGGCGGCCGTGCGGCGCATGATCACCGACCGCGCCTTCGCGGCGCGCACCGCGGCGGCCGGCCGGGAGCTCTGCGCCGGGCTCTTCCCCGCCGAGGTCATGGTCGGCAAGCTCCAGGCGCTCTACCTGGAAGTGCTTGAAAAGCAGCGGGGCGCAGCCGGCGTCCGGCCGCGCCCCGTCTGAGACGGGTCCAACTGGCTGCTCAGTCCTTCTTGGGTGCCGGAGTCGGAGCCGGAGTGGGAGCCGGGGCCGGCGCCGGAGCTGGGGCCGGAGCGGGCGGCGCAGCGGCCGGGCCGCCGGCCGGAGCGGCAGGCGCTGCCGGAGCGACCGGGGCCGGAGCCTTGGCGGGCGGCTTCTTCTCGGTGGAGGCCGGAGCCGGCGGACGGTAGCCCGGCTCGACCAGGCAGACGACCTCGTTCTTGGCGGTCTTGCCCATCAGGGTGAGCGGGCGCCCGCCGGAGTCGAACTGCTCGACGGCCTGGAAGACGGTCAGGCCTTCGAGCTGGGAGACCCAGAGCGGCTTGCCGGTCTTCTTGTCGAGGGCCACGAACTTGCCGGAGGCGTCCTTGGCGTACAGGGCCTTGCGGCCGACGCCGATCAGCTGGGCGATGTCCTTGTTCTGCCAGAGCTCCCGGCCGTCCTTGTCGTCGAGGCCGAAGGCGCCCTGGTTCTCGCTGATCGCGAAGACCAGCTTGTCGGTCGGATCGGGCAGCGGGCGCTCGCTGACCACGCCGCCGCTGGGGAATTCCCAGATGCGGTCGCCGCTGCGCCGGTCGATGCAGTAGACCTTGTAGTCGCTGGAGCCGAAGTAGGCGCGGCTGCCGCTCAGCGAAACGCCCTGCTGGACCTGGCCCTGGGTCTGGATGCGGAAGACCGGCCGGCCATCATTGTCCTTCAGGCCCATCACGTAGCCGTCAGAGGTGCAGATGTAGATGAAGCCGTCGAGCATCAGGGCCGGGGCGGTGATCTGCCCCTGGGCGGCCGGGGTGCCGGTGCTCCAGCCCTTGTTCACGTTGTAGCGGTCGATCTTGATGGCCGGGGCGCCGGGGACGGGGTTGGCCATTTCCCGGGTGGTGCGGCGGACCTGCATGGCCCAGATGCGGCCGTTGAAGCTCGGGATGTAGATGACCGGGAAGCGGTCCGCGGTCTCGCGGAGCTCGGTCCAGGTCTGGAGGATCGGCCGGGCGCTGATGGACATCTCCGGGTCGAGAATGCAGACCATCGACCCGAACGCGCGGTCCACGCGCAGGATGCGGTTGTCGGAGACGACCATCACGCCGTCGGTGGAAATCCCCGGCGGATATGCGGTCTCGATCGGCCGCTCGAACTCGCAGCTCCAGTGGCTGAAGCCGTCGCGGAGCCGGATCAGGTGCAGGATGTTGGGCTTCTCGGTGGCCACCAGGGCGTGGTCGCCACTTGCCCAGGCGTGCCGGATCTGCCCGGAGGTCATGCCCAGGCTCCAGAGCGGCTCGAGCTGCATGCCCTTGGGAACATCCACGGTCGCCGCGGCGACGGTCGGCTTGTCAGCCTTGCCACCGCTGCATCCGGCCGCGAAGAAGGCCCCGGCCAGCGCCGAGACTGCGGTGATCGTGAGCGCGATCCTGGTGATCATCAGAAAGCCTCCCCGTCCTCAGGGACCTCTTCGCCGGGAGCACCACCAAGGTAATCCCGGAGATTGACATTCTCCTTGGCCTCGTAGGCGCGCAGTTTCTCGATGGCGGCCATGTCGGCCTCTATCCGGCTGGAAAGCTTGAAGATGTACGGGCGCTTCTCCAGCCGGTCCCGCAGGTCCTCCAGCATCAGGTCCCAGGAGCCCTCGTAGAGTTCGTCGCGCAGCGTGACGAGCAGCCTCTCGCCGCCGGTGAGACCGGTGACGAACTGACGATGCTCCTCCTGGCCCCTCTCGCCCATTGCGCCCCCCGCGCAACCCCTTCCCTTGGCTCAGTTCCGTCTGGAAACGGGTTCATGGATGGTATTGGGCCGGGCGGCCCAGTCAAGGGCAAAAGCCGGCGCCGGCACTTGTCGGGACAGTCCGGCGGGATATGATATGTGCATCCCCATAACCCATTGGAGGCACAGAGGGTCGAAATGCCCGACTCGGGTCTGGGGCCGCGTCCGGCCCACCGGCTGATCCTGGGCTACCTGGTCGCCATAGCGACCGGGGCGCTCCTGCTTTGGTCTCCCTGGGCGGCTGCTCCGGGCCGGGAGATAGCCTTCGTCGACGCGGTCTTCACGGCCACCAGCGCCGTGTCGGTCACTGGGCTGTCCACGGTGGACACCGGGACCTGCTTCTCGCCCTTCGGCCAGCTGGTCATCCTCCTGCTCCTGCAGCTCGGCGGGCTCGGGGTGATGACCTTCTCCACCTTCCTGCTGCTGGGCGTGAGCGGCCGGGCCAGCATGGCGGTGCGCGAGGCCACCGGCGAGCCGCTGGGGGCCGGGTCCGGCCAGCGCCTGGGCTCCACCCTGCGCGGCGTCTTCCTGCTGACCCTGGCCTTCGAGGCCGCCGGCGCCCTGTTGCTCTTCGCGACCTGGACCTTCGGCGACGGCTACCCCGCCGACCGGGACTGGCTCGCGCGCGCCTGGGACGCGATCTTCCACTCCTGCGCGGCCTTCTGCAACGCGGGGTTCTCGACCTTCAGCGACAACCTCGCGGGGTTCCAGGGATGCCTGGCCACCAACCTCATCATCATGGTTCTGATCGTGGCCGGCGGGCTGGGCTTCGTCAGCCTGCTGGAGATCGGCCGGGGCGCCTACTTCCTGCGCAAGGGCTCGGCCCGGCGCATCTCCTCCCACACCCGGATGGCCCTGACGGTCAGCGCCGTGCTCATAGTCGGCGGGGCCCTGCTCATCTACCTGCTGGAGCGCGGCCGGACCCTGGAGCCGCTCGGCGAGGGCGACAGGGTCCTGGCCAGCTTCTTCCAGTCGGTGACCGCCCGGACCGCCGGCTTCAACACGCTGAACATCGGCGCCATGGCCGCCCCCACGCTCTTCCTGCTGATCGTCCTGATGTTCGTGGGGGCCAGCCCCTGCGGAACCGGTGGGGGCATCAAGACCACCACCCTGGGCGTGCTGATGGCCACCGCCTGGGCGCGGATCCGCGGCAAGGGCGAGGCCCAGTGCTTCGGGCGCAGCGTGCCCCACGAGACGGTGGTCCGCGCGGCCATGCTCACCATCCTCTCGGCGGCGATCATCGGAGTGGTCCTGCTGGCCTTCCTGGGCACGGAGCCGGCCGAGAACCTGGGCAGCACCGGCGAGGAGGGCGGGTTCCTGCGGGCCTCGTTCGAGGCGGTGTCGGCCTTCGGCACCGTGGGGCTGTCCACCGGGGTCACCGCCAAGCTCAGCGCGCTCGGCAAGCTGCTCATCGCCGCGCTGATGTTCATAGGCAGGGTCGGCCCGCTGTCCCTGGGCATCGCCCTGAGCCGGCCGAGCCGCGAACAACTGGTCAAGATGCCGAAGTCGGACGTGTTGGTGGGGTAGGAGGCGGAACTCATGCGCCAATTCGCAGTGATCGGTCTGGGCAGCTTCGGCCTGCAGGTGGCACGCAGGATGGCCGCCAACGGCGGCGAGGTGCTGGTGGTGGACCTCGACGAGCACCTGGTGGACGAGGCCAAGGACTTCGTCCAGCGGGCGGTGATCGCCGACGCCACCGACGACCGGGCCCTGGCGGAGCTGGGCCTGGACGCCATGGACGCCGTGCTGGTCTGCCTGGGATCCATCCAGAGCTCGGTGCTGGCCGTGCTGCACCTGCGCGAGCTCAAGGTCAAGCGCATAGTGGCCATGGCGGTGAGTTCCGACCACGTCAAGATCCTCAACAGCCTCGGCGCCGACCGCGTCATCTACCCGGAGCAGGACGCCGCCGAGCGCCTGGCCAACTCGCTGTCCTGGGGCAACGTCCTGGACCACGTCCCGCTGGCCCCCGGGTTCTCCATGCTGGAGGCCGCGGCGCCCGACGAGATGATCGGCAAGACCCTCAAGGAGTCGGGCATCGGCGCGCGCTACGGCATCCAGATCATCGCCGTCAAGGAGCTGGTCCCCGACCGCTTCAACCTGGCGCCCCGGGCCGAATTCGTGATCAAGGAGAGCGACATCCTGATCATGCTCGGCCGCGACCAGGACCTGGAGCGGTTCAAGCGCGGGGAATGAAACGCCGCGAATGCAGAATGATGAAGGATGAGTGATGAATTGCGGAATGGCCGCCCGGCCCCCTTCCGCATTCATCACTCATGATTCGTGATTCGGCTGCCCGGGTTGCCCATGGACATGGCGAACGCCTGCCCAGTCTGCCTGGCACGAGGATCCGAGCCGTTCGCCACGGCCGGCGGCCGGAGCTACTGGCGCTGCCCGGGCTGCGAGGCGACCTTCCTGGACCCCGGGCAGCTCCCGGACCGCGAGGCCGAGCGCCGGCGCTACCTGCTGCACCGCAACGACCCGGAGGACGCCGGCTACCGGGCCTTCCTGGGGCGTCTGGCCGGGCCGCTGCTCGAACGGGTAGGCCCCGGGGGCGCGGGCCTGGACTACGGCTGCGGGCCGGTCCCGGTCCTGGCGGGCATGCTCGCCGCGGAGGGGCGTGCCGTGGAGCTCTACGACCCCCTCTTCTTCGACCGTCCCGAGGCGCTCGCGCGCTCCTACGACTTCATCGCCTGCTCGGAGGCGGCCGAGCACTTCCACCGGCCGGCCGACGAGTTCGCGCGGCTGGACGGCCTGCTCCGGCCGGGCGGCTGGCTGGGGGTCATGACCGCCTTCCTGGCCGACGACATCCGTTTCGAGAGTTGGCACTACCGGGGCGACTCGACCCACGTGGTCTTCTACCGGGAGGCGACCTTCCGGCGCTTGGCCGGGCGCTTCGACTGGTCCTGCGAGTTCCCGGCCCGCGACGTGGCCCTGCTGCGCAAGGGCCGCTGACCGGGGTCAGCTGACCGGCGTCAGCCGCGCTTGCGCGGCGCCGGGTCGCCGTACTTCATGAAGGCCCGGGAGGCGATTGCCTGCCACTTGGGGTCCAGGCCGATGCCCTCGTTGTCCTGGTAGTAGCCGGCGATGAAGCCGCCGCCGAAGCAGCCGAGCTTCTCGATGTACTCGCGCGCGGCGGCCTCGATCCTGGCCTCGTCGGCGGTCTGCAGGGTGTGCTGGATGTCCACCGGGCACCAGAAGTGCATCCGGCCGCCGAACTTCCCGGCGAGGTGGTCGATGCCGTGCAGCTCGGGCTGGTCGAACTGGCAGACGTCGATGCCCACCTCGATCCAGTTCTCGATGATTTCGGTGTTCTTGCCGCAGGAGTGCAGGAAGACGGCCATGCCGTGGGCGTGGGCCGCGTCGCAGAGCTGCTTGAAGCCGGGCTTGAAGAGCTCGCGCCAGCACTCCGGGCTGACCAGCAGCCGGTCCTGGGTGCCCCAGTCCTCGCAGGCCATGACCGCGTCGCAGCCGATCTCGCCGTAGCGGGCGATCTCCCGGGCGAACATGTCGGCCAGCTTGCCGAGCAGCTGCTTGACCCGCTCGGGCTCGAGCAGCACGTCGGCCAGGAAGTTGTCCATCCGGCGCAGGTAGCGCGCCGCGTTGAACGGCCAGTCGGTCCAGCCGAAGGCGAAGAGGCCCTCGGAGTGGAGCTGCTTGACGCGCTCGGCGGCATCCGCGTAGAGCTCCTTGGCGTCGGTCCGGGGGAACTCGTAGCTGTCGAGCTGGTCCCAGCTCTCCTCGAGCACGCCGACCTTGGGTTCGCCCTTGGTGATGCCGCCCAGGCGCCGCCAGAGGTTGCCCCACTCGTCCCAGCGCTCCTCGTCGGGGCCGGCCGGGGCCCAGTCGGTGGCGCGGCTGTTGGGCGCGGGCCGGCGCCGGACCGAGAGGAAGTCGCGGGGGAAGCCCGCCTCCGGGTCCATCCCGTAGACGATTCTCGGCGGCGAGGCGAAGGCCAGGCTGGCCTTGACGATCTCGCGCGGGGTCATCCCCGGGCCGCCGACGTTGAAGGCGACCGCGGCGGGGGGCTCGGCGGGCGCTGGTCCGGCCGGCGCGGCCGTGGCCTGGTCCGCGGTCCGGGGCGTCTCCGGTTCGGGCGCCGGAGCCTGTGCCGGTGCCGGCTCGGGTGCCGCCGCCTCGGTGGCGGGCGCCGGCGCCGCCCCGGAATCGACTTCCGGCGCGTCCGGCCCGGAGACCCATAGTGACCTGAGGATGTCGGCGATCGTCCGGGGCGCTGCGGCCGCGGCGGCCGCGGGCACGCCCTCGGAGAAGAGTTCGGTGGCGGCCGGCTCGCCTGGCACGTCGGCCTCGGCCTCTCCGGCCCCGGAGGCGGCGGAGGGGGCGGGCAGCGGCACGACCGCGGCCTCGCCGGGTCGGTCCCACTGCCGGACGGTGACGGCCAGCGGGGCCGGCGGCGTCTTCTGGCCGGTCACGAAGCGCTGGACGGCCTCCTCGGCGCGGCGCACTGCGGCTTCCAGGCGCATGACCGCCTTGCGGCCCTCGGCGTCGCCGGCGAACTCCTCCTCGGCGGCGAGCTCGGCCTCCTCCTCGGCGGTGTTGGTGAAGGCGGTGAAGCTGCCCTTCCGGGCGGCCAGCGAGCTGGTGGTGGGCAGCTTGTCCTGCTCCTCGGCGGAGGGTGCGAAGGCCGAGTCCGGACGCTCGCCGCGCGGCTGCACGTAGATCTCGCCCAGCGGGTCCGGCTGGAAGACCGTGGCGATGCGCCGGCGGACGGCCTCGAGCAGGGCCACGAACATCCCGGCGGCGTCGGCCTTGTCGGCGGCTTCCCTGAGCATGTTCCGGAACCCGAACTGCTCCACGGCGGCGAGCTTCAGCTTGAGCTCCTCGATGCGTTCCTCAACGGAGATGTCGTCGTAGAGGATGGTGCGCGGCAGGTCGTCGAGGGTGGCCTTCATCAGCCGCTCGAAGGAGGTCATCAGGTCGTAGAGGGTGACCTCCTTGAGCTCCTCGGAGGGATCGGCCGGCGGCTTCTCGCCGAAGTCCACTCCCTGGCCGAAGCGCGCACGGCCAAAGAGCAGCGCCCGGCGCTCGGCGAAGCCGCCCAGCTCGTCGGCGGCCTCCCGGAAGCGGCGGTACTCCAGGAGCTGCCGGACCAGGTCGGTGCGCGGGTCCTCCTCCTCGATCTCCAGGGCCTCGCGCTGCTCCGGCGGGAGCATCTGCCGGCTCTTGATCTCCATCAGCGTCGCGGCCATCAGGATGAAGTCCGCGGCGGTGTTGATGTCCAGGATCGGCAGGCTCTCGATGGTCCGCAGGTAGCGCTCCAGGATCCTGGCGATGGGGATGTCGTAGATGTCGACCTCCTCCTCCTTGATGAGGTGGAGGAGCAGGTCCAGCGGCCCGCGGTAGGCTTCGACCTGGACTTCGGACTCGCGGGGCGCGTTCGGGAGCGGCGCGGCTCCGGCGGCGGCTTGCTCGGCGGTCATGAGGAGAGCATCTTATTCGGCGGTCCGGACGGTTCAACGGCAAAGCCCGGAATGGCGGGCGGCGCGGTC